>JBATTK010000001.1:0-10138 GCA_049670505.1 Saonia sp.
AGCAAACGCCCTGTCCGAGCTACCCCTGTTTGAACTTCATCGGCTATCAACAGTACATTTTTTTCCTTGCACAACCGATGTGCCTCCTTTAAATAATTGTCGTCCGGTACATAAACCCCGGCCTCACCCTGTATAGGTTCTACCAAAAAGGCAGCTACATTTTCATCTTTTAGGACTTCTTGTAACGCATTTATATCATTGTAGCGTATCGCCAAAATGCCCGGTGTAAATGGTCCAAAATTTTCAGTTGCTATAGGATCGTTGGAAGCTGATATAATCGTAATGGTCCTTCCGTGAAAATTATTTTGACAAACGATGATCTTTGCCTGGTTAGCAGGTATCCCTTTCTTTTCATAACCCCATTTCCTTGCTATTTTCAAAGCGGTCTCCACTGCTTCGGCCCCTGTATTCATTGGCAGTACTTTATCGAACCCAAAATACTCGGTGATATACTTCTCGTATTTCCCAAGCATATCATTATAAAATGCCCTAGAAGTTAAAGTAAGGTTTTCCGATTGTTCCTTTAGGGCGGCTATGATCTTTGGATGACAATGTCCCTGATTTACCGCGGAATATGCGGACAAAAAATCATAATATTTTTTTCCTTCAACATCCCATACATAAACACCTTCCCCTTTGGTCAACACAACGGGTAATGGATGATAGTTTTGTGCTCCGTATTTATTCTCCAAGGCAATAGCCTCTTCGGACTTTGTGATTTCCAAAACTGACATGATCTAATAATTTAAGTAAAACTTTAGCAATTCCTTCTTAGGGAGAGAAATCATCCTTTGTAGTATTGCTAAATTAGTAAATATTTAGTCAATCCCTTGCACAAAGGGATTACATATTTATGTATCCAATTTATGGGAAAGAGCGGAAACTTGAAGTTCCAATCGTTTTAATTGTCGTAGGATATCGTTTTTATCCATTTGCATCCATACATACAACTTTATCATCGCCATTGCGATCATGCATAAAAACCCCGCACTGGACCATAGTATAAGCTCCTTGATTTCCTCCATTTTAAAAAATTGCACGATACAATATATGAACAATACGAATATCATAAGATGTACCACATTCATAATAATGGCCAGCCATCCCATCTTTCCTCGATACACTTCACCCAACTTTTCAAAAAGGTTCTGCTCTTCCAGTTCATCATAAAACTTTGCCTCTTCTTTACTCAATGCCTCTTTTATAAGTTCATCTATTTTTTCATCTTTCTTACTCATCATTTCTATTTTTTAAAATTGTTTTTAATTTTTCACGCGCATGGAACAGCCTAGATTTTACCGTTCCAACGGAGATTTCCAATATTTGGGCTATTTCTTTAAGTGAATAATCTTCGGTGTAAAATAAATGAAGTACCACTTGCTGATCGTTAGGTAATGATCGTATGGCCGGTAACAATTTAGTCTGATCGGAATCCCTATTTTCATTATTTTCATGCTCAGGGGCAAATCTGGAGTAAGCTTCCCTATTTTTGTTCATCCGCTTAGCCCTCCGTATATAATCCAAAGATCTCCTTGTTACGATCCTCATGGACCAGCTCCCAAAACTGTTTGGATCCCTAAGGCCGTTTAGTCTATGTATGATAATGCCCCAGCAATCTTGAACAATATCTTTGGAGACGTCCATATCACGGGTATACCAATACGAATGTTTACAGAATTTACGGTGGTATTTATGTACCAATACCGAAAGCGCTTTTTTATTTCCAGATTGATGTTGTAATACCAGTAATCCGTCAAATATTTTATTGGTGTTTCCCATAAGAGTCGTTATACTAAGGACGACTAAAAACCGAAAAGGTTCAATAATTTGTCTTTTTTATTCATTGAAAAAGTTCAAACCACTTCATTTTAAAGATAAGCCTTGCAAATGCGATGGTAAATTCATTCCTATTAGTATTTTTGCCCCATGCGTAAAAAGAACAGAAGACAAGTATTTGAACATATAACTGTAATCGATGCAGGAGCCAAGGGAAAGACCATAGGAAAAGCTCCAGATGGCAGGGTTATTTTTCTCTCCAATACGGTTCCAGGAGATGTGGTAGATGTACAGACCACAAAAAAGAGAAAGGCCTATTTTGAAGGTGAAGCCACAAATTTTCATTCCCTGTCCGACAAACGGGTAGCGCCCCAATGCCAACATTTTGGAGTATGTGGGGGTTGTAAATGGCAACATATGGGTTACGAACATCAATTGCATTACAAACAAAAGGAGGTCGAAAATAACCTGATTCGGATAGGACATATCGAATTACCGGAGATATTGCCCATTTTAGCTTCGAAAAAACAATATTACTATCGCAATAAACTGGAATTTTCATTTTCTGATAGTAGATGGCTGACCCAGCAAGAAATAGATTCCAAAAATGAGATTAAGGATAAAAATGCCCTAGGTTTCCATATTCCCGGTATGTGGGACAAAATTCTGGATATTAAAAAGTGTCATTTACAAGAAGATCCGTCCAACGCGATACGTCTAGAAATAAAAGATTTTGCAATAAAAAATAAGCTATCTTTCTTCAATCCGAGAAACCAGTATGGCCTTCTTAGAACCTTAATGATCAGAACATCCTCTATTGGCGAACTTATGGTTCTCATCCAATTTTTTGAAGATGATACCCATAAGAGAACACTGTTGCTGGACCATTTGACCGATACTTTTCCCGAACTCACTTCACTACAGTATGTCATCAACCGGAAACAGAATGATACCATCTATGATCAAGAGGTACACTGCCACTCTGGAAGAGATCATATTTTTGAGGAAATGGAAGGATTGCGTTTTAAGATCAACGCAAAATCATTTTACCAGACCAATTCGGAACAAGCTTACGAACTGTATAAAATAACCAGGGATTTTGCCGGGCTTACCGGAAAGGAATTGGTGTATGATCTATACACCGGTACGGGAACGATAGCCCAATTCATTTCCGGAAAAGCAAAAAAGGTCATTGGTATAGAAGCAGTGCCCGAAGCAATTTCGGATGCACGGATCAATGCAGTCGCCAATAAAATAGCCAATGTAGATTTCGTTGTCGGGGATATGAAAAATGTATTCAATTCTGAGTTTATTGAATCCCATGGTGAACCAGATGTTATTATTACAGATCCACCGAGGGATGGTATGCACAAGGATGTTGTGCTTCAAATTTTGAACATCGCCCCCAAGAAAGTAGTATATGTTAGTTGTAACAGCGCTACACAAGCTAGAGATCTTGCCTTAATGAATGAATTGTATAGTGTAAAAAAAATGCAGGCCGTAGATATGTTTCCACAAACACATCACGTGGAAAATGTTGTACTTTTGGAAAAACGGGCATCATAATTGCTATAATTTCTCTCTAACATGAAGATGATACATTAATGAAAAAAATAAGCGTATTATTTTTACTTCTTTTGACAATCTTTGCCCTCACCAATTGTGAAAAAGATGATATTTGTGTGGAGGGTGATACCCCCTCATTGGTTATCAATTTTTTTGATGTAAACAATCCTACGGAGGCGCAAGATGTTCCAAGTCTGGAAGTCATTGCCCTTGCTTTGGACGGTTCGGTAATAGATACGATTCCTAATGCAAGTCTAGATTCAATAGTTATACCACTGCGAATAAGAGAAAACACGACTACCTACATTTTGTCACAAAACTTAACAGCAAGCGATGATACCATGATCAATAGGGATACGCTTACCTTTAATTATGAGTCCAAGGAAGTATTCATTTCCAGGGCGTGCGGATTTGTTGCCAATTTTGATAATCTTGCGGACGACCTGACAATGGATAGCAATAATTGGATACAGGAAATAGAAATAGATATCCCCTTTGTGGAAAATTCAATTGTGACCCATGTTAAAATATTTCATTAGCACTTGCTTTACATTTTGCTTTCTTATGGGACAATCCCAAAGCAAACCTATTGACCTACAACCCAAGGATACACTGGTTTATAGACAACCATATGGCCTGCGTATAGGTGTTGACCTAAGTAGACCCATACTATCCTTCCTGAATGATGACTATACCGGTTTGGAACTTGTGGGGGATTACAGGCTTACCCAACGACTCTATTTGGCCGCAGAGCTGGGAAATGAGGAACGGACAAGACAAGAAGGCCTGGGGGGCGATACCGCAACCAGTAACAGTGGAGATCTGTACAACTTTACTACTTCGGGCAGTTACCTTAAACTAGGGGTAGATATCAATACCTATGAAAACTGGTATGGAATGAACAACTCCATACACATTGGAGGGCGTTATGCCTTCAGTAGTTTTAGCCAAACCTTGAACAGTTTTAATTTTTTTGACAGTACCCGAATTTTTAATCAGGAAGGTTTTGTTGAAGGTTCTAACATACCCGAAGAATTCAGCGGATTAAATGCCTCATGGCTAGAATTTGTCATAGGAGTAAAAGCAGAACTTTTTGCCAACATTTTTTTAGGTGCCAGCGTACGTTTGGGTTATCTGATTACCGAGAAAGAAGCGGACAACTTCCCAAACCTATGGATACCTGGTTTTAACAAAGTAACGGATGGAAGTAATTTTGGAGTAGGTTACAATTATTCTATCACCTATTTTATTCCCTTGTATAGAAAAGCAAAAAAACCAAAGAAAGAAACGAAAGCATCCCAAGAATAGGTTAAATCTCCCGTGTTCCCTTTATAAAGACCCACTTCATCAATATCTTCTCTCCGGCATCGGTCTGGATGGCACCAAATTTTGGGGCAAGTATATTGGCAACGATGGCCGAGGTCACCGCCAAGAATATCCTACTGATCGGCAAATAATACCCCAAGGCCAATCTAATGATAACAAACAATGCCGCAAAACCGATAAAATTAAATAATAGGGCTTTATATTTTGGTCTCATTTCCTAATCCTGTTTATTAAATTTTGCTTTCTTACTACCTTCATACATCACATATTTCACCAAACGCGATTCTAAGTGACTATTGAATACTTTGATTTTTCTTGATGGTCGGAGACCAACAAATTTCAAGGCTTCTAGATTGGAAGTGATAAACCAAGCGTCCGTTCCGGAGTATTTTTGCTTTAAAGTATCCCCGATCAATCCATAAAACTCTTCCATTTCAATGTTCAACCGTTCCCCATAGGGTGGGTTAAAAACGATATGTAGGTGGTCTTCCGTAGGTTTTTCGGTTTTAAAGAAATTTTCACGAGCTATGGTTATATACTCGGAAAGGTTCGCATTTAGCACATTTTCCTGTGCTTTCCGAACTGCGGATGGCGCCTTATCGTATCCTATAATTTTGTGGTGAAATTCACGTGTTTTGTTTAAACAAACATCCACGATCTTTTCAAAGAGCTCTTCGTCAAAATCGTCCCATTTCTCAAATGCAAATTCCTTTCTATTGATATTGGCGGGAATATTACATGCAATCATGGCCGCTTCCGTCAAAAAAGTTCCACTGCCACACATAGGGTCTAAAAAATCACATTGGCCATCCCACCCACTCAATAACAAAAGTCCGGCTGCCAACACCTCGTTTATAGGTGCAATATTGGTAGCCGTTCTATACCCCCTCTGGTGTAAGGATCGGCCCGAAGTATCAAGGGCAATATTGCATTGGTTTTTTTGAATGTGGATATTGATGCGTACATCGGGAAATTTGATATCCACGCTGGGTCGCCTTCCATCCATTTCCCGAAACTTATCAACTATAGCATCTTTAGTTTTTTGGGAAACATATAGGGAATGGGTAAAACTATCGGAATGGACCGTAGCATCTATTGCAAATGTAATATCCGGACTAAGATATTCGGACCATTCCATAGCATAGACCTTTTTATATAGGTCATTCTCGTCCCTCACATAAAAGGAATGTATAGGTTTTAGTATTTTTATGGCGGTCCGTAAACACAAATTGGCCTTGTACATGAAACCGGTATCCCCTTCAAAGGAAACACTCCGTATTCCTTCCGTCACATTGCCGCCGCCAAGGTTTCGTAATTCTTTGGCCAAAATTTCTTCAAACCCAAACAGGGTCTTGGCCACCATTTTAAAATTATTGTTCATAGGTATCATAAAGAATACCGCAAAAATACACTAATTTTAACCCCAACAACACTCCTATTTTTAAAATAGTCCGGACAACTAACCGAATACCTAATGACCTATCTTTTACCCGTACTCTCGGTATTGTTAAGTTTTGTTTTTGTCCTGTTGACAAAGCCTAAAAACAAAGAAACGTTTAAGTTATTATTAGCTTTTAGTGGTGCCTTTTTGCTAGCATTGACCATTTTTGAGCTTTTCCCTGAAGCCTATCAAAATTCAAATCCTAAAACGATAGGGGTCTTTGTAATGCTGGGAATCCTATTACAGATCTTTCTGGAGTTTTTTTCCAAAGGTGCAGAACATGGGCATGTTCATTTGGATAATGAAAAAACAAGCTTTCCGTGGGCGCTTTTCATAAGCTTGTCCCTTCATGCGTTCCTAGAAGGATTACCTATAGAAAACCACGGTATCATCCTCTATGGGATTTTGGTGCATAAAATCCCCATAGCCATTATTCTAAGTATCTTTTTGGTCGGTTCTAAAATGAAGTTGACCAAGGCTATTCTTTTTATTGTCCTATTTTCCATAATGACGCCTTTGGGAAGTTATGTGGCCTCCAATTTTGATTTTGTTGCCCGGTATTATGCGCCTATCACTGCTTTGGTCATAGGAGTGTTTTTGCATATCTCTACTGTAATTTTGTTCGAAAGTTCCGAAGGGCATTCCTTTAATCTGCGGAAATTATTGGTTATTATTTTAGGAATCGTTATTGCTTATTTTTTATAGATGTTCAGCAAAGAAGAATCAAAAAAGCTACGACAGGATTTCTGGATCGCTTTTGGCAAATCGTATCCCAGAAAGTGGATTTTATATCAGACAAAAATCAAGGACTTTTCCTTTAAATTTCATTTTGATGTTAAGCAGGCCATGGTATCGCTTGATATTGAGCAACAAGATTTAGAACGAAGAACAAAACTTTGGGAAAAATTGATTTCTCTAAAATCTATACTAGTAGAGCATTATGTGTCCAATGCAATATTTGAAAATTCCTGTATGCTGAAAAACGAAAAGGAAATTTCCAGAATTTATGTTTCAAAACAAGATGTATCTATCCACAACAAGGATACTTGGCGGGAAACTATGGAGTTTCTAAATAATACTATGATCGAGTTTGAATTGTTCTTTCTTGAATATCGGGAAGTGATTACTTCCTAAATTACATCATAAAAGATAAACAGCCAATGGCTAACAGCCCCTCCCAAAACAAAAAAATGCCAGATCAAATGGTTGTATGGAATTTTTCGAATGGCATAGAACACAATCCCTATGGTATAGAAAGCACCTCCCAACATAAGTAATTGCATCCCCAAAGAAGTAGTTTGTTCCAATAAGCTCCTAAAATCCAGTACGATCAACCAGCCCATGATTAGGTAAAGTATTAGGGATATAAATTCATATTTTCCCGTAAAAAAAAGTTTAAGCAAAGTACCTATGGCCGTAATACCCCATACGGTATAAAAAATTGGCCATCCATTCCCATCCACTAAAGTAATCAAAGCTACCGGAGTATAGGTGCCCGCGATTAAAAAATAGATACTAATATGATCTAAAACCCTAAGCTTCCTTTTTAATTTAACATTGGAAACCGAATGATATAAGGTAGATGCCGTGAACAATAAAATTACAGAGGCACCGTAAATCAAGATGCTTAAAGTAGCATAGGGACTTTTAGGCGTATGCTTATCCAATAGGAAATAAAGACCTATGATTCCCAATAAAATACCCAAGGCATGGGATAATGAGTTTAATCTTTCTTCTTGGTGATAAGACGATTTTTTTTCTACCAACTCGGTGGGGGAATTATTTGTACCGTTTACCATGTTTGATGACCATATCTACATCTTGCAACAGACTGATATACCGCAAGACATCACCGTCAACCGCAATGATGTCCGCATATTTTCCCGGGGTAATAGTGCCTACTTCATCAGCAACTCCCATCCATAATGCCGGCCAATAGGTAGCGGATCGAATTGCATACATGGGGTCTATACCAAACTCATTGACCCATACATCCAATTCGTTCCAGGTAGATTGACTGTGAAATTTCATAGGTATACCGCTGTCCGTACCGATCAAAAGTACCACTCCGGCATCCAACAGCTGTTGTATTTTTGTTTTCAAGGTAGGTCTTCTTGAAGGTGTTAACTGAAAATAAGGAAGACGATCCGGATGCATAATACTATTTCTAATATCTACAATAATGCTATCCGGTAACCCTAAATGCCAAGAATTGTTATCCAATTTTTCACGATTGTCCCGAACATATTCATAGTTATACAATCCTTCTACGGTAGGACACCAGAATAAGGTTCCCTTGTTCATTTGTGCAGTGCGTTCCTTTACCATTTCCATAACATCATCGGGGTATTGGGGAGCGGAGGACAACCCAGTATGCTCAAAACAGTCTACCCCCACTTTGAGTCCCCTTCTAATCTCCTCGGGTCTATGCCCATGTGCCACTACTTTCAGATTATTCTTATGGGCTTCATCTACTACCGCCGTCAACTCTTCCATGGACATTTGATCTTGATCGATCAATTTAATGACATCTACTCCAGCGTTTGCAAGTTTTCTAATTTTTTTCCTACCATCTTCAGGACTCTCCACTCCCCATCTAAAATCTTCTGTACCCGGATAGGGTTTGTGTTGAATAAAAGGGCCCGAAACATATAAAGTTGCCCCTGGTATTTCACCCTTATTTATAGCATCGCGTACCGCTATACTTGCTTCCAAAGGTGCTCCTAGATCCCTCGCACTCGTAACTCCTGCCATTAATAATTGATGTGCGGAGGAGGGCATAATGACGTCCTTGAACAAAGGCGGATAGGTCTTGTCCCAATAAGCATAATCCGCGTGTCCATTGATCATGGTATGCACATGCATATCCCAAAGACCGGGAAGTACGGTCATTCCTTCCGTAGAAATAATTTCGGCACCAGTAGGAATAGGAGTATTATCCATAGTCCCCACGGTTTCTATTTTTTCGCCTGCTATGATGATTACACTATTTTTAATGGGATCGGAACCAAAACCATCTATTAATGTTCCCCCGACCAAGGCTTTCAGATTATTGTTTTCTTGTGATGAAGTTATACATACACATAAGAAAAAGAAGGAGAGCGTAAGTGTCTTTTTAAGCATGATTTTATCGTTTAGATAAAGATAGTAAAAACAAAAAGCTCCTTCACGGAATTGTGTAGGCATTACTGGAAATGGAATACGACCGGGGTACCGGGCATAAAAAAGATTAGCCTCAATACCTAGGGAGTTGGAAGTTGGAGGAAGGTAATACCCTATTGTTGTGATGCATTCATAAAAAAAGGCCCCGACGTCCTTGCGGATGTCGGGGCCCGAGAAAGGCGGCGGCCTACTCTCCCACCTGGTGTGGCAGTACCATCGGCGCAGACGGGCTTAACTTCCCTGTTCGGAATGGTAAGGGGTGGGCCCCGTCGCCATGGCCACCTAAATTCTTGGCCCCCCCAAGGGGGCACAATATCTTTGACATAAAGGGACAGGGTGCGGCCCGGGGGCCGGCATTGGAGAATGTTCGTACAAGGTACGGATGGATAATATACAATATCAAGGTGCTCGCCGTCCGCCTTTCGGCGGACGGACGTTCTAGGCGCAAGCCTACGGGCTATTAGTACCACTCGGCTCCGTACGTTGCCGTACTTCCACCTATGGCCTATCGACGTGGTAGTCTCCCACGGCCCTTTAAAGATATCTCATCTTGTGGCGGGTTTCGCGCTTATATGCTTTCAGCGCTTATCCCGTCCCGACATAGCTACCCAGCGATGCCCCTGGCGGGACAACTGGTGCACCAGCGGTCGGTCCGACCCGGTCCTCTCGTACTAGGGTCAGCGCCACGCAGATATCTGACGCCCGCAGTAGATAGAGACCGAACTGTCTCACGACGTTCAGAACCCAGCTCGCGTGCCACTTTAATGGGCGAACAGCCCAACCCTTGGGACCTTCTCCAGCCCCAGGATGTGACGAGCCGACATCGAGGTGCCAAACCCCCCCGTCGATATGAGCTCTTGGGGGAGA
>JBATTK010000002.1:0-6664 GCA_049670505.1 Saonia sp.
ACTCTATAGTATTATCATTGATAACGTAGAGTTCAAAATAATCATTGCCCAGAAAGTCATAATCCAGTGTTAAAGTTTTTAAAGTGTCATCATTTGCAACATCGTACACTTCATAATCCCCTTCATAATCCCAAACCAAATTATTTATCGGAGTGCCATTGGCATCTATGGAGGATCTAAAGAAATTCCCATTGGTGCCAGAGAGAAATTGTAAAAAGGTTTCATCATCAAAATCGTTGATGGCACCTTCTTCGCTAGTGAACACTTTTTCCCAAGCCTGATACTCTTGTAAAAAGTATTGGATATTATCATAGAATACCATATCATAATCAAAATTATTTCGTTGATACCCTTTTAAGAAATACGAAGTATCGGTAGGTGCATGGTAGAGTTCCAGTGTACGGCCGTTAACCTCGTACACTTCCAATAACCAACGCCCGTCTACATCGTGATCTATCTCTACCGCTCCGGCAATAGGATCATAGAATCCTACATCGATCCCAAAACCATTTCCCGTTTTGCCGATACCTACAATATTATTGTTGGCATAGACCGTTCCCCTATCAAAGGAAATCGTGAAAGCACGTTGTAAAAAGGGAATTTCCCCATTCCCTTGGGTAGCGTTAATATCTACATACCACAATTCATGCGATTGTAATGCGGCGTTTACATTGAATATAGGTGCCGCTACTACATCGTCATCAAGTATCACTTCCGTATAGCAAGAAGTGCTCAGCGCCCCTATCATTAAAAATCCTAAAAGTAGTTTTACGGCTCTCATATCTAAAAGTGTTATGGTTTTGTTTTCCATAAAACAATCTTCATGCCATTATTAGTAATGTTTTGATAATCAGCATTTAACATGAAGCTTATTTTTTTATTTACATTTGACCCCATAAAACTTTGGAATGGATAAAGCAAAGCGATTTGCAGTAATCGGTGGAGGCAGTTGGGCTACGGCCATTGTAAAAATGCTGACCGAAAACTTAAAGAAAGTAAGCTGGTATATGCGCAATTCCGATGCCTTGGAGCATATAAGAGATCAAAAGCACAACCCCAATTACTTGAGTTCCGTAGAGTTCGATATACAGCTATTAAACCTTACCGATACCATTGATACCGTTGTGGATCAGAACGATGTCCTTATTTTTGCCATTCCTTCCGCCTTTTTGGAAAGCGAATTGAAAAAATTGACGGTTTCCCTTCGAGATAAAATTGTGTTTTCCGCCATAAAAGGGATTATTCCCGAAACAGGCCTTATCGTTGGCGAACATTTTCATAAGGTATATAGTATTCCATATAAAAATATTGGTGTCATTACGGGGCCATGTCATGCAGAAGAGGTAGCGTTGGAACGACTTTCCTATTTAACCATTGCCTGTGCGGATGAATCCAAGGCAGCACTTGTTGCCCAAAATCTGAAGAGCCATTATATAAAAACCAAAATCTCCGATGATATCATAGGCACGGAATATGCGGCCATGCTCAAAAATATTTACGCTATCGCCGCCGGCATCGCCCATGGTCTTGGCTATGGTGATAATTTTCAAAGCGTACTGATGAGCAATGCCATACGGGAAATGAAGCGTTTCATTAATCAGGTGCATAAAATGAAGCGGGATATCAATAATTCAGCTTATTTAGGCGACCTTTTGGTTACGGGATACTCTACTTTTAGTCGCAATCGTATGTTCGGCAACATGATCGGGAAGGGTTATACCGTAAAAAGTGCAATGATGGAAATGAATATGGTAGCGGAAGGATATTATGCTACGAAAAGTGCGTTTAAATTAAAGACCGATTTTAAAAAGAAAGTGAAAACCCCTATTATAGATGCCGTTTACAAAATTCTATATCATCAAAAAAATGCAAAACCCCTCTTCCATAAGTTAACGGACAAGTTGGATTAAGAGACTGTTATACTTTTACAAAAAACAGATCTTCCGAAACACTCTTTCCCCTTGGTACCATTTGATCTTGAATTTCAATATTATGTGTGTCGTAGGATTTAATATGATGCTTGTTCACCACATAAGATTTATGTACCCGGACAAAATTTTCTGGGAGAGCGGCCAATGCTTTTTTTACGGATGAATAGGCAGTAACCTTAGAATTTCCATTAAGATAATAGGTTACATAATTTCCAAGACCCTCTATATACAAAATATCTTCCATCGGCACTAAATGAATACGCCTGTTCGATTTAATCTCTAAAACACCACCTCCACTTTTCCTGTTTTTTTCATGTTCTATTTGCCACAATTGAAAAAGTTTTGCCCCCAACACCAATAAAGCTGTAGTATTTATGAGCACCACGGCCCTTATCATCGACATGATATCAAAAAAAGCATGGGTAGTCGTATTTAATAGTATACGCTCATAGAACAAATGAATAAAAAATCGCTGCATCAGTCCTCCCAGTGCCAGTAACAGGAAATACCCTAGAAAGAATTTAAAATAGTCCCTCTTCAAAAGAAATGTTGGCAGCAAAAAATAGATGGTGACATATACCACTAAAATCCTGATAGGAAGCAGTACAAATTCCAGATAGAAGGAGTTGAAATACCCTTTATCGGTTACCCAGATCAGTCCAAAAAGAATATAATAGCCTAACCAAAACAGAACATGGGTGGCTATACGGGAATTAAAAATGTAAAAATTGCTTCTAGTGTCCATTTTGTTCCGTGTGTAAAATCATAGGTTTAGGCACTTTTGTATAAAAATCAGGTAGGTTCACATAATTTACCATTCTCATAAATATAACGGATCTAATTTTAAGAATATCTTAAAACACATCTAACAATGTTAAGAAAAAAAACGACACTTTTGGGAATGGCACTGGTATTCTGTTCAATGCTTAACGCCCAAGATTTAGGAAGGCGAGCTACATGGCAAGCTGAAATTTCCGGTCCTAATATAGGCAGTACCGGGGCAATCATCAAATCCATAGAAAAAGAAAGTCCATTGTTAAAAGCAGGTCTGAAGGTGGATGATATTATCATTCGGGTAGATAATGTTTTCATTGCTAACGACGAGGTATGGACGGACGTCGTTTATGGCAAAAGGGCAAATAAAGCCGTAAGCATTGAAGCCATAAGGGAAGGCAAGCTTATAAAAACGAACGTGCAGCTGAATGCCATTGAAAAAGAAACCCATGCCGGAATCGATACCTTTTACGAAGAAGTCACCAGCACCTATGGAATAACACAAAGAGTTATCATTACCAAACCAAAAAAGACAGGGAAACAGCCTGCAGTTATATTAATCGGAGGTTTAAGTTGTTCCTCCATAGAAACTTATCCGGGAAGACGGGGAAATTGGGTGCAGGTAATCCGGGATCTGGTAGAAAAATCGGATATGGTAGTAATGCGTATAGAAAAGCCAGGGGTGGGCGATAGTGATGGGAATTGTTCGGAATCCGACTTCCTAATGGATATAGCAGGTTTTAAAGCCGCTATCAGGTCCTTAAAGTCAAAACCCTATGTGGATCCAAATAAGATCGTTGTTTACGGTTCCAGTATGGGAAGTGCCTTGGCTCCCTTGTTGGCAAACGAATTCAATCTGGCCGGGATAATCTCGGATGGGGTTTTCTTTAAAACCTGGTTTGAACATATGCTCGAAATAGAGCGAAGAATACTTCGGTTTAAGGGAAATTCCGAAACGGACATTGTCAAAAAAATGAATTCCTACTATATCCCTCTATATTACGGTATGCTCATTCAAAAGAAAACCTATCGGCAAGTGATAAATGAATATCCCGCTTTGGCCGAATACAACTATCATTCTCCGGAACATATGTATGGAAGACCTGTTTCCTATTACCATCAATTGCAGGACTTTGATTTGGCAGGTGAATGGGAAAAAATAAAGATCCCTGTAAGAATCATGAGGGGAACCAACGATTGGATCATGTCATCCTTTGACAATAAAATAATCTTGGATGTTCTAAAAAGAAATGGCCATCAAGATCATGTGCTATTTGAATATCCAGGTCTCGACCATTGGAATACGATTCATAATACCGCCAAAGATTCTTTCGAAGGCAAAGACGGTAGATGGGAGGACAACATCAGCATGCAAATTGTAAATTGGGCCAGGGAAATGGTAGGGCTAGATCCTTAGTCCTTTTCCAAACCAATATGGAGCGGTCTAAGATATCTTCCCTTAATTCTCCCAGATAAGACAGGGGGAAAATTACGCCAAAATTAATTTCACTATTTTTAGATATCATCCATCTAAAAAATTATCCTATGAAATGGTTTCTAATATTGGGTATCCCTTTATTAATGCTTAGCGGATGTAAAGAATCGCCTAAGCAATTTGGAGTTGATTTAAGCTCAAAATCATCCAACTCCCTTGAAAATATTGAATCCGGGTTTTTGGAGGTTCCCGAAAATCGGAACATCAAAAACGGTAAAACCATAAAACTTGCATATACAGTTCTAAAAGCAACGGGCAATAATCCGAAAAATGACCCCATACTCTATCTTCAGGGCGGACCGGGCGGACCGACTTTAGTTATGGAAAGTTTTTGGAAAAATCAGGAATTACGGTCCGATCGCGACATTGTGCTAATGGACCAACGAGGCACTGGGGATTCCAATGCAATATGTGCGGATTTAGGGACTAAATTTATTGAAATTTTGGCCATGGACTTGACATCGGCTGAAGAGTATACCAAAATACTTGGGATTACCAACGAATGTAAAAAAGAAGCTATTGAAAAAGAGATTGATCTTTCTGCCTATAATAGTCGGGAAAACGCAGCGGATTTTGAGAGTCTAAGAAAAAAGCTGGGCTACAAACAATGGAATTTGATGGGGGGATCTTATGGGTCTAGATTAGGGTTGACCATTATGAGGGATTTTCCGAATAGCGTGCGCTCTTCTGTACTTTTTGGGATTTTTGGCCCCGATTCGGACCTGTACACCAATTTCATAAGTAGCTTTAGCCAATCCTTATTGGGAACATTTGAGGAATGTAGGAAAGACCCCGATTGCAATCGGCAATATCCCGATTTAAAAACCCGTTTTTTTGATGCCCTAAAACGGTTGGAGACGGATCCAATTGCCTTTCAGTACAATGGATCGGAGTTTGTTTTAAATATACAGGATGTATTGTTAATGGCTCATCAATTACTTTATAGGCGGAACACCATTGGGTTTATCCCATCCTTTGTAATAGCATTGGAAAATACGGACGAGGAGGTCCTAAGACAAGCACTCCGGCCTACTGTTATAACCACCAATTTTATTAATCTTGCCATGTATATGTCCGTCATGGCCTATGAGGAGCTTCCTTTTAACGGAGCTCCCGAATTTCTCCAAGATCTAGAAAAGAACCCCCACTTCAGTACGGGCCCTGCATTCTTTAATTCTGATGCACAAATACTAGAAAACTGGCATCCCTTTAGGGCCGAAAATAATGAAAATGAGCCGGTTATTTCCGACATCCCCGCACTGATAGCCAACGGTAGTTTAGACCCCATTACCCCAACAGACAATGCCCTTGAAGTGTCAAAAAGTCTGCGAAAATCCTATTTCCTTGAATTCAAACGAGAAGGCCATTCCTTGTTCAATTCTTGTTTCTTTATGATTTGTAGGGAGTTTTTGGACCATCCAAAGAAACGACCGGATCTATCATGTGCAACAAAAAACCCAAAAATACAATGGAACTAAAAGTCTGCAATATCCTATTCTAAACCCGTTCCAGGGAAAAGTCCGAGTGATCTGACATTTCGGCCTGTAATATCTCCCTATAGGACAATACGGTAGCCTCATCCAACTGAAAAATGGTTTGGAATTCCTCTAACACGGTATCCATTAAATTTCTGATACTGTCAATGTCAAAATATAGCCTCCCTGTTCTTCTAATAAAAAAATCCATCGGGTTTTGCACCATTTCATAGTCGATGCCAAAATGCAGTTCCGCTTTGATCATACGCACATAAGGATCCTTATCCTTTAATCGGGCGTAATCTTCCAAGATCAGTTCCGTTTGTTTACCGTAATTGGTGACCAAAAACCATGCATCGTGCTCCGTGAATCCGTCTGGTTTTATTCGTTCATAAATCGCTGCAATATACTTGGTAACCTGTTTGAATTTTTTAAAATCATTTCCACATAAGGGAATTTTATCCGTACTACATTCGTTTACTTCGGTTTCATATTCCTCCTCCATTTTCTTGGCAATACGATTTACCACACGTTCCGCCATTTTACGGTATCCCGTTAGTTTCCCACCGGCAATACTGATCAATCCGGTGTCCGAAGTAAAGATTTCGTCCTTTCGGGAAAGTTCCGAAGCG
This sequence comes from Saonia sp., assembly GCA_049670505.1. Taxonomy (GTDB): domain Bacteria; phylum Bacteroidota; class Bacteroidia; order Flavobacteriales; family Flavobacteriaceae; genus JBATTK01. The sequence goes on from JBATTK010000002.1 coordinate 6,308, forward strand.
GATTTTCCCTCCTCATGGATCAACGGGCGCAATCCGGCCCAGGAAGAAACAATATCTTCCATCTCCAAATCAATTTTTGGGAACATATTATTAACGGCGGATATCAAATACATAGCATCCGCCAAATCTACACGAACATTGTCCTTGTCATTGTTATAATTTGTATCCGTAGTTCCTACATAGGTAACTTTCCCCCTGGGAATGGCAAACATCATACGTCCGTCCGGGACATCGAAATAAACGGATTGTTTTATCGGTAATTTTTCGTGGGGGAAAACTAAATGCACTCCTTTGGTCAAATGCAGACGTTTTCCCTTTTTGGAATTGTTTAGACCTCGCAATTCATCTACCCAAGGC
>JBATTK010000003.1:0-23616 GCA_049670505.1 Saonia sp.
TTGGACCCCTCCATTGCCAATTTTGCCTGTTCCGTTGAACCATTGGATTCCATTAGACGAAACCTAACGATGTTCGAGCCCCCTGTGCCGTTCCCGTTTAGTTTCATTTGACCTCCCAAAATGGTCAAGCCATCGGTCATCTCCAAGCTTCCGTCATTGGGATTCAATGTTACCGTACCCAAAAGTAAGGTCCAGCCATCTATAATGGCCTGCAAACCTACCACATTCGCTATGGGAATCTCATCTGGCAATCCTTGGATATCCAAAGTGACGGTACCCCCGGACAATAGTTGAAAAATGTAAGTGCCATCACCGTTGTCCGTGATACCCGTAACGGCGTCCTCCTCTTCAACATTTAAAAAACTATCGATCAGGTCAATGAACTGTGCTTCGGTAGGGTAGTCGCCTGTCTCGAAGTATGTTTTTAATGTGTTGTTGTTCCTTTTCATGAATTTCTTGTTTTATTTTGGCTCAATTTGCTTCCAATGCTTTAATTCGCTGTTCCAATTCTGCAATTTTACCTATCAATAAGTCAATGTATTTTACCTGCTTCATTCCTTCTTCATCCGTATATACCAATTCTGGGTTTTTCTTTTCAACTTCTTGGGCTATCACACCATAACGCTTATCTCCTTCTCTTTTCTTGAATTCAAATTCATAGAAACCGAAATCAAATGACTTTTTTATTGATACAACATTTTTCTTTAAGCGTTCATCAGAGGAAAGAATGAAATTATCTGCATAAACGTTACCACCATAATAACCATGCCCATTTGATCCGTTCAAAAATATTCTTGCGTTTCCATCTGAAGCAACATATAGACCCCACCCTGAAGGGTTAGTTCCTAAATCTGTTGAATTGAGAAAAGAAGCGGAGCCATTGGAGAATCCAATACCGTACATATTGCCGAGTGAAGTATCATTAGGAATATAACTAGACCCAATAACATATATCGGATTGCTTTGGTTAGCGTTAGCTCCGACAGTGTTGTACGAGCCTTCCAAATAACCACCAACATGGGAATTTCTTCTTATCCGTGCCCCCTGGTCAAAATATTGGTTCCCAACACTATCTACTCTAAATATAACATCGTCTCCAGCGTCCTGTATCTGAAATCCTCCTGATGTTCCTGAACCAGAACCACCAATCCTTATTCTTGCAATATTGTTGTTCCAGTTTAACCTAACACTTGCAGAAGAATTATTAGGATTTTCCACAGCATAACCTGTGCGGTTTATCAGTTCTCCATTGTTGGTGATTCTTGCTACCAAGCTACCATCACCAGCTCCTTGTAGAAATCGTGCTATATCACCCGCTCCTTGTTGTGTTATGTAAAATGTAGCAGTTCCAGAGCCCGAACTTCTTCTCGCCCATATATAACTATCCGTCCTTAGTCCTGCCCTTGCATAATTTCCACTGCTCAATCCGTCCAGCAAATCAGCATCCAACCCACTACCAGAACCATCATTTCCAGAATGCCAAACTTTCAACCAATTTGACCATTGAGGAGAATTTGGAGAGTAGAAAGCTCTAAACCACATTTCTGGAGAACCATCATTATAAGTGTAGTATTGCTGTGTTACGCCCGCTGATTTTTGAACAATCAAAGACCCCGCCCTCAAATCTGGCGGATAGTTCGATCCACTTGTCGCATCGGCATTTGCAGATTGATAATAAAACCCAGCCGTTTGATACGTATTCAAATCTTGTCCGCCTGGCAGTTCCGATGCTGAGATTGGGAATAGATTTTGGTCATTACCTTGGTGCCATACCGATTGCGAAGTCGTTCCGTCATAGAACCTAAAACCGTTTACGCCGCCGCCGCCCACAAGTTGTAGGCTTTGGAAAGTAACAGTGTTCTGCAAAAACAAATTGTTGGACCCCTCCATTGCCAATTTTGCCTGTTCCGTTGAACCATTGGATTCCATTAAACGAAACCTTACAATATTTGAGCCCCCCGTGCCGTTCCCGTTTAGTTTCATTTGACCTCCCAAAATGGTTAAACCATCGGTCATCTCCAGGCTTCCGTCATTGGGATTCAATGTTACCGTACCCAAAAGTAAGGTCCAGCCGTCTATAATGGCCTGCAAACCCACCACATTCGCTATGGGAATCTCATCCGGCAATCCTTGGATATCCAAAGTGACGGTACCCCCGGACAAGAGTTGAAAAATGTAAGTGCCATCACCGTTGTCCGTGATACCCGTAACGGCGTCCTCTTCTTCAATATTCAAAAAACTATCGATCAGGTCAATGAATTGTGCCTCGGTTGGATAGTCACCGGTCTCGAAATAGGTTTTTAAAGTTATCTTATCTCTTTTCATCTTTGTGTTATCCTAATTATTTGCCATTAAAAATTCTTCAATTGGTATTTGTGGGTATGGTTAATATCGGTGTCTCCGTACTTAATAACCCCGAACTATTTTCAACGGTTATTTTAAAGTGATGAAATATGTTTTCATCATTGTTGGAAGTATCCACTATCGGTAGTATTCCAGACCCTAATGAGGTTAGTCCCAAAGGAACGGATATCGTAGTTTCGTTAGAAGTTACCTCATATATCTTGCTCCATTGCCCTGAAGAGTTCATTTTAAATACATAATAAGTGGCATTATAGGCTGTTTTATCCCAAGAGAGCACCACATTCTCCAATGCATCCGATCCAGCATTAAGATCGCCTATATAACTAATTTGGGGACTTATGGGACTCGCATTTTCTACTATCGCGGTAACTACTAATTTTGATGCCTCGGAGGGCATATATTCTGTTTTTATAATAGCATCATCATCTTTATCGGGATATTCAATTTCCCTGGAAACAGCTATACGATAATAAAGTGCATCCCCAAAAGGCACCTCGGCCAAACCTTCAAAGTCATCTGTAATCCCCCATATGTTCTCATTTAACACATCTAAGGTTTCCAGATCGATTTCTTTGACCAACTGCATTGTTCTAATAGATAAAGCTTCGTTTGGACTTAGTGCCCTATACAAGGAAAGCTTTTTTATGTTTTCTACTTTTGGATAAGCATTTATTTTCATTTCAATCTGAGGTGGAATACCAAGCAAGGGGTTTTCCAGGATAGGTACAACCTGCCTGATTGCCGGTTGTTTCGGGGGATTCGTATGTATCAATTTTATAGGCCCCAAAATAGAACTGGAATCACTCATTTGCAAGGTATTGCTAAGTTCCTTTACCGAATAGAAATACAGGTTGTTGGAAGTACCGTCCAATGTAAAATCTGTAAACTGTACCGTATTGGCAGTTGTCCTTTTAGCCATTGGAGCAATATCAAATTCAGGATCTGTCGGTGACAGGACTGCGCCATTGCGATCTCTGACCGTCTGCTTTTTTGGTATCGGTTCATAGTCTCCCCCGTTGATATATTCATAGAGCAAGGGAACCTCGGTCAAGGGCACAAAAACCTGGAGTATGGCTTCCTTTATTGTATCCGTCATATTTCCGGGGTCAATGCTCCCAGGTGTTTCACTGGCTTCGAACAAGGCAGGATTGTCCGGATTGGGTAATCGATAACCCTCGACGGTTTCCGGATAGATGCCAAAAAGTCCGTCCGTTTGAAAAGAATTTGTGGGATAATCATAATCAAAACTTAAGAGATTCTGCCATCGGTTTGCCAAAAAGGATGGATCCGATTCCGCAATGGCCTGTTTTATAGTGGCAACGGTGTTGCCTGTATAGATGGCGTTAAGAATTGCATCATCATCGGCCCTATAATACAATATTCCATGGGGGGTATGGTCAAATTGCGTGGTTAGCGTATAGGTCGCTTTTCCAAAGTTATCCGGTCTGGTGGCATACAGGGCTCCTACGGGTAATTGGGGTATAAGAGGTGCGATTACCTCTTGGGCGTACAGCACAGTAGGTACTGCGATTCTTGAAGAATAGGATTTGGTGATATTCGTACTTCTAAAACCGAAGCAAGAATATTTGATACCTTCTCCCGTTTCAGGAAGGATTCGGTCTTCGGAAATTCCCGCTATACTATCAGCATACAGATAGATGCGATAGCCCGGATAAAAATTCACTTGGACCGTGCTTCCTGTTTGAATTTCATCATAAGAAGCATCCGAACTAAAACCGATATCCGTAAAGTAAACGATCAGGGCACTACCGGTTCCCATATTTTCGATTTTGAATACTTCGAGATTTCTTCTTTCCCCATTGGGATTTCCTTCCGTATGTACCCTCACAATACCTCTATACCATTGCGCGGGGTTTGCGCCTGAACTTTGGGGATGATCGGCCAGCATAGCTGTACTAAAAGTAGCCTTATATTGGCCTTTATGGATTTCGGTTAATACTGTAGTTTCTCCTGTTTCCTGATCATAAGAGACCGTTTCTGCCTGAAGTACTTTTTCGATATTGGCAGTATCCCATATTCCCCTGGTCTTTTGCAGATATTCCTCTACCTGTCCATCTGGGTCCAATTGGGTAATCACTTCCCTATGTATCCCCCAGTTGTCCCCGATCTGTACCTTCAATGGGTGCGGATTAGGTGTGCCCCAGCTACTTGTATTCTGCAAATTCTCAACGGCAAGGAACATTCCATCCGCCTTGATTTGAGGAGCTATGAGTTCTTCCGACGGATTAGGGGCATCCGTGTTCTGTAGTTTGTCCGAAACCTGTTTTTTGTATACCGTAAAAGTGGGCGTATTCTCGTTACCGGATACCTCGTGAATGATGAACTCGTTTTCCTCTAGCACGAGTACACCTCCGACAAAATTGGCCATTTGACCTGTAGTAATGGTTGGAGAAATACTTAGGCCTGTGCTGTCCAAAGTATAGGAACCCGTAGTGATCACGGATAGTATTTCGTTGGTGGGATGATCGCTAACATTGGTAGCTTTACCGGTTGCGTTCAATGGCATAGCGTCCCTAAAATAAATCTCGATTTCATCGGCAAATATTTCCTGATCATCCGGAAAGATGGCGTTGGGATCCAAGGGATCTGTAGCCCCATTCAATGTTCGCTCCGTTACTTTATAGGATAATAATTCCTGTTCGGTATGGAAATTGAACATCAGTCGCACCAAAGTCTTATCGGTTCCCGTGATACTGGAAAGTAATTGCTGTTCGTTTGCCGTGGTCAACAACAACGGACTTTCTTCAATGACCAACAATGCACTCCGGTCAGATGGGGGCTTTAAGATGTTGGCAGGTTCTATGGTAGTTGTAAGGGTATACTCTTGTGTGCTTCTATTTATTCTTGAAAACCAATTGATCCCATAGGAGCTGTATACATGTTCCCCACTTTCTGTTTCGCGGTGCACAAAAAGGGGAGTGCCCTCATCGGGAATGGGCAAGGCTAAGGTTTCGTTATAAGGAGTCTGCCCCTGAGGTGCGGCGTTTACATAATCTGAAGTATTGGGCAATTCAGGTCTTCGCCAATCAGCCTCTCCTGTTTTTTTGTATTCGATGCCCCCTAGAACAGGGAATGTTTCTAGCGCAAGGTTAAACTCGGTGTTTGAATTATAGAAACCATTATCGTGCGACAAATCCTGGGGCTCTTCGGCATAAAGTGTAATAAAGCGGGATTTCCCGTCCAAGGTATATCCATCTGCATCCGTAAGTGATTCTGAGTTTTCTCCAATTCCGTTGGTCAGGAAAACTCCGGGGACGGGGGGCTTTAAATCCAACGCTACCGGTAGTTTCTCATCGTTCCTGGAAGTTGGAACGGTAATATAACGGTGTTCGATATTCTGGGTTGCTAATTGTCCATCTACCAAACTAACGGCCGTCCTATACACCGCCATATAGACAAAAGCATCGGAATTTTGAATTTCGGTATCGATATCCAAGTGTCCCAACCCCAACATTCTAGCCACGTGAAAATCCATTGAGGCCTGTTGTAACAATAGGAGATTGGATAGTTGAAAGGTGTTCTCTTCAGTTGTAGCACCATCCGGAAGTACATCCTCAAAAGCAAATGTTTCCAGGGCCGTGGGATTGTCCTCCGCATCGCTTAATGCAATATAATCCTGAACGGTTTGTTTGATACTACTTAAGGTACTTGGATTCTGTTGATTCCATTTATCCTTATAATTTTGAATTTTAACCAGGGCATCATCATTGTATCTTGGCCAGGTGGCATCTACCGTTCCGGCAGTAGGTTCCAATCGGTCAAAGACCTCAGTATCCGTTTCCGATAGCGCAAACTGACCCAATTCCGTCCAACCCGTGCCATTTTCTATGGTATCGGACAATACGCTATACAATTCTATATCAACAGCGGTCACCTGACAATTGGTGGGCCTAAACCGAAATCCTTTTCCATTTTCCGTCACCATTCGGGCATTGGAAAGAGCCGTACCCATAAAGGTCTTCCGAGCCGTAATCCGCTTTTCACTTGTACCGGTCCCTTCCACCGAAAGAATTTCCGTTTCCACTTTGGCTGAAGATGCGGTAGAACTGGATGTAAATCCTAGAGCGAAAAACAAGTCCGAGGCCGTTTGCAATTCAAGGATTTCGGTGCCGTAGTTCTGTATAAACTGTGTTGCTTGCGTAAGTGGATCATAAGTTCCACGTACGGTGGCATATTTGATTTTATTTCGAAAGTATAGGTAGAAAGCTTTACCATCGCTTTGGTAAATCCAAAGCGCATTTCTATTTTCTACGGCCTTCGGGGGTTGCGAAAAATCTATGGAAGTAATTGTAGTCGTATAAGGTGCCCGATAAACAATTACAAAATCGTTGGGTTTGTTATAGTTGACCGTACCGCTTGCCAAATTGCCTTTGGGCAGGTGATTGATCAAATCTTTCTTTAACAACCAGCGTAAATGGATTCCTGATGTACTGCCATCCGAACCTGTTGAACCAGCGGCTTGGAGATAAAGATTAGAAGACTGAGTTATTGTTCCACCCTCTGGATCAAAGGGGATATCTTGACAGATAAGAGTGATATCGAATAAACCTAAATCGTTTAATTGATAATTTGGAGTCGTAGTAGTCAGACTAAAATTATCGACGAAGAACGTATGATTTTCCTTTGTAAGAGATAAATCCTGAGTAATTCCAGTTTCTGTTTCAACGTCAATACACTTTGAAATCAGTTCAATATTAGTTTTAATTATCGAATCACGGTCCCAATTTCTACCGGTCATATGGGTAGTAAAAATTAGAAATTTATTAAAGGCTTTAAAACGAGGAGTCCAAATTGGCAAGCTCTTTAATCTCTTCACCCAACGAAGACTTAGGCTACTGCTGAATTTATATATCAGAGTATCATCACCTGTATCAAATGGAGAAGAATAATACAGATACAATTCACCAAAGGCCTCAAAAATTTCATTAGTAGTAGATGAACCGCTATCACCTACATTTTCTACATGGATACATTTATCAACCTCAAGACTGTTGTTTAAATCCAATGTAGTTAGTATTCGTTTGGCATCACTTACAGTTCCTGAAAGAGCTAATTTATTTCCAATCCGAGTTATGAATGGTGTTCCTAGGCCAGCATTGTTGGGTTCAACAGTTCTATACTTGTAACCCGAGACTATGTTCAGGGAATTATCGAGCACTAATATTCCAGCAATAAATCCTGGCAAAAAAATGGAATTATACAAATAAACCTGATTATTGTATACTTCAATATCCCTAACCGAAAAAAAACTTGAGGTATTGCTCCTTATTTGTTTGCTGGTTATTAGATTGCCATTTTCATCAATAGTAAAAACTACAGTATCTGCATTGATAACATACCTGTCATTAGACAACTTCTTTATAACCGTATTATCTTGAGTAATATTATTAACTATAATATCAGTATGTTTTCTTCGCCATAAAACATTTCCAGCAACATCCATTTTGACGATAAGTAGCTTCAAGGAGGAGTCATCTGCTTCTCGGAGAGATGCCAGAAAAATTACTTCATCGTTACCAGAGAGACTTGATGTAAGATTAAAAAAGAACCCCTCACCTAAGATTTCTTTTCCCCAAACGAGGTTAAAATTAATGTCGGTTTTAAAAAGAGTTAATTTTTTTGTGCTGGTATTTAAATTGTAGTTTGGTATCCAAAACAGAAAATCTCCTGCTCTTCCTACGCATTTAAAAGGCTTACTAGCATTAAAATTAACATCCTTTATAAAAAACTCATTCTCCATAGCACTACAATCCTTTATGAGTTAATATTTAAATTTTCCACCAACACCGTATCCTCTACAACGTAGGTACTTCCGTTCCACAACAGGTATTGGAATTGAATCCGCAGTGCTGTATTTGTAATCTTCTTGTTATTACGCATAATGAGTACCTCGGCCCTATCCTTGGAATGTAAAATCTTATAATTACCATCGGCATCGTTATTGGCATTGTTCAATACCTGTAAACCGGTCTCCATATCGGCTTCCAAAATTTTTGGATCGTTAAACGGTTCGGGATTACGAATCCAAAGTGCAATGGTATCCCCGGTATTCTGATCCACCACGGCGTTGAATTCTGTAGTTTCGGCCACAGGTAGGGGTGACATTCCCCAAAGTCCTTCAACGACACGATCAAAACGGTCTGCAAAACGTACTTTTAATGCCTGATCGGTGGCATCTGGAGCACTAGCTGCGTCGATAATGTTTAAAGTGGTATCAATATCTGCCGCAGAAAGTGATATAGGAACCCTGAAAATAGCTTCCTTGGTATTTCCATCGCCATCATCTAATAAATAGCTATTTATCTGTGCCGTAAAATTGGCATAACGTGAAGTTTTAAACACATAGTTATGCACTTCGGTCACTGTTCCCTGATGTACATTGTTTACTAAAGCCGTATACAATTTTTGCGGCTTCAGGTTCGTCAATTTTACAGTGCGCTTTTTTGTCTTGGGTTTTATGGGCTCCCCACCGGTGGTCACACAGGTGGTTGAGGAACCGACCATATTGTTCCAAAATTTTAGATGTTCGGGCACTAGGGGATCTATGTCGTCTTCCCATAGTTCCTCGGTATTGGGTATGGTGGTCTCATCAAAATCTACAGGTAATGGATACGGAATTATCGTATCGTTTACGGGGTCTTTGATCAACACCTTCATTTCCGAAACAATTTCAGTGAAACCATTTTTGGCCTCCCAGATATTGAACATATGGTAGGTCTGTGGGCGTACAAAGAACAATTGTAACTTGGCCTGCTCATTGGCATAAAAGAGGGGTTTGGATGCCAACAGGTTTCCATCTGCATTCGGATAAGAGCGGTTGTAGTCTATGTAGTCGTTCAAATTGGCCAATGGAAAGCGTTCCGGTGCAATTAAATTACCATTAGTATCCCTGTTGGTTTCTCCGGTGTTTGGATTAAGACCATAGGTAACTCCGTTGGCATTATGGAAGTGACCAATGGGCCCTACAGTACGGAAACCGTAATAGTAATGATAATCAGAGGAATTTCCGCCTTCATTGTTGTCCACCGAATCCCTTAGCGTTAAATGCATATAATATTTAGTGTCCGGTCTCCAAATAGGAGCAATTACTTTGGACACACTTTGTTCCGCCAATTCAAAATCTGCTTGAATAGCGGGTTGGGACGGAATCTTTAAATTAAATTCATAGTCCACCTCCGAAAGCCAACACACTTCGTGTAACATTGTGGTACAACCGGTATATTCGTCCAGACCATCAACTATTATATCAGAAATGCCCACACGAAATGAAGACCCGATCTCCATCTGACCGATACCACCGGTTAACTGACCAATAAGGGCATTAGCTGCACATCCTGTTTCTATTAAACTAATGATTTCTTGTTGTATCTCGGCTTCTTGACCAGCATCGCTGGAACCAATCAATTCAACCTCTCCACCACCATTATTGGCAAAATCTTCAAAGGCCTGGTTGTTTATAAGCTCTAATTGGGTGTTTAAGGCATTGATCCGTTCCAAATCCAGAAAATCGGGCTGAACAATGATTCTGCTAATACTCTGATCGGGATTTTCATATTCCACTTCTTGCGCCAAATCCGCTCGGGATTTGTAAACTTCCGCTACAAGTTCATGTTGTATTTCTAAAGAGGCATCATTGATTGCCGATTTATAGAAATAAAGCGTAACCCCTTCCCCGGTAGTGGTTAATTTGAGCCTGATGAGCTTCGAAGGATTGGGTAAACGAATTTCAACCGACATAAAGTTGAAGACTTTTAAAGACTTCGCAAACCCAAAGGAATTTGTATCGTCCACCACCGTAGCGGTATATTCCTCGCCCAAATTTTCAACAAAAATGGGGCCTCTTACCCAAAAGGCTACGCGACCTGTCGTATAAAAATTTTCTACGTCATCCAAGGAGACAACTTCACCAATATCCGCTAAATAATTGGTATCCAAAGGCTTTTTGAGCCAGTTGGCACATTCGAGTTCCAAAGCGATAGTTTCACAAAACAATGATGTCGCGGTAATACCCAATTGTTCCGGCACATACCATCCCGGTTCCCCTAATTGGGTGAACGAAAAGGGAGAATTACCCAATACCCTAAGGGCATTGTACTCCTTGCTAGGTTTTTGCCAGTGGCCTATTTTCAAATTACTTGTGTTCACTCCACTGTCCACTGCATCGGGCAAGAGCGCCTCATACGGATTATAATCAACCCAATTACTACCGTTCCATGCCTTAATTTCTATGTCTTCAATAGAATAGGAATGTTTTACTTGCCGTACTTCTTTTCCACGAATCGTTTTTTGAGGCGGAATCAATTCAATATTTCTGACCGGTGGATTGTTTACACCCCCTATTTTGGAATTTACCGGGTTCGGATCCAATGCCTTAGAAAACTTGATATCTATATAGGTATCTAGTGGAAGTATAGCACTGTTTATACCATTATTATTTTCGGAAGGGACATAACCGGCATCCGTAATATTAGAGTTCAATTGTTTGATATCAAAGGCGTCCCCCGTGAGCATATGTACCCCTTTGGCCAATTCCAAAGGAGCGTAAATTCCAGCATTGGGTAGGGGTGGTATAGGCGTTCGATCCACTACTCGGGATTTCTCCCATTTAAGCTCCACCTTGCCGCAGAACCTGATTTTGAAAAAGGCTATTCTTACTTTTACACAAAGTCTAAACTTCCCGTAGATTAAAAATGGTTTAGCAGCCTCGGCTCCTAGTAACAAATCCAAACCAATATAGATACTTAGAATCTTTACGTCCACAAGGGCTTCCCCACCAACAGCTAAGTATCCTCCCAATTGGGGACGCTCAAAACTGATAAATCCACCTACCTCAACATAGGCATAGGCGCGTACCCTTACAGGGCCATATCTTTTATCGAACTCGAACTCGGCCCGTGCCCCGGCCTCAATACCCCTTGCGGATAGCTGTAAATAGGTCTGGGCCGTCAACAGGGTCAACAATCGGGCAGAAACAGGCTCTTGTCTTGTACCAAAGTTTATGTACCAGGCAGAGGGATTTTTGAAGAAGAAGCCCGCCTCTACCTTGGCCTGTAAATCTAAAATCCATCCATTATTTTGTGGAATCCTGAAATCCGCACCAAGACCCGCTTCTATAGAGTTGTCCCCAATAGCCAAAAATGCAAAGAAGGGCGGCTCATCTACATCATCAAGGCCTAATCGTTTGCTTAAAATATTTGCTTTGCCTTCAATGAAGAAGAGGCTAGGGATGGACAGCAACAGAAAGACCCGGAAATTAATGATGCTATCGTTACCATAGGTGGCAATGGCCGCCCCTGCACCCAAGGAGAACGGATCTTTATAATTGGCCGTCTGTTCCGGCCCGCTAAACTTGTCTATACGGATACCCCGCTCCGGATATACATAATAATCATACCAGCTATCTTCCCCGGAAGTTAAGCCAACAGCTTCTTTTTCTGCAACATAGCGATACCCCAAAAGCCCTCTAAAACCAAAAACACCTAAACCCGTTGCCGCTAGAGGGATCGGAGTTGGAATTTCTACATTGGCATCTAAAATAAAGGCAGGATATTTTGGCTCTACCCGCATCTCAACACTTCCACTCACCCCAATTTTGGGTAATTTCAATGACACTCCTCCGGAGTATTCCGTGGATACCCCCGGCTCCGGTATAGAAACATAGCCGTTGATGATTGCCGTAGCTGTACTTGGGGAGGCATTACCAGGAATAATGATATCCACCTCAATGGTACTAATACGTATATAGGAATGGCTGGGCCTGCCATTGGCTGCATCATCATCTACCGTATAGCAATATTTTACCCCGTTGCCTCGCACATCAATACCTAAAGGATTTACATTTAAGGCCCCATCAAAGCCCCAACATTTGTATTCTCGTAAAACCCCATTGTATTCTTGTTGGTGCGAAGTGAAATTGAGGTTGGTAATGCTCATATTGACCGGCCCCAGACATAGGCCAAAATTGGTAGGCAACGGAATACTGCCTCCAACAATTTCAAAATTACCGTTGCTATAAATACGAACCGCAGGAAGTGCAATTCGGGTAGGTGTACCACCTTCGCTACATAGCAGCTTGCTCATCACAGGATTGGTAAATTCCAACTCCGCGGTAGTACCGATAAAGAAATCACCATCTTCTTGGCCGAGTTCAACTCCCTGAATATATATTTTAAGCACCTCAGGGATTTCGATAGGGGCAAAACCGTCTTGTTCGGAAGCCGTTAGAAGAAAGTCTCCATCAGAATCCAAGTGGCCAGTTACTTCAACAAAGGCATCATTGCCTTGAGCATCTTTTAGCTTAGGAATTTTTAAGCCACCAATAATATTGGATTCAACTACCTTATTTTGCTTGAAAGAAATGTCGAATGAAGAAAATGAAACTTCAAAACCATTACCACCTATGGTTTTTACTAATTTTGACAGGTTTCCATCACATGTGTTCAAATAGAGATGATAATCTCTTACGTTCTCAAAAGTTTCGGTACTGCTATCTGCTTTGGTAATGGATAAAGGAAAAGCAAACTGCCATCCTGCATTTGCTGAATTATTCATGTATTGCAGAAGGGCAGCGTAGTCTGCAACAGGAGTCTCAGTTTGTCCTGCCTTTAAAGTTACAGGATATTGAAAGTCAAAGCAACTCAAAAAATAATCGGTTATTTGGCCATCAGGGTTAATATATGAAACGGTCTCCAAAGCAATCGTACCAGAAACTCCTCCGGTACCCACCAACAAGTCATACCCTGCGATTCTTGCAGTAGTCTGAACATTGTTCTCTTCGCTATTGAACCACTTCTTTGGTAAGGTTACCGATGCGTACTGGGCGTAAACTCCCTTGAAGTTCAAGCCACGACCGTCTGCATCTACCTCGGGAATATTTTTATCATTTCTAAAATCGAATTTTAGGTTTTGTATTTCAACGAGCAGACCCGTATTACCAATTTGAGAAGGTGTTAAATCAAAACTATCGGGATTTATAAATTCAAAGCCTTTCTCAGAATGATAGCTTAGGCTGCCAACATTATATGTCAATAGAGACTTACTATCATCTTCGATTACTTCTCCATTTGTATCTACAGGTTTTAACCATGTTCTTGGGAATGCCAAGGCCAACTGCAAAGTTTGTATGGAAACCGAGAACTTCGGAATAAAAAGCCCTAGGATTCTCTGAGAACTAAAATCTCCCAAGATACCTCTGAAAAGAGTATATAAATTTTCAAAACTAGCTGGAATATCATTTTCTACTGCAATAAGTTCTTCAGCTATATAGGTATAAACATTAATACCATAAGATTCTAATTGGCTTGTGATTTCAAAAACAATTTCTTCACCTTTGCCTTGTAGGTCGTTACTTAAAGGCGGGAAAGATGCATATTCGGGGCTTGTATTGAACTGATTCACAAATGCTTCGATTGACCCATCCAACAATTGAAATATACTTTCAAATAAAACACGGTCAGGGGATATATTCAGCAACTCTACAATTACATCAAAATAGTCTTTTGCAGAACTAAGTTGACTAGCATTAAGGGCCCGTATATATTTTAATATTGGCAAGTTATAGTATAACGCTAACGGAATTTCAGTAGTTCCTGTTGCTTCCCCAGGATTAAATAACAATTCAAAATTGTCATCGCCACCAAAAACATTCAATCCAATTTTAGAGTTTAAAACTATAGTAAGATTGTAATACGCCACATCGCCAAAGACACTTCGTTCCGCATAGTACCCTTTATAGAAAAGCTTATCTATGCTTTCGGATATAGCCGTCTTTAGCGGGTCAGGTATTTTTTCGACCTGGATTAACTTATTTAATGCTGGATAATACTGTGGCATTTGATTGTTCCTTAGGATTATTATTACATTTATCCTTCTATTTTATAATTATCTTTTCTTAAGATTATTTGTTCATGACGATATCATAATTACAATGAAGAATCTCCATTTCTAAATCCATACTTTCCGATTTGAAAACTATGGGTTATCGTTAAATTCAAAACTGCCTTCATTCAATACTGTAATACTTGCGTCATCGTTTATTTTCAACTTCCGTTTTTCCATTGTTAAAGGCTCTTCATAGCGGGAATAATTGACCGACTCTATTAAAAACTTCTCGGAGATAGTGATTCCAAAATAATTGTATTCATCGGGCACCACCACCTTGGACAATAGCCTGTAATCATGAACCGTATCATTTTTATATGTCATGCATAATATGAACTCTCGTTCGTCCATTGAACTAGAAGCTAGCAGCACATTAAAATTGTTTTCATGCCAGAATCTTTTTATAATTTTGCACGATTGAATTTCAAAAGGATTGTTCTTGCCTATATAGGATAAGAGACTATCATTTAAAATCAGCGGGTATTTATATCTGACAGATTTCTCACATTCATAGTACTTTTCTGTATCATGAAGCAGTAATTCTTCTATTATACTTTCATCTGTGGCAGTAAACTCAAATTTTCTCAGCAATTCGTTATTATAGCTAAAAGGCAATGATTCAATTTTTAGACTCTCTATGACTTCAGAAAAACTAAATACCGAAACTCGTATTTCTTCTTGGTTATCAACTTTTTGGTCGGTGGGTCTACTTTCTTGACGCGATTGTTTACACGAGATTAAGAATGTGCTCACAAGTATATAGACAATGATATTATTCATCGTTTAACTAGATTTATAATTTGCTTTAAAGCCTTGAACATGTAAATGATCATGATGGCTTTTTTTTGGTTTGCCGTTCGCATCCTTAGTTACAGTACAATGATTTAATAAATTATTAGAAGTTTGGTCATCAATATTACCATCCCCATTACTATCTGAATCATCAAAAAACCAGGATAAACTTTTTTTAGTAGAATGAAATCCAAAAATTTCTAAACTATCCAAAAATTCATTTTGTCTGATCTTATCCAACAGAGGGTCATCTATTTCGATCACACCACCTACTATATCAATTCTAGCCCTTTGAGAATCCGTTCTTAAATATTTAAAGTCTATATTATTTCCGTTGACATGTGTAACACTCGGTGCGCCTGTCCCATCGGTTCCAACTGACCCGTTTGTTATAATATCCTCATAACCACTATCAATTATCGCACCCAAAAGTGCCGCCAATTTTTCCGGATTAAAATATTCTCTGCTGGTATCTTCGGAAAGTCGGATTACCCTGGTTCCATTATCGAAAAACTCAAACATTTTTCTTGTGTTCGAGGGAATGGGTGTATCAAGGATATTTACCAAAGGTGTCTTGTTTAAGCCGGGAGTTCCGTCATTTTCATAATATCTAGTCTTATTTGCAACAGTAATCTTTTTCCATCCAGCACTCTCATACTTGCTGCCCCTAATCCATTTTTGAGCCCATTCTATATCAAATATTCCAAAATCGTAATCTTCGGTTTGTCCATGATACATGAATCGTATTTTTCTCGTAATTTCTTGAATAAAAGTTTCTTGACTGATAAACCCATCATGGTAAATATGTTGTATAACTAGAGGTGCTAAAAGCTTAAATTCTTCTGTGGAATTGTAATCCGTTCCGTTTACCGTGACCTTTATATTTAATACGCTTTCCTCTAAATTGCCATTCTCAGGAATCAAAATATCTAACCAGTTATTATAAGTAGTGGAATCAAATTCTTGAAATTTTATAGGTGTCTCGGCATAATCATTAACTATTTCAGCATTAAAATCTGTTTGCTGTACCGCCCCTTCTAACAAAGGTAATTTGGCATTGGCCCCAACCAATACAGGTGTTTCCTCTCGTACCGAAAAGCTTACTTGGGAACCATTCAAATTAGTGGCTTCACCTACTAGATAAGCAGTCATTCCCGGATACAAGACATCTAATTTGGTATAATTTGCTACAGTAAAACCGTTTAAATCGATGAAAGAGGATTTTGAGGCAAAAAATAAACGATTTATGACCGCTAGACTTGTCAGTTTTAATTGGGCGTACTGATTGTTTAACTGATCAACTGGAATCAAAACGCCCGATATTTTTAAATATACTTCTAAGTCAGAACCTTCAGTAGCGGGTTCAAAGGCATTTGCAAAAGCGGGTGATGACGAACTTTCAACCTGATAATCTATTATGGTAGTTCTGCTGGTAACAGAAACATCTTTGGAGTTCTCATATGTACCATCATTATTGCTCCATAGAATCAAATCGTCCGCCGACCCTTCACTCGTATCATCATCGTGTAAAGTCAAATTAATTTGACTTCCGGTCAACCCCAAAGAAATAATGACAAGCGAAATATCAGTATTGAAACCAGAACTTGAAATAAAGTTCTGCTGTTGGTTGATCCAATATACATTTAAAATTTCTGGTGCAGCTTTAATTTCTGTAGTTTCAACATAGGCTTTAGCTATATCGTGATCAGGACGATTCCTAAAAGCTTCTACAAAGACATTTTTATCATCTAGCCACTTTGAAAATTTTATGGTCAGCTGATTAATTTTATTTCCGTTCTCAACGGTAGTTTCGACCAAAGCTTCTAAATACCCCCTGTCAGCCAACTCTTCAATGAATCCAGATTTGTCTGAAGTCAACGTAAAATCGGTTTCAGATTCGGTTTGCGTGGTGCGGTTGGATATTTCAATGTAGTCGTTGGAATCATCCATCAAACCACCATCTACCCAAACGACCCAACTTATATTATCCTTGTCATTATCGAATTCCGTCAATTCAGATGGGGAAGGTGTAGTAACCGTGTTACCGCCAAATCGATAGGTATATTCTGTCAATTTATAAACAGCTGTTTCCGAATTATTGTTATTTGATGGGCCAACAACAGTTTTTGGAAAAGAACGCCCACTACCGACAATGGTACTTCTAATATCTTCTGATGCAATATTTATGTTCGTTGTTAAAATCACTTTTTTATCCTTTGTTCATTATAGATTAGTCAATGCTCTTTTGATTTAAAATATTTTACGGTAAAAAAAATCAAAGTAAAGCCGTAAACAATGAAATTAAATATGAAAACTTTGGTTTCTTGTAAAGGAATATCTTCGAACTTGCTACCAGATGTGTAAACTCCATATGGTGGTATCTCTAAAAACCAATAGACTGAGAACCCAATTAAAATTATGGCGAAAACAATTTGAACAACATTCTTATATCTAACATTTATCCATTTATTCATACCATACATCAAATAAAATATGACAACAAAAATCATTGCGGTAATGTAAATATTGAAAGTGCCAACCGTCCATTCAGGCAGCACCGTGAAAGGATACCAACAAATGACTACAGACAATAAAAGAATCAGGTTTTTTGTCGAATGATATTTAAATACTAAACCCATTGTCTTCTCAAGTATATAAATTATTATTCCTATAATCATTAAGGTAATAGGTAAAAAAAAGATTATAGGTAGACCCATTCTATAACGTGGTTTTCAAATTGACGATTTCTTCCTTCACATCGGAATATATTCTAAAATCACCACCCTTGCCATGTAACTCCCTCCAATTTCTATAGTCAATATTTTCGATGAGGATATAATCACTACCTGGTGTTTTTGAAACCGTTTTTTCGCTTAAATTCCAATAACCCAAATTTTGACTACCCATACCCTCGTCAGTAAAATCAAATGAATCTCTCACATAAACACCTATTTTATTAACGTTGATGTAGACAATGCCACTTTCAAGAGATAAAAAACCTTGGGCAGCTATTCTAAAATTAAAATTAGCAAGCGTTCCATTGAGATCATCTAATGGGTCAAACAAAATACTATAATCGTATTGTACACTTTTGTAATAAAACTTCTCTATTAAAGGGAGTGTTTCTCCAGATAGAATAGTTAGTGAAAAATTACCAAATGCTTTGGTTTCTCCTTCAACAGTAGGCAATTCAGCAATCGTGGGATTGCCAGATGAATTACTGAAGGCAATCATATCATTAATTTCCTGTCTTAGTGAATCATAATTGTCTGAATCATTCCAGATTGTAGTAATGATTTCCTGATAATCATCATTAGCTCTTGAATAACTCAAAATCCAGTCCATAGCAACAAACTCCAATTCTACATTAACATCTTCCGTGTCCTCTGCATTAGAACTAAACCATAGATTTTGTGCCTTAAGAGCATTGGCCCAACCTAAGGCTTGCATTACATTCGGAACAAATCTCACGGAATGCACTATTAATCTTTTTTCAGAACTGTCAGCATATTCCTTGAATTTTCCAGTACCAATTTTTACTGAAAAATAAAACTCCTCAATCAAATCCTTACTAACTATGTCCCTGAGAACTGTAGCAAATGGACTTAATTCAAAAGAGAATGTTTGTTCGTTAGAAGTTATGATGTCAACATAAGGATCATCCTGTACATCATCAGCCAACAAATTACTCTTGTGCAATCGGAATTGGAATGTCTTTCCAATGGCATTTTCTGTTTTGATAAGTATCCTAGCTATGTGATTATTCGGATCACTATCAAGTTTATTTGTTGGCATGTTGTTATTGTCGACCCAATATGCCTCCAATACTTTTCCTGTTTCTACATCCCTATCCCAATTATATAAATTATCCGAGGTCAGAAGTTTAATATCGGTGACCACCTCATGAGTCTCCAAATCACCAGTATCTGTTTCCCGCAGACCTCTTAATGCATAATATGTTGTTGAAAACGAATCATCATTCTCTGTTAAAAATTCTGTGTTCGCAACACCAAGATATACTCTATAAGGAGCAGCAAATTCTGAGTTTTTTAAGGTTTCCATCTGAGCATATTCCGCATTTGTCAATGACAGTATGTTGATGTTTTCAAAATCGTAATCCAGAATAGAATTCTCTACCTTAATGTCATCTTCTATGGTGGCACTGTCAGGATCTAATAGCACCACCTCATCTAAAGTATTGGCAAATGCTAAATACTCATAACTTTCGCCAGCAGTTTGAAAGACATCGGATCTTATTGAATCAACACTTGTTTTTTTGTTGAAATGGTCGATAAACGTATCACCATTAAACGTTTGTTCACTATAGAGCGGCACTTTATCCCTAGTATTCAAAGTATCTTCATTATGTACTTTAGGCAAGGCAACAAAACTTATTGCTTCTTGGTCTTTAGTGATACCTAAATCAACTGTAAATTCAATTTCATTGATATTAGTCTTGTCAACAAATGATACATCAGTAAACATTTTTAAATCTACACTACCCGAATTGATATAAGGAAGTTTCATATCAAAAATTGGGAACAGATTATCCAGATACGATTCTTTTTTTAGTGATAATCCTTGATAACTCGAATCGGGAGTCGCATACCTTTTAATATATCTCAGCTGAAAATAATTTGCTTTGATTTGCCCAATATCATTTTTAGGCACTTGAATTTTATCGGTTAACCGATAATGGTTTTCGTTATCATCGATCTCCAAATTCATAAACCTTAGACTTGGATTATTTGATTTTTCTAGATTTATGTCAAAAATTTCTCCTCTTTTCAAGAAAAATCGAGGGAATTCATTATCCCCAATATTCAATCCAAGTCCAATAGTTTTTTCAACATTTACGGCATCAAACTCGGAATCGACAACGGTCATCCAAGGCCACTTGCTTCGATAGTAATCGATTTCAGAGTATAGCCCTTCGCCTACCAAATCCCATTTGAACTCATTAGCATAATTCTCATAGTAGTTGTAGGAGTCTAGGTATTCATTCCTAATGTCTAAATAAAGTGTATTTTTATTGGCATGCTTTGCCGTAATTTCTTGAAAGAAATCCTCAGAATCTTTTCTGACGAAATTGGTTCCATCCGATGTTACTTTAATTCCCTTCCCATCAAATGTTCCAAAAAAAGCGGCAGAATCCATAAAGGATAATACTTCTTCCTTATCATGTTTTCTTCTAAACTTTTCGGCATTAGTGGCCGCTGGATCCAATGTGGTAAATGAAATTGTAGAATCTAATTCCCTTGCCAGTTTAAACGTTGGGGCAAATCCAATTTTTTCTAAAACTACCATTACTCCAAAAGAGCTTGCTTTAAAATCCCCGATATAATCTCCGGCATTAACTCGAAAAAGTGTGTTTTCACTATTATAGAATGCAACATTTAGCCCATCAGTCTCCAAAGCTTTAAAATCATCGGTCGCGGTTGCTGAATAACCAAATCCAAGTGCATCTGACGCCAAAGGTTCTGGTGGTGCATCGGGCATCTCTGCTAGAAGAGTGGCGTGAGATTCCCATATCTTTCTTGTTAAATCATTTTTTGAAGGGGCAGCTACTATTGTTGTGCTTATCAAGGAACTTTTGACTACACCTTTATATATAATGTAGTCAACTTTGGGAAGATTCAGATCAGGCTGGTCTTCCGGTTTTAGAATAATATTGACTAAAGAGGAATTGCCATCAACTTGTTGAACAAGCACATTTCCCGTAGTTATTGCAAACGCCTTTGCATCGGCAGATGCAGAAAACATATTACCAATGCGAAATTGGTTTTCATCAATAGCGCCAAAGGCTTGACCTGCTGTTTGATCGTTAAGCTTTGAAGGTTCCGTAAAAAAGAAAAAGTCTGCCATTTAAAACCATCTTGTTGAAATGGTTCTATCTTAGACTGGGGAGAGAACAGAGAATACCAAATCGGGATTGTATCAAAAAATTCTTTTCTAAAGTTATTAAATCCCTGAAATTAAAATGATGGTTTTTCCATCAAAATTCGTAAGAAATAGTTAATTAACTTTTAGATAACATTAACCTATCAAACGTGGCTCCAAAACTTAATATGTTCTTCTTAACTATTCGTATTTATTAAAAAATAGTTGGGCAATAAAAAAAGCCCCTAAAAAGGAGCCTTTTCCATTTTATGCTAATCGATAATTCTAGAACATTTCACCTTTGAACGCTCTATTCCGTATCGTAATCATGGTATAGTCCTCAGAAATCATAGTAGCCGTAAATGTACCCGAGACAAAATCAACATTGAAGCCCATAGACTCACACGAAAACTAAAATTTATGATCCTCTTCAAAATTAAAAGTGCCTGCAACAGGTATATCATATATTATTTTGTTAAAAGGTTCATATGATGCTAAAAAGCCAATACTCCATGGAATTAATAACTGTGAAAATTTTCCTTTCTTATAACAAAGGTTTTTTCATCAATTTTTTAAAAACTGATTTTTATCATAGGCTTTTTCATATTTCTCTTGTAAGTTTATAGAACAAAACAAATAAAAACTATGTCTTACATAATACCCCATAAATCCTATAGAACTTAATTATTTTCTTTCTGTATTGGCATTGCCAATCTCCTCAATTTTATAAACACCTATAGTATTGATTGGCCTTTTTATTTTATAGATTAACTGGTTAAACCCAAATCAAATATGAAACCTGATACACAAATTTTGATAGTGGACGACCATCCTATGACGGTACAGGCCTATGAAATATTCCTTAAAGGCAATGAAAAAGAAAACATATTCAAAATCGGTAGGGCCTATAACTGTGACCAAGTGCTTTCCGAAATTAAGAGCAAACAGAAAAAATTTTACGATTTGGTGCTATTGGATATAAATCTTCCCTCTTCCAAAGATAACAAGATCGTAAGCGGTGAAGATTTGGGCCAACACATGAAACGAAAATTCCCAAGCGTAAAACTTATTGTACATACCTCCTTAAACGATTATCAACGTATTTCGGACATCTATAAAACACTAAAACCGGAAGGTTTTCTTATCAAGACCGACATAGAACCCAATATTCTCCTTGAGGCCGTTAATTCAGTACTAAATGGGCATACCTACTATAGTGAAAGGATGAACCTGTCACTAAGGTCTTGCAAAACAGATAAACTGTATATAGATTCCTTGGATAGGAAAATCTTATATTACAGATCTATAGGAGAAAAGATGAAAAATCTTCCCCAATATATCCCACTTTCTATGCCTAGTATTGAACGGAGAAAGAAACGGATGAAGATTTTATTGGGAATTCCCGATCAAGACGATAGAGAATTGTTAGCCGTAGCAAGGAAAAAAGGATTCCTATAGTCGGTACTATTAGCAATCTTAAATAAAACCAATTTGTTCAGAATAATGGGGCTACTTTTTTATAGTATTGCCCGCGTTATTAACATCTAAAATAAAAGCCGTCACCATCAATTCCCGCTCTCCACTAAAAATTCCAATTTCGTTGGCAGTTTTTTTCCATTGGCGCACCGGCCCGATTACTTCTTCTATAGTGGCATCCATTTGCCCATCGTCCAACCGGAAGTACTCCCCTGCTACACTTTTCACCTATTCTATATACAGATCAAGATTCGGTGAAGAATTCTTCATGGAATCCGACCTTATTACGTTGCCTGTGAATCGAAATCGTCCCGTAGTCCAAAAAGAAAGGATATTATTAAATTGGCTTAAATTTTCAATTCTCAGAATATGTAAAACAATGGTCCGTTGAAAAACGCTTCTTTTTCATTATCCAGCCTGAAATTCTGACTTTCCTTACATCTATCACCATTGTGGATTGTTTTGAGGATTTCAAATTTTTGGCACAAAACTACAATACCGTAGTTCTGTACCATTTATTTAGAACATTAGCGGAAAGGGTGGGGTACGGTCCTTTAGAAAAGTATGGTCAAAGCTTATCACTTGTCCGATATTTCCCTTAGATTAACCGTCCTCTCCGCTTTATGATTAGCAAATTGATTTTTGGGATGTTATTACGGGACGCCCATTGCAACTGCACAAAGAGACCATGGTGCCGCCGTTAATTTTTTCACCTTTTTCCGGATAACCTAGTTCCGACAGCACATTTAGTGCATTGGAAATCTCATTAGCGCGAACAAAATTGAACACGACCAATGAATCCGTGGGGTAAAGATTCACATTGGTGATATCCTCTATTTTGAGCAAAGCTTCCTTGATTTTATCCGAGCAACGACCACAAAATGATTGTTGCACCGGGATTCTTGCGATACTTATTTTGCTAGTTTTCATTTTCTTTATTTTAAAAGACCCTTGACAGGTTGAATCCAAAGAATATGTCTCCCTCTGACCAATTGCCGGTAGCCTGTCCAAGGAAACCATTGGTGTTCATGGGCTGGGCATTGGTAAAATGTAATTGGAACACGTGACCTCCCGTTTCAATATCAAAACCAATTGAAAGGGGGTTCTTAAAAGGGGAATTGGCAGCTCTGTTCAAATGCAATCCATAGTCGATATTAAGGGACAATCTTTTGGTTAACTTATGTCTACCACCAAAACCAATGG
>JBATTK010000004.1:0-4172 GCA_049670505.1 Saonia sp.
CTTCCCCTATTATTGCTATTTTCCGTCTTTCATTGATATCCGAATGATTTATAAAACGACCGGAAGTGATGGTCATAGGCTCCTGTTTAATGATTTCCGGGTAATCCCCATATACATTAAAGGCCCCCGTATTTAATCCCCGGACTACGTTATTGGCCCCACGAAAACCTCCTAGTTGGTTTCTTGGGGAAATAAACCTAAGATTGGGTACCCTATCGTTTATGGCCTGTACGTCCTTCAATTTAAATTCGTACTCCCTTCCCTTGGGCAGGCCTTTATATCCTTTTGTAGTATTTCGGGACCACATGAACATGGTATTGGTGGCGATATCCCCAAAATCTTGTTTAATTCCGTTTTCCAGGCCTTTTCCAGCGGCAAGCAAAATAATAAGTATCAGTATTCCCCAGAACACGCCAAAAGCGGTCAACACCGTCCTAAACCAGTTACTGGTAAGTACTTCTAAAATTTCCTTCCAACGATCTCTATTAAACATAATTCAATTACCGATATCAAAAAAATAAAAAATGTAACAATAGCGCTACTGCACCACCCCCGAAATCTACAAAACAAAAATATTTTGTTGTGCGTCTTTCCAATAGCAGGCAATCCATACGTATTCACAAACATCCGTTTCCATACACGCAGCGATCATTCCTCCTTTAATGCTTCTATTACCTGCACCCTTGCCGCTCTCCAAGCGGGAAAAAATCCAGCCACTGCACCGGCGAAAATCAATACCAGGACGGTGGATAGGGCAACATTAAAGTTTACCGAGGGATTAACGATATAATCTACCTCCACATGGGGTCCCACAAGTTCCAGAAGCCCCATACTAAATATGAGTCCGGCAAAGCCTGATATTGCCGTTACAAAAATAGACTCGTGAAGGATCATTCCGATAATGGACCATGGTTTTGCCCCCATAGCCTTGCGAATTCCAATTTCACGTGTCCGTTCCTTAACTACGATAAGCATAATATTACTAACGCCGACCACACCGGCAATGATGGTACAAATACCTACGAACCAAAAGAAAAACTTGATATTTCCCGTTAACCCGTAATATCGCTTTGCTTCCTCCCAGGTATTGAATGCGTTGATCGCACTTGGATCATCGGGCGCCTCCGTATGGGCCTCTTGCAAATAACCTTTTAGGCCGGCGGTAAATTTTACGGATTCCGCAACGGCCTGTTCAAAGGTCTCCGCAGGCTGTAAAGTATATGATAAATTATTTACTCGATCTGATCCATTGAATACCCTTTGGGCCGTTGTGATGGGAATAAATATGCGATCTTCCTCGCGTTCCCCACCATGATCTCCATAAACACCTACAATTCTAAACTTGATGCCGGAAATGTCTAGATACTCTTGTAAGGGGTCATCAACATCTTTGAAAAATTCCCGCTTGATCTTGTTGCTTATGATGGCGATCTTGGCTACACTTTGCTCATCCTTTTCATTGATAAAGCGACCTTGGGACATGTACTCATTTTCTATAAACTGATATCCGGAAGAAACGCCTTGCACGGCATATCCGATAGATTCGTTCTTATAGTTGACAAATACATCCCTGATACGGAAAACGGCGGATTTCCGGTCTAGTTTATCTGCAAATCGGGTAGTTACATAGTCATGATTTTCATTTCGCAACTGAATCGTTCTGCCCGGATTGAGACCCTTGTGTTCCTTGGTAGTTACCCTTGTCCAAACCCAAACGCGATTGCTGGCATCGGAAGCAAACTCTTTGGCAATGCCATTTTGCATGCCTTGGCCGAAGCCCAATAAAATAACTAGGATGAATATTCCAGAAGCTACGGAAAGACCTGTGAGAAACGTCCTCAATTTGTTTTTTCGGATCGTATCAAAAATTTCCTGCCATCTTTCAATGTCGAACATATGGTTAGTGATGATTGATGAATACAATACAAGTATTGTACTATCATAAGACTAGTGGTAAAAGATATTGTTACACTTCTGGGCCTGAAAAAGTGTTAAAATTTACCCGAGGTTAGGCCTTCATCTTTTTGTAGATGAAATAAAAGAGGGCCGCGATCAACACATAGGGTATGGCCATAAGATAAACTATTCCATTATTGACCCCCTCTGCCGCGGAACTGTTCTCCTCACTTTCAAGAACGGCACGGCACATGGCACACTGGGCTTCTAGCAGCTGTGGCAGTAGTAATAGTAAGATCGTTAGTGCAAAAAAGAAAATCCGTTTCATTTAAAAACCCCTAGGCTAAACCCGGGGCGACATTTAATTTATATAGTAGGGTGAAATCATTAGGTAAACAACTACTCCCGTAATGGCAACATATAGCCAAATGGGAAAGGTTATCCTTGCCAATTTTTTATGGCTTTCAAATTTCTCCAAATAGGCCCATGCATAGGTTTTTAATACTAAAGGTATTACCGCAATGGATAAAACAATATGTGATATCAATATAAAATAATACAGGTATTTTATTACTCCTTCCCCACCAAAGGTGGTGGACTCGGAAGTCATGTGATACGCTATGTACATTAAAAGGAAAAGTGTGGAAAGACCTATACAGGTGGTCATTACGTTTTGATGCAATCTTCGATTACCGTTTTTAATGGCCCATACCGCTACTAACAGTAAAACTGCGGTCAATCCATTGATCGAAGCATAGATGGGGGGTAAAAAACCGAGCCGATCTACATTGGGTATTTTTACACCGAACAGCAGTGCGACCACCAAAGGAACAATAATAGAAACCACCGTAATAAGCCTATTGAATTTCTTTTCCTTTATGGTTACCGTATCCATACTATTCCTCCAACAATTTTTTAATATCATCCTTTAATAATGTAATCTGCTGCTTTTCGCCGTCCTCATTTTCTCCTTGGGCCTCGGTAATGGTACCTCGATAATAGATGATAGGATTGCCAAAACCATCCATCCTAGAGCGGATATAACCCTTTTTATCCACTAATGCGAACATTCCTGAATGTTCAAAACCACCGGGAGCATCGGGAACTTCTGCCGCAAAGATATTGAACCCGCTGTTTGCGAGATCGTAAATAGCTTCCCTATCCCCCGTTAATAAATGCCAGTCCAAATTGGTGATTCCATAACGCTCCGCATATTCCTTTAAAACCCGTGGCGTGTCGTTCTCCGGGTTAATGGTAAAAGAGGCTACTCCAAAATCTTCGAATTCTTTAAAATCTTCCTGTATTTCCACCAGATTTTTATTCATGATGGGACAAATGGTAGGACAAGTGGTAAAAAAAAATTCCACCACATAGACTTTTCCAAGGTAATCTTTGTCCGTTATCAATAAACTATCCTGGTTTAGAAATGTAAAAGAGGGCACTTTTCGCTTTTCGCCGCCCAATGTGATATAAGCTAAATCCCCTTCCCCATTTTTTATGTTCATCCGGTCACTTTCCACTACGGTACCACTGTTGATGCGATCTATGATTCTTGGAATAAAAATGATTCCAAAGACCAAGACTACCAAAGAAACCCAAACATATGTATATTGATTTTTTTTCATCCCCTATTTGTTCCGGTCGGCATTGTTCTTTTTTAAAGCCATTCTATACTCCGCCAAAATTATTTTGACATCGTCCTCCATCTTATTGTTCAATTCCGCAACCGAACTTGTATTGAATCCATACTTGGTGCCTTCCTCTTCATCGTCTTTCCTTCCCCTTAAATTTTTGTTTTTATCGATGATGAAGACATAAGGGGTGCTTAAATTTTTATCCAAGTTTAAGTTGGTCTGTAACGAACTAAAAAAATCAACTATTTCTTTTTCTTCACCAAACACAAACTTCCATCCTTTTATATCTGCCAAATCTCCCAATTCCCTTTTAAGTTCCTCTATTTTGTCCTCCGTCCCTTTGGGCATTACCACTACCAATTGAAAATCATGGAATTCATAAAAGCGCTTATATATTTTTTGATTTAGATTGAACGCATTGCCTTTTTTAAATGCTACATCTTTACCGAAAAAGCCCACAATGGATATTTTATTCTCAAGGGTAACATCACTATTCATGGAACTTACATCGGATACGTTCTCGGTAAGCAGCGGAAGCTTTCCAAAATTATTGATTCCCGAGGCAAAAAAGAGATATGCCACAAGGGGAAGAATAAAAAGTACTACTAAAACAAAGGTTTTCTTCATAAGTGTAGACTAAAG
>JBATTK010000005.1:0-12509 GCA_049670505.1 Saonia sp.
ATGGGATGAAAACCATGGAAACCTTCCAATGCCTTGCTGGCCTCTTCGCGTCCTCCAAATACGGCATCGTAAACAGGAGTCTGTACAACGGCTGGGGATACTGCATTTACTCTAATATGATCATCCCCCAATTCCATGGCCAAATGTTGGGTAAGACTATGCAGACCTGCCTTCTGCATGGAATAGGTTGCTTTCATTCGTATCAAAAATCGAATTTCAGTTGTACCGTTACCGTTTCTTCTTTTGAAATTTCTTTTTTTTCGGTGTTCAGATTGGCCAGGGAGATGCCCAATAGGCGTACCGAGTTTTGCAGCGTTTCCTGATATAACAATTCTTTTGCCATTTCCAAAATCAGGTCTTTGTCGGCAATAAAATAAGGAAGCGTCTTGCTACGGGTCTGCAAGGTGAAATCACTGTATTTGATCTTTAGGGTAATGGTCTTACCGGAAATTGCCGACTTCTTTAATCGCTTTTCCAGCTCTGAGGCAATATTATCCAATCGCTCCAACATAAAAACCTCGCTACTCAGGTTCTCGCTAAAAGTACGCTCCGCACCCACAGATTTTGGTATGCGATGCGGTTTTACCTCGCTATGGTGAATACCTCGCACTACATGATAATAAAAGGAACCGCTCTTGCCGAACTTTTCCTCTAGAAATTCCAAGGTCTTTCCCTTTAGGTCTTTTCCCGTAAAAATTCCCAACGTATACATTTTTGCTGCGGTGACCTTTCCGACCCCATGAAACTTGCGTATTTCCAAGTTTTCCAGAAAGGGAAGGACTTCTTCGGGATTGACCGTTTTTTGCCCGTTGGGTTTGTTGTAGTCACTGGCGACTTTGGCAATGAATTTATTGATGGAGATTCCCGCTGAGGCCGTCAACCCCAATTCATCATAAATACGCTGTCTGATTTCCGTTGCTATAAGTGTAGCGGAAGGATTCCCCTTTTTGTTTACGGTGACATCCAAATACGCCTCGTCCAGGGATAGCGGTTCCACTAAATCGGTATACTCAAAAAAAAGTTGCCGGATGTTTTGTGAAATTTCCTTGTAGCGGGCAAATCTAGGTTTTACAAAAATAAGATCCGGACAGTTGCGTTTGGCCAAATAACCACTCATTGCGCTACGTACACCAAATTTTCTGGCCTCATAGCTGGCCGCCGAAACAACCCCTCTTTTTTCACCGCCACCGACCGCTAAAGGTTTTCCTTTAAGTTCGGGATTATCCAACTGTTCCACGGATGCATAAAAAGCATCCATGTCTACATGTATTATCTTGCGCAGCGGAAAATCGTAGGACATATGCAAATTTAAACTATATTTAGTTTGATGGAATTGGACAAAAAGACAGCAATAATATTAGGAGCTACCGGACTTACGGGAGGATTGTTGTTACAGTCGTTATTAAAGCACGATGGCTATGAAGAAGTAAGATTGTTTTCTAGGTCTAGCGTTGGTTTTAAACACCCAAAGCTTAAGGAGTATCTGGTCGATTTAATGAATTTCACCTCTTTTCAATCCGATTTTAGGGCCGATGAGGTGTTTTGCTGTATCGGCACCACGAATGCAAAAAATCCGGACAAGGAGCGCTATAGAAAAATTGATTACGGTATTCCCGTAAACGCCGCCGGTTTATGTAAGGCGAACCATATGAATACCTTTATTGTAATTTCCGCTTTGGGCGCCGACCCCAAGAGTTCTATTTTTTATAACCGGACGAAAGGGGAAATGGAGGATGCGGTCTTGGAATTGCAAATAAACAAAACGCATATTTTACAACCTTCCCTCATTGGGGGTACTAGAAAGGAAAAACGAACAGGGGAACGGTTGGCAAAACGGGCCATGGGGATTTTGAATTTTATTTTATGGGGTCCGCTTAAGAAGTACCGCTCCATCCATCCGGAAGCCATTGCCTACGCCATGCTGTGGTTGGCAAATAATGTTTATGATAAAGTAAAGATCAAATCTGATGAAATAGCGGCAATAGCAAAGGATGCCGAGACCAGTTTAACGTAAATGATAGAAATTGAACGCAAATTTTTAGTAAATTCCAAAGCTTACAAAACGGAAGCTTTTCTTACGGAACGTATTACCCAAGGGTTTTTAAATACAAATCCGGAACGTACGGTTCGCGTTAGGATCAAAGGAGATACCGGTTTTTTGACAGTGAAGGGAAAATCCAACCCATCCGGAACCTCCCGTTTTGAGTGGGAAAAAGAAATTACCGTAGACGAAGCGGAAGCACTATTGGATTTATGCGAGGAAGGTATCGTGGATAAGCTAAGATATTGCATAAAAAAGGAAAACCATATTTTGGAAGTAGATGAGTTTTTGGGCAATAATGAAGGATTGATTCTGGCCGAGGTGGAGTTACGGCACGAAGAGGAAAAATTTGAACGACCAAATTGGTTGCATACAGAGGTAACGGGAGATATTAGATATTACAATTCACAACTAAGCAAACAACCTTATAAAAACTGGAAAAAATGAAGTATTTGTTCCTAATGACGTTCTTCTTTGTTTTATGCGCATGCAAACAGGAGAATACCAAAGAAAACACAACTACAGTAACAGAAGAAGTAGTTAAAACCGTGAAGCAAAGGAAAGCGGAATTGACCAAAAAAGGATTTCAAATTTTTGAATATGTAGATGAGAAAACAAAGGACACCGTGCTTATGCAGCAATACTTTATCGCATTTTTAAAGAGTGGCCCTGATCGCTCTCAGAGCAAAGCGGAAACCGATAGTCTACAAATGCTGCATTTAGCGCATCTCAGTAGCATGTACGAAAAAGGATATGCGGACATCTCCGGTCCTTTTGGAGATGACGGGGATATTAGGGGACTCACCATCTACAATACCCCCACCTTGGCTATGGCAGACAGTCTGGCCAATAGTGACCCTATGGTAAAGGCCGGTCGTTTGGTTATTGAAATGCACCCATGGTGGGCGGCTAAAGGCTTTCCGTTGCGCTAACCTTGTTCAACGGTGCTTTCTTTGGAGCGATACCTAGTCCCCGGATACTTCTTATGGCCATAGGTAGGAAACCTAAAACAAGAAGTCCGGTTGCCAATATAAAAATAGGGGTACTATTGGCGAAAATAGGTCCCGCGGTGAGTATTCCCAGAATCAATAGTGTGGATAATGGAAAAGACAAAGCCAATAGATTTATGGCAAAACTCCCGTCAAAAGTTTTTTGATCCGCAGGAATTTCCGTTTCCAGGCTATCTACCGAAGCAATATGGGCAAATGGCCAAAAACTACAAGCGCTCAATGCAAAGGCCAGTATCAACAAAATTTCGTTCTGGATCGTAATATCGGAAATTAGAATAAAAATACCGCTAACAAGTACCACTACACCTGCCCGTACCAATAAAAGTGATAGGAGCTGTACAAATTGATTTCTCCTTATTTTAACCGCTAGGCCTATAAAGAGAAGTACAAGGGGAGTCATTATAGTACTTAGTCTTTGCAATGTATCACTTATAAAAAATGGCAATGACTCCATGGATACTCCCACAAATATCAACGTCAAGGCAACGACTATAAAGATATTCACGGGTTCGGAGATCATTGCCGACAATAAAGACTTTAATTTTGAGGCACCTTTATGTATTGATTCGGAACGTAATCTATAATGCCAATTCATGGCAACCACATAAAGGATAATCAATACAAATATTTTGTTGCCTAAATCTGCCATGGCCGCCTTTGCCAAGTAGGATTTTCCAAGGAATTCTAGAATAAATGGAAAACAGGAAAGCCCCGGAGCAAGAGAGGGAATCAATAATCTGGCCGTCCTAAATATGGAAGAACTTTTTTTGATGCCCAACAGTGGCAATACCAGGGGAAAACCAATAAACAAAAGAATATTTAAAAAAATTGCGAGCAAAGGCAGCACCAGTAGCCCCATATTTATTTCGACTCCCAAAAGCGCTATAAAAATGGTTGCCGGTAGCGCTAGGTTCAGTATAATTTTCTTTATCCCCCGGATTTCATCCCTTGATTTGAACTTTAGTTTTAGGAGAAGCCCGATAAGAATAAAAAGTATAAAAGTTATTGTCTTTTGTAAAGTGAATTCCATTACACAAACTAGGCTAGGACTTCATTCAATGCGGCCGTGAAGATTTTCATTTCTTCCAAGGTTCCCATACTAACACGACACCAGTTTTTATCCATAAATTCAAATGCCCTAACACCTACTTTAAGCTCCAACATCCGTTCTAGGAACAATTTGCCATCCATTTCTATCGGGAAAATGATAAAGCTGGTAAAGGAAGTCACATAATCATACCCCATTTTCTTTAAGCTACTGTAGACGTATTCCCTTGCTTCGGCATTTAAGGCCCGGGACTTGTCTTGGAACGCTACATCGTCCATACTTGCCAGGGCGGCGAATATAGACGTATAGGCGATGCCCATACCACCGCGGGTTATCTTTTGTATTTTATCCAATGTTTCGGGCTGGGCAACCATATAACCGACCCGTAAGCCTGCCATGCCATGGATTTTGGAAAAAGTACGGGCAATAATTATATTTTTACCTTTATTAATAAGGGAGACCATACTTTTTTTAGCACCGTCCTCTAAAAAACCGAGATAGGCTTCATCGATGAACACAGTAACTTTTTCTGAAACGCGGGAACAGAAATCCAAGAGCTCTTCATAATCCGTCATACTGCCTGTAGGATTGTTGGGATTGCAGATGTATACCAGTTTCGTATCCATATCAATGGCAGCCTCCATGGCTTTCAGATCATGGGACCAATCCGTTTTTAAGGGTACAGCTTTCCATGATGCACCCGTGGCTTCCGCTACCCTGATCAGTGACATATAGGAAGGATCTGCAGAGACTACGTTCCCTCCATTCATAAAGAGTACCATTGCAGTCTTCTCCAATAAATCGGATGACCCCGGTCCCATCATTATGTTATTGGCTTGGACCCCCTCTTTTAAGGCAATTTTGTCAATTAACTGGAACAATTCCTTCCATGCATATCGATTACCTTTGTTGGCAACACCCTTAAGGGCTTCAATTGCCTTTGGGGAAGGGCCATAAGGATTTTCATTCGCGTTGAGTTTGGCCAGCAAGGTTTCTGGCTCCGGAAAACCCGCGACCACATATTCCTTAAAAAAAGGACTGTACAATGCATTTCCTTCAGTATCAAAATGTAAAGGTGTTCTAGGTGTTTCGCCAAAACCTAGGTGGGGAAACAGGGTCATTCCCCCAGCGGATAGGAGACCGGTTTTTATCCAATCCCTGCGATTTAGGTTCTTCATTTCCATAATGTAATTTTTTAAGTTAGCTATCAGTATCAAGTTAGCAACTAAAAAAAATAAAACCTATGGTAAAATTGTAAAAATCAGGTACTTAAATTATTGATATGTAATTTTGGGACCTTGAGATTTGGCGATGTCCAAAAACAGGCATTATTTTGCTAAAATCCCATTTTTATCAATGATGGGAATATGGATTAAATGATTTTCGTTAACGGTGTTTTTTTCAAAAAAATACTTTCTTTCATACAGTTTGTTATCGGCATAGAAGGTAACGTAGAATTCATTGTTCAAGACAAAGACATCTTCGTGTAGCGGTTCTATCTTCTCAAAGGATTTTGCATGCACAACCCCTATGCCGTGGCGCATGGTAGAGGTCTTTCTTTCCCCATCATATCCTTTGGAAACGATTAGGACCATCTCAATTTTGCTATCCCTGTCGTTGATAATGTAGGCGTTCCAGTCCTTGGAAAGAAACTCGTCGTTCCATTCATGAACAATGGCAACATAAACATCCTTGGCTATGGGAATTTCAATATCTGTCTTCATTGGGTTCTAAAAAGAACTCTTAAACTGCTCCAAAAAGCGCACGTCATTTTCGCTTAACAAGCGTATGTCCGAAATTTGATGTAACAGTAAGGCTATTCTATCTATTCCCATTCCAAAAGCAAAACCGGAATATTGGTTGGAATCTATACCACAATTTTCCAGTACATTGGGGTCCACCATGCCACAGCCCATAATTTCCAACCAGCCCGTACCTTTGGTCATCCTATAATCCGTTTCTGTTTCAAGGCCCCAATACACATCTACTTCGGCACTTGGTTCGGTGAAAGGGAAGAAGGAAGGCCTGAGTCTTATTTTAGATGTGCCAAAGAGTTCAGTAGTAAAGAATTGCAAGGTCTGTTTTAAATCGGCAAACGATACATCCTTATCAATATATAGACCTTCTACTTGATGAAAGAAGCAATGCGATCGGGCCGAGATGGCCTCGTTGCGATATACCCTACCCGGTGAAATGGTCCGAATAGGGGGTTTATTATTTTCCATATAACGTACTTGTACCGTTGAGGTATGGGTACGTAATAGTACATCTGGGTCGGTCTGGATAAAGAAGGTATCCTGCATATCCCTTGCCGGATGATGTTCGGGAAGGTTCAAAGCGGTGAAATTATGCCAGTCGTCCTCTATTTCTGGACCTTCGGATACATTGAAACCTATTCTGGAAAAGATTTCTATGATCTGATTCTTCACAATGGATATAGGGTGCCGCGCTCCTAATTCCAGTGGTTCCCCGGGTCTGGTAAGATCTCCATAAATGCGGTTGTCCCCTGCTTGGTCTTCTAACGACCCCTTTAGGTTATTTACCTTTTGGGTGGCCACGTTTTTTAACTCATTTATGGTCTGTCCAAATTCTTTCTTTTCGTTAACGGGAACATCTTTGAACTCCGAGAAAAATTGGTTCAATAGTCCTTTTTTTCCTAAATATTTGATTCGAAAGGCTTCTATTGCCGCAATGTCCTTGGAAGTAAATTTTTCTACTTCCGAAATATGTTCCTTTATCTTGTCGATCATTTTAAAAAGCTAAGAACGACAAATTTAAAACTTTTACGGCAGTAGGGATCAATAATTTCCGCTAATTCAAAAAAGAGGGTTACACTTCAGATGGGATGTGTTCATCCTTTACGTTGCTCTTTATCCATTCCAGACATTCCTCAAACGTGGCAAAGATGTGTTCCTCTGGAATTAAATCCGGTATAATATCCACACGCTCCATCATATATCTAGGTTGGGGGAGTACGTCTACGAACAATACGTAGATGTCCGATTTTCGAAGATCGATCAAAATATCTTCCAGCGCATACAGTCCGGATTGATCCATATATTGCATGCGATCCATACGTATGATTACCGTAGAGGCGGTTTCGGGTATTTGGTCCGCGAGCGCTTGGAATTCACTGGTGGAGCCAAAAAAGAGTGGGCCTTTCAAATGTTTTATAAAAACTTCTTCCTGTAAGTTCTTAGGAAAGTCCATTTCGTCCGACCACGCCTTCTCTTTTTCCAAAGTCTTCACATCCGAACGTTCGGCGGTAAGGTCTCCCATTTTTTTCATGAACATCAGGGAGGCGATGACCAAACCGATACCTACGGCATATACTAGGTTCCAAAAAGTGGAAAGTACTAAAACAATGAGCATTACTATAACTTCGGAGCTTAGTTTTAAAGGCCCTAATTTGATGTCCCTGGGTAAACTGGGAATAGCTCTTAATCCTTTATAATCCATTACGCTGATGCCTACTGTAATTAAGATGCCTGCGAGTACCGCTGCAGGTATTTGTGATGCTATGGGCCCTAGGGCCAATAAAATGAACAATAAAAGAATCCCCGCTATCATTCCGGAGAGTTTGGTTTTCCCGCCAGAATTAATGTTGACCACCGTACGTATAGTGGCTCCGGCACCGGGAATGCCCGCAAAAATTGCCGCAACACTATTTCCTATTCCTTGGCCCACTAATTCTTTATTGGGTCTGTGCTTCGTTTTCGTCATATTATCCGCCACTACCGAGGTCAATAACGAATCTATGGCGCCCAAAAGTGCCAATGTTAGTGCTGTGAATATGTAAGGTGTCAAGGCGCCCAGTTCAAATTGGGTAAAGATTTCCAGATGGGGCAAGGGCAGTCCTTCCGGTATTTTTTCGATAGCCCTATAATCCAGCCCAAAACCATAGGCGATGCCTGATACGAGTATCAGGGCAATCAACGTACTTGGCACTGCGGTGGTTATTCGCTTAAAGCCAAAGATGATGATGATCGTGGAAATTGTCAATATGAGCTCTAACCAATTGATATTCTGTAATGCTTTGGGCACGGCCTTTAATGCTCCAATAACTCCCGAAGCTTCGGAAGCGGCCAAGGTTTTTGCCTCTTCCAAAATTGCTGGTTCGCTTACTTCATGGGAACGTTTAATAGTCTCTTCAAAATCTTCTAGAACCAAAATTCCTTCCCCGGCCTCTTCCCTCAGTATATTTTCCAAGATCAATTCTTCAGCTTGTGGCTTAAATTGGTTCACGAAAGTATCGTCCTCTTTGGGATAGTAGCCAAGGGCGGGCAAAATCTGAGTGATAATAATAATAACCCCTATAGCGGTCATAAAACCGGAGACTACCGGATAGGGAATGTATCGAATGTATTTCCCAAGGCCTAAAAGCCCTAGTCCTATCTGCATTAGGCCCGCCAAAAGAAACACCGTAAGAATAGCCGGCAATGCCTTTTCAACACTACCGTCATAAATTGCGATAATACCCGCTATTACCACCATGCTTACTGCGGTCATGGGTGCAGTAGGGCCTGAAATTTGAGTGTTGGTACCCCCGAACAGTGCTGCGAAAAAGCTGATGAATATGGCACCGTACAATCCGGCACTTGGCCCCAATCCTGAACTTACGCCAAAGGCAAGTGCAAGAGGCAATGCCACGATTCCCGCCGTTATACCACCAAATAGGTCGCCTTTAAGATTTTTAAACAAGTTTTTCATCATTGGATCGGAGTAATCGGTTGGTTTGCCAAGATTACAAGCGTATTTTATAGATATCGTCCAGTTTGGAATTATCTTCCATAGAAACCTGCAGGTCATTTGCAATACCGGTCTTAATATCATACGCCCACCCGTGTAGATGGAGGAATTCCCCTTTTTCCCATGCATTTTGAACAATGGACGTTTTGGCCAGATCGGTTA
This sequence comes from Saonia sp., assembly GCA_049670505.1. GTDB lineage: Bacteria > Bacteroidota > Bacteroidia > Flavobacteriales > Flavobacteriaceae > JBATTK01. The sequence goes on from JBATTK010000005.1 coordinate 9,011, forward strand.
CCTGCTCCTGTACGTTCAGTTCCACCAACCTATCCCAACGTTTGTCTTCATCCGTTATGGCCTCTAGTTCATCTACATGAATTTTGTAAATATCCTTTATATGTCGAATCCACTTACCAACGAATCCAACAGTGCTGTGGCCCATGGCCGCTTTTACACCTCCACATCCGTAATGCCCACAGACTATAATATGCCTCACTTTCAAAGCGTTTACCGCGTATTCCAAAACACTTAGCATATTGATATCCGTATGGATGGCCATATTCGCAATATTTCTATGGGTAAAGACCTCACCGGGTTCTGCGCCGATTATCTCGCTTGCCGGTACCCTGCTATCCGCGCAGCCGATCCACAAAAGAGGTGGATGCTGGCCTTTTGCCATTTCATCAAAATAGTGCGGATTCTCTTTCAATTTGTCCGATGCCCATTTTTTGTTCTTTTGCAAAATATCTTTATAGTAAAGCATAGCTACAGATTTTAGAATGAAAACAAGATGTTAAATAAGTAATAGGAGAAAGGTAAAAAATAGCCTCTGAACAAATATAAAAGTAATGCTATGATAGAGTGTTAAAGAAATCTTAAAAATCTTTTAGCAATTTTATATCTTCGGAAGAGATCCACCCCGTTTTGCCATCCGCAAGTGCTATCTTTTTCCAATCGTTAAGTCGTTCCAATACATTTACTTTCGTACCCTCATGCAGTGTAAAAGCTTCTTGGCTTCTATTATTGGGTTCGGATTTCACAACGGATACTTCCGGGAATACGATGGCGGGTTGGTCTTTTTTAAAGTCGGTATATTGCAAATAAGCAAGTGCAATAGCCAGAACTGCAATAATAAGGGAGACCATACTGACGATAAAGGCTATTCTTTTTTGGGTTGCATATCGAAAGAAGTAGAAAGCAATATAGGACAATACAAAAAGTATCATAAACCATACAGCGGTCCGAGCCCATTGTTCAAAAGATAAAAATTCGACAATAGCTCCATATATTTTGGACATACCGGTTTCCGGAAGCTCCTCAATAGCGTCCAAAGTCATATTCTGGGCAAATCCAAGGTTGTTTTGTATTTCGGGGTTATTTGGTTTTAACAGCAGGGCTTTTTCATAATAATAGATGCTAGGAGCTATTTGGTTCATCTTATAGTAAGCGTTCCCAAGATTAAAGTAAAGCTCTGCCGAATGCTCCCCATTTTCCAAAATCTTTAAATAATTCTCGGCAGCTTTTTCGTAGTCCCCTGCGTTGTATGCATCCGTCGCCCGGGCGAACAGTGCATTATTTTGGGCAGTACCCAAAAATGATGACATCAAAAGGAGAACGATCATTAATTTTTTCATGCCTATAGTTGTTTGTCCAAATAAGAGATTACTTCACTGGCCTTAGTATAATCCTGTTGCATCTGAACGTCCGAGAATGGGCTGTATCTCGCAGCCTCACAATTCTTGAGCAATCCGATAAAACCTTCTTTAGTGGTTTGATCGACCTCTCTTTCCGTTAACAATACTATTATTTTATCCTTACTGAACTCGGAAGTCTCTATTTTCAACTTTGCCTTCAAGTAATTATGTAGTGCTTTCTCCAAGGCAATGTAAAAAGCTTCTTTGTTTCCTAATGTTTTCTTGGCCTTTGATAAATATTTTCGTGCCAATCTGTTGGCTTTTTTAATTTTGTTACCTGCAACGTCACTAGCAATGGCCTCCCTTTTCTTTCCTAGGAGAATGGATATCGGAATCAATAATAGGGGCAGAAATAGCCACATGTAAAAACGTGTCGAACCAAAAAAATAATTGGTTCCAATGGACGTCAAATCCGTCGTTAATTTAATGAAACCAAATTGATTTCCGGCGTTTACTACTGTTTTCCGATTGTTTGTAGAAGACCCTGCTGATCCTATAGTGCTGTCCGTGGGGCCTTCCATCACATTAATTAAAATTTCGTCGGAATTCAAGGTGCTGTATTTTCCCGTTTTAGGGTTGAAATAACTGAAGGAAATACTGGGAATAGGATATTTGCCCCTGTAAGAAGGTACAATGGTATAATTGTTCGTTACTTTCCCCTCCATGCCGGAAAGGGTAGTACGAACACTTTCCTTAAATTCTGGATCATAAACTTCCAAAGAGCTGGGTAGGCTTGGTTCTGGTAGTTGGAATAATTTAAGATTGCCTTTGCCTTTTACCTCTACCTTGGCCTGTAAGGATTCGGAGGCGTTTAAAGCAGTTTTGCTGGCCGTGACCGAAAAATCAAAATTGCCGACAGCACCGCTAAAATTGGCAGGTTTGCCTTCAGTTGGTAGTGTCTTTACATTTAACGTTCGTTTACCGGCGGATACTGTTTTATTGGTTTGTGTATATACTCTGCCTCCAAAGAAATCACGGCGGTTGGTAGGTACATCTATAGTGACATCTAAAGAAAGTGGTTCTATGTCCAGTTTTCCGGTTTTTTGCGGATATAATACCACCCGCTTCAATATTACATACCGGTACGCTTTTCCTTGATAGGTTCCGTTCTGTACGTTGTACTTGGTTACCGGGATATCCTGACTCCAGAAGTTATTGTATTTGGGGTTATCCAATGCCCGAAAGTTGGTCACATTAATGAACTGACTTACATATAGCTTATAGACAACACTGACCGCTTCGTTAAGATATGGTTTAGGTTTGGATACTTCCGCTACCAAATGCAGACTCTCATCGGCTACATCGTCAACGGTCATTTCGTCACTTGGCTTATCTACCGCTGCGGTAACCTCAACCTTTTTGGAGAGCGATTTATAGGTTTTTCCATCAATTACGATGGTTGCCTGTTTAATGGAGAAGGTTCCACGGGCGGTAGGTGCCAACGTATAGGAATAGGTTTTGGAGAAACTTCTTACCCCGTTGATCCAAGAGGAGCTAATGGCCTGTGACGGTCCCATCAATACCCTAAAACCATTAAAATCCGGTGGATTAAAATCATCCCCGTCCTTGTTCATGACAAAATCTACCCGAAGACGTTCGTTAATGCCCAGTTTACTTTTGCTTAGCTTAACTTCAAAGGTAATACCGTCATCTTGGGCCTTTGTTGTAAAAGCCAAGAATAGCAGGGGAATTAAAATCGAAATTTGTTTAAAACTCATCCGCATTACCAATCTTTTTCATTCTTTACCTTAACACCTTTTAGCTTTTTACCTTCAATTTTTTCCTGCACTTTTTTCTCTTCGTTCTGCATTGCCTCTAGCAAATTTTTAATCTGCTGTGGAGATAATTGATTAGGTCTGGGTTGCTGCTGTTGTTTTGGTTGATCGCCTTGATCGGGTTGTTTCTTTTTTTCCTCTTTTTTATCGCCATCACCCTCCTTATTATCTTCCTTCTTCTCATCTCCATTGTCCCCTTCATCGCCTTTGTTCTTATTCTCGTCCTTATTTTGATCACCTTCGTTCTCGTCTTTTTTATTGTCCCCTTCGTCTTTTTGGTCTTGGTTTTTGTCTTTATTATTATCCTCTTTATCCTGATCGCCCTTG
>JBATTK010000006.1:0-11457 GCA_049670505.1 Saonia sp.
AGGCACGACTGTAAAGAAACAGCACATAGGTAGGTACATTACCGGTGGCTTCATTGATTTCTTGGGGCGTTGGGAAACGTTTTTCCTCGAACTGAAAGGGACTCCACCCACCGATAACCCGTACCCATTGCCCTTCTGGGGTCCTATCGGCCTGTTCTTTCAACATTTCCAAAGCACGTTTCAGGCTTTTTACACCGTCCCACCGCAATTCGGCATTATAGAATCTTCCTCCACGGGTGAGGTGCAGATGGGAGTCGTTCAATCCGGGGATTACGGTTCTCCCCTTGGCATCGATGGTCAGCGTGCTGTCGCCCTTCATTTTCAGTATTTCTTCGGAAGTGCCTGTAATCAATACTTTTCCATCCTTTACGGCAATGGCTTCCGAAATGGTTTGTTCGGCATCCATTACTGCAATTTTAGCATTGTGTACAATGAGATCTGCAGTATTTTTTGGGTCTACTTCCTTTGGTTTGCAACCAAAGACCGCAAGAATTAGGAAAAGGCCGGTCAATAATTTTATACGATCGTACATAATTTCAGTAGTTTATAGTGCCTATATCTAGACAGGATTAATTGGATTTATGCTCTTTTTCCCACTTGTCCAACGTTTTCTTATAGTCGATACCCAATCCGTATGCCCCGCCCCATCGCTTGGCCAGGTCGTTCATTTCAACATACTTGTCGGATCTTGCCCAATCGCGATGCACTTCCAATGCGTATTGTAGGGACGTAACCGGTTTTACACCTGCCTGGATCATTCTGGCTATCGACATATTGTGCGCTTCTTGGGAAGTACCTCCTGAGGCATCGGTGATTACATATACATCATAACCATCTTCCAATGCCGAAAGCGCGGCGGACAAGGTACACACCTCTGTCCATAGACCTGCAATGACCAATTTGGGTTTTTTGTACTCCCCAACTTTGGCGACTACCCGCTTATCCTCCCAGGAGTTCATGGTGGTACGGTCTATATATTTACTTTCATCCGGAAAAAATTCACGGATTTCAGGAAAAACCGGACCGCTAAAAGATCTTTCGGCAACCGTGGTGACTACCGTAGGGATATCATAGATAATGGCTAGATTGGATATTAATCCTGTATTGTTCCTCAATTCCTCAATGGGTTGGGATTCTACGGCAAAGGCCATCTGACTTTCATGGTCTATCAAGAGGAGCACATGATTTTCAGGATGTAACAGCTCCTTTGATGCGTTCGCGGGATCGTTGTTGGGATTTGGATTGTATTGTGACCATTGTGCAAAGCTTATGGTGCTAAAGAATAATGTTAGGATAGATAAAGCTATAATTTTCATTTTGATGCTAGTTTATGTCCGCATTGGCGGACGGTTATATATAATTGAATCTAAATAATTCCCCGATGGTTCAGCCCCGGGGTTTCCGATTTCACCTCCCTCTAGTTCATTGGGATTTCCATTAACAATAGCTCGGCATCGGTAGTCGCCTGAATGGCAAGCTGGGATACGTCCCATAGGCCATAACCATCCCTCTTGTTCAAGACCTGCCCGTTTATGGTTACGTCTCCTTTAAGTACAAAAGCGTAAATGCCATTTCCCTCCTTTTTTAGTTGATACTGTAGCGATGTGTCTTTGTCCAATGTTCCCATATGGAACCATGCATCCTGATGTACCCACACCCCTGCATCCTCCGAATGGGGAGAAAGGATTTGCTGCAGTTTGTTTTTTCTATCGGCCCCATTCAGGGTAATCTGGTCGTATCGCGGCTCCACGTCCTCCTTATTGGGGATAACCCAGATTTGAAGAAATTGGACCTCCTTATCCGTATTGGCATTCATCTCGCTATGCTGAATGCCCGTACCTGCGCTCATCACCTGAATATCACCTTGCTTTATTATTTCGCTTCTACCTGTGCTATCCATATGTTTTAAATCTCCGGATAAGGGAATAGAAATGATTTCCATATTTTGGTGGGGATGGGTGCCAAAACCCCTTCCTGGAGCCACAATATCATCATTGAGTACCCTAAGTGCCCCAAAGCCCATTCGTTTGGGGTCGTAGTAATTGGCAAAGCTAAAACTATGTTTGGAGTGCAACCATCCATGGTTTGCATCTCCTCTCGTATCTGCTTTGTGCAGTACCGTAGTTGTTGATTTTGTTTCCATTGTTTTGATATATTGAATTCTATATTGTTTGTAAATCCTTTTCTTTGATTTAAGTATTCAAATCTGTACTTCTTAAAGCCATTCTTATGCCAAAATCAAAAACCCAATATTTACGGGACTTCCACGGTTTTATTGCTTTAAAAAGCATTCTAATAATTTAGAAATTTCTAAAATATGAGAATATTTATTGTATTTTTAAGTATCGAGAAACTGAAAAAATGACAAAAGATTTACCCTTGGGGGAACTCAATCACTGGCTTGTGGAGACCCTTCCCTATGAAGTGATGTGGCTCAATGAAAAAGGGGCCATCCTATATGCAAATAAAAAATTCTGTGAGAAGCTTGGCTATAAAAAGTCCGAAATACTGCGGCTGTCCATATTTGATCTAAACCCTACCACCACCAACGAAAGTTGGGAGAAGCATTGGAAAAGGGTTAAGAAAAAGGGAATAGTCGATTTTAAGGACACGCATAAGGACAAAGCTGGTAAATATTATGAAGTAGAGGTTTTTGCACAGTTTTTCTCAAATAAGGGAAAAAATTTAATTTGTGCGATAATGAACGAAATCACCCAATCTAGTTTTTACAGAAATCTACTGCACCATACAGAGCGTATTGCGAATGTGGGAGGGTGGAAACTGAATCTGCAGGATGGCTCCTTAATTGTAACCGATGAGGCCTTGGAAATCTTTAGGACTACAAATAAGGATAAGGTATTACCCGGTGAGGTGATTCACTATTTTAAGGAAGTGGACCGATTGAAAGGGCTATTTCGGGCGGTTATGAGAAAAGCTACCCCTTATGACGAAATTCTGGAAACCAATGAGCGGCCTAGCAGGTATATCCGTTGTGCCGGACAGGCAATTTTAAAAGGCGATAAGATTTATAAGATTATAGGGGTCTTTCAAGATGTCACCGAGCGGCAGCTTAGAGAGAACCGCTTACGACTGTTCAAATCGATCATTGATAATGCCGAAGACCTGTTTTATGTATATGATAGGGAAGGCCATCTTTTACATTACAGCGACTCCGTGAGCCAGCAATTGGGATTTTCGAGGAAGGAACTGGATACGTTTACCATTTTTGACTTGGACAATCAGATTACCAAGGATTGGTGGCAGCAGCATTTTGATGAAATCATTGAGGCAGGAGCGCTTCGATTCGAATGGCTTGTTACACGAAAAAATGGCACTAAATTCCCGGCCGATGTTACCGCAAATCATTTGAGATACCAAGGGATGGATTTGAACTGTGCGGTAATCAGAAATATTGAGGATCGTAAGAAGCGCGACTTGGAGCTATTTGAGGCCTTGGAGGAAATCAAATCTTTAAAGACCCAATTGGAGCAGGAAAATGAATATCTCATTACGGAAATCAACAGGGATATCAATTTTGACAATATCATCTGTATCAGCGATAGCTATGCCCAAGTGTTAAAACAGGTAGAGCAAGTGGCCCCTACGGATACTACGGTTTTGATAACCGGGGAGTCCGGCACCGGGAAAGAGCTTTTGGCCAATGCAATTCATCACAACAGTCATCGGAAGGAACGTACCCTTATTAAGGTAAATGCGGCCACATTGCCAAAGGAACTTATAGAGAGCGAACTTTTTGGCCATAAAAAAGGTGCTTTTACGGGGGCAATCGCCGATAAGGCCGGAAAATTCTGCCTTGCCGATGGGGGTACCCTCTTTTTGGATGAGATCGGTGAGATGCCGTTGGACCTACAGCCAAAACTATTACGCGTTATACAGGAGGGCGAATTTGACGCACTGGGAAGCCAAAAGACCACTAAGGTAGATGTGCGTATCATTGCCGCTACAAATCGAAACTTGGAGGAAATGATAGAAAACGGAAAATTCAGGGAAGATCTATACTATCGGTTGAACGTTTTTCCGATACACAATATTCCTTTGAGGGCAAGGAAAGAGGACATTCCCTTATTGGCACAATATTTTTTGGAAAAGTTTAGTGCAAAAGCGGGAAAAGCGTTCAAACGGCTTTCCAAAAAAACAGTGAATGCCTTGATGAGCTACAACTTTCCTGGAAATATCCGAGAATTGGAAAACCTTATTGAACGCGCAGTTATTTTGGAGCGTGGTACGACCCTGTTTCCGGGGAGTTGGTTGCCTAAGGTCAATGGCCATATCAAAGAAGGGAAGGGTCTAAAAACTTTTGAGCAGGTTCAAAGGGAGCACATCATTATGGTCCTTAAACATACCCAGGGCCGTGTGAGCGGCCCTAAAGGTGCGGCGGCAATACTCGGTATGAAGGATAAGACCCTTTTTGCGAAGATGAATCGATTGGGAATTAAAAGGGAAACGGTTTTTAAAGGATAGTTTCGGTGCCGTGGATTTTAGTTTTTTGTTCCCAAGGTTTAAAATAAGGTGACACTTACGTATCTATAGCAAACCTTAAAGGTTTATCCCAACGTACTACCGTGGACTCTTGAGGTCTGCCGATATTTATTGGGCGTGCTACCCTCCATTTTTTTGAAGAAACGGGCAAAATGTGTAGGTTCGGTGTAATTGAGCATATAACCGATTTCGGATATATCCTTATCCGTATATAGCAATAAATTTTTGCTTTCCGCAAAAAGGCGCTCGTTAATGAGATCTTTTGCACTTTTCCCGGTTACTTCCTTTACCGCCGTAGTGAGATAATTTGGGGTAACGTTCAATTGTTCTGCAAAATCGGATACACTTTTCATGGTGCAATACAGTTTATTGACCAACTGCTGAAATCTGAAAGTCAGTGCCGTCGCAGCGGATTGTTGGTCCAGTGCCTGTGAATGCCTATCATAAATCGCTTTACAGCTATACAGGAAACTGAGCAGCAATCCCTGTAGTTTTCGTTCTTGGTACGGATGTGTATTTTGAAACGTGCGTAACAACGCCTGCATTTCTTTTCGAAGCGACTTGTTCTCCGCTGTCGAGGCATTAAAAACGTTCAATTCCACAAACTGTAAAAAAGGAAATTCTTCCAGCATTCTATTTGCACCAAAGGGGAGAAAATCCATTTTGAAAAAAAGAATATAACCCGTTAATTGCTCCTGGCCGCGAAACCAAGAAAAGGTTTGTCCGGGAACCACAAAGAATAGCGGTAGTTCCGCCTTTTCGAAATTCTTTGAATTCAAATTGATATTGGTGGTTAGGAACGAATCCAGTAGGGCAACATGAAAAAAATCAATTTTGAAAGGGGGGAAGGATTGTACCACACTGGGATAGGTAGATTCCATTGTAAAAATGTGAAAATCATCTATATGCGTTCGTTGATCATAACCTGTAGCTTCATGCAATTGATTAATTTCGGTAAACAATGGTATGCCTTTCTTGTCCATGGTATAAAAGTACCTAAAAAACAAGAAACGTTGGCTACCGTACCGGTAAACCGCCGTTTCCATCCAACACTAAACTTTTGGTTACCCGTTGTGTATTTTGAATCTTAAAATCAAAATACACAACGGGCTTTTGGTATAATGTCCTTATATATGATTTATTGTCTCGATCGCTAGTTAACACCTTACCTTCCGTAGTTCATTGCAAGACATTGGGGTGCAAAAAAATTATTTTGTGTTCAACCATGTGCCTTCGATACGATTGCAGGGCAATCACTCAGGCACCTACATATGGTCATTGAGTGATTTCCGTATGGAAATCGTATTGAAATGACATTCCAGTATCTAGTTTTCAGTGTCCAGCTTGCTATTATCCAACGGTAAAGACCTACTGTTTACTGGTTAATGGTTATCCGCTAAAGGTTAATCGTGGAAAAACCTACTGTTAACCGTTAACGTTCAACGAAATTAATTTCATTACTTTTAACTAATCGGCATTGGCTTTGTAAACATAGGAACGGTTTAGTCAGTGCCAGCTTCGTCCATTTTCATCGTATGGAACTTTTGATCTAATTCCCTATCGGAAATAATCTCCCAGCCACCGCCCAGGGCCTTGTAAATGGCAATTAAGGAAGTAGCGGATGAAATCTCACTGCTTGCCAGTCGGTTTTCTGCCAAAAGCAATGTATTGTCCGCGTTGAGGTAATCAATAAAACTATCGAGTCCGGCGGTATAGCGTTGTTTTGCAAATTTAGCCGCTTCGGCACTGGCCGCTGCGGACTTATGAAGCAAATTGCGTCTTTCCAATTCATTGCTATAATTGGTCATGGCGGTTTTAATTTCCTCCAGTGCTTGTAGCACCGTTTTCTCATATTGGTTTAAAGCGGCAAATGTTAATGCATCGTCACGTTTAATTTGCTGTTTTACTCGGCCCAAATTAAAGGCTGCCCAACTAATGCTTGGAAAAATGCTCCAGTTGAAGGATTCCCGCTGCCCAAAATTGGAAAAATCAACGGCCGAGAAACCAATAGATCCCCCAAATTGAATATTTGGATAAAGTGCTGCCACGGAAATGTTGTATTGTGCAATTTGAGTTTGTAAGGCTGCTTCCGCGCTTCGCACATCGGGACGGCGACGCAATAAATCATTTACGTTCCCCACGGCAATGGAAATGGGTAAGCTGGGTAAGGGTTTTTTATTGCTGATTTCGGTATCCAGATTGCCCGGAACTTCCCCTATCAAAACACTGATGCTATTTTTAAGGGCCTCGATCCTTGCTTGTAAGGGTGGAATGGTGGCGTGGGTGCTTTCCAACTGGGCCAAGGCCCTTGAAACATCCAGGCTGTTGCTGGTGCCGGCATCCGAAAGACGAACCGTTAAATCGTAGGTGTCTTGTTGCCCTTTCAGATTGCGGTTGGCAATATCCAGTTGATATTGAGCCCCGCGCAATTCCATATAGTTGCGGGCAAGTTCTGCAAAAATGGATACATAGGCGCCTTGCATATCCGCAGCCGCCAATTGGTTATTGGCAACCGCCCCTTTGATACGGTTGGATACTCTTCCAAAAAGATCGGTTTCCCAAAAAGCATCAAAACTTGCGTTGTAGGTGCTAAAAGTCGGGTTACTTCCCTGAACAAATATATTTTCCCCCAATCGGGTTCTGGTAAAATCCCCGTTGGCGGTAACGGTGGGGAATCTATCCAATTTTATTCCTTTTAAAGTAGCCCTTGCGGCATAAAAATTGGCTACGGCCGTATTAATATCCAGATTGTGTTTTCTCGCTTTTTCAATTAAGGTATCCAAAATGGGGTCGTTAAATTCCGACCACCATGCTTTAATGGTTGCTGTTTCCTCAAAAACCTTGGAATCCAAATTCTCGGTTAGATCATGCCCCTGCTTATCAACCTTGGTATCGGTGTCAAAATCCCTTTTGGTAATCCCACAGGAAACCAATATCAGGGAGAGTACTGTTATTAGTGTTAGATTTTTCATTGTTTCTATATTAAGTATTATTATCTGCTTTATCCTTTTGGTTATAGAACTCATCTTGAGCTATTGTATACTACAAATGTATTTAGATCAATGCAGTTGCCGTTAACCAAAATGGTTGGATAACCGACCAAAATGTAATATGCCAAAGGATTTTTAAAGAGTGATGGAATACTTTTCGGCCTTCTTCACCGGAAGGCGGAAAATGCTCCTATTATGATGTTGTTTCTATCGTTTTGATTTTTGCTGAAATGGACTGTTCCTTGGTTTCCGCTTTTGGTTTCCTTGTAGTTAATTTTCTTCCCAGGTAATAAAATACAGGGGTCAAGAAAATTCCAAAAAGCGTTACACCTAGCATACCGCTAAAAACTGCTATTCCCAAGGATACGCGTAACTCGGCTCCCGCACCTGTTGCAATAGCTAGCGGTACAACACCTAGAATAAAGGCCATTGCGGTCATCAAGATTGGTCGCAAACGAAGTTTTGAAGCTTCTATGACGGCAGTTTTAAGGTCTTTCCCCTGATCTTCCAATTGTTTAGCGAACTCTACGATCAGGATGGCATTTTTACTGGCTAGTCCCACAAGGACCACAAGTCCTATCTGTACCATAATATTATTATCCAATCCGGCCAGATCAATGCCTATCATTGCGGATAACAATACCATGGGGACGATGAAGATGACCGCTAATGGGAGTATCAAACTCTCAAATTGGGCTGCCAGTAGCAGGAAAACGAATACAACGGCCAATAGGAAAGCAATTCCTGCGGTATTACCGGTCTGTTTTTGTTGGTATGCCATTTCCGTCCATTCAAATGAAATGCCTTGTGGAAGGATTTCTGCGGCGAGTTCTTCCATTCTATCCAAAGCTTGGCCTGTACTGTATCCGGGAGAAATATCACCTACAAGCGAAGCGGCGGGATATAGATTGAACCGTGGTATTCTACTGGGTCCCGCAATATCATTTTGGCTACTGATGGTACCAAGGGGCACCATTTCACCCAAGCTGTTCCGTACCCTGATGCGTGAGATGTCATCGGGGGCTAATCGGTTAGGGGCGTCGGCCTGGGCGGTTACCTGATAGGTCCTTCCCAAATAGTTGAACTCATTGACAAAGGCAGAGCCCAGATACACCTCCAACGATTGGAAAATATCGGCGACATCAATACCCAGTTGTTCTGCCTTAACGCGGTCAATATCCAAATACAGTTGCGGCGTTTGGTTGTTGAAGAAAGTAAAGACGCTGCTCAAAGCCGGGTCTTCGTTTGCTGCCATTGCCAAAGCATAGGTAGCATTCAGTAATTCATCGGTTCCCAAGTTTGCCTTGTCCTGTACCATCATCCTAAATCCACCTGCATTACCTATACCCCGCACGGATGGGGGTGGTATCACAACCACAAAGGCATCATCCACCTGGGCCATTTTTGCCCGAAGCGTGCCTAACAGGTCTTCGTATCTTATTCCTTTATCGGTACGAACATCAAAATCTTCCAAGGTTACGAATATGGCGGCGGCATTGGAAGCATTGGTAAAAGACGCACCGTCAAAACCTGTGAAGGAAACAGCGGTTTCTACACCGTCTACTTCCAAAAGTACATCCAAAGCATCATTAACGACTTTATCGGTTCGTGAAAGTGAGGACCCTGGGGGTAATTGGATGGCGGTGATAAAATATTGTTGATCCATGGCGGGAACAAATCCACTGGCGACCCGATTAAACTCAAAACCGGTAAAAGCGATCAATCCCCCGTAAACTACCATTACCATTGCTGCGGTGCGTACTAATTTGCGCACGCTATTTTCGTAGCGATTGGAAATATGGTCCATAAAACGGTTGAAGGTAGTGCCGATAAAGGCAAAGGGTCTTAATAATAAGGGTGTTTTCTTGTTCGTATCATGTGCTTCATGCCTCATTAATAGGGCTGCCATGGCAGGGCTCAATGTTAAGGAAACGAATACGGAAATTGCGGTCGCCACGGCAATGGTGAGACCAAATTGTTTGTAAAACTGTCCTGAGATACCTTCCAAGAAGGTAGTTGGAATAAATACGGCGATCAATACCAACCCAATGGCTACCAGGGCACCGCCCACTTCATCCATGGTCTTACGGGCGGCATCTTTTGGTGAAAGGCCCTTGGCAAGATATCGCTCCATGTTTTCGACCACAACAATGGCGTCATCGACTACGATTCCTATGGCAAGTACCAATCCGAACAAGGTTAGGTTATTCAGGGAAAAACCTAAGGCCTGCATTACCGCAAAGGTTCCGATGAGTGATACAGGTATCGCTAATATGGGAATAATTGCCGCCCTCCATGATTGAAGAAACAACAGGATTACAAAGATGACCAACAATACGGCTTCGAAAATGGTACGGTATACTTCATCTACCGATTTCTGTACGAATTCTGTTGGATTGTAAGCGATCTTGTATTCCAGATCTTCTGGGAAATCTTTGGAAAGTTCCACCATTGTAGCCTGTATTTCGGCAGCGGTTTCCAAGGCGTTTCCTCCGGGTTGTTGGAAGATAGGCATGGCAATTGCCGGATCTTTTCCCAAATAACCTTTGGTCGCATAATTCTGTGCGCCCAGTTCCACACGGCCCACATCTTTCAATTGCACGATCCTACCATTTTCCCCGAATTTTATGACGATATTTTCAAATTCTTCGGTGGTTATTAATTTTCCCTGGGTCTGGACATTGATTTCAAAGGCAGATTGACTTCCGGATGGCAGGGTGTTTAACGTACCGCTGGCAATCTGCACGTTCTGTGCACGCAATGCACTTACCACTTCACCTGCCGTCATATCTAAATTGGCAATTCTATCCGGGTCTAACCAGATACGCATGGCATACTCGGCCGCTCCGAACAATCGGATAGCACCTACCCCTTTGATGCGGGCCAATTGGTCCCTTAGCTGAAGTGTGGCATAGTTACCAATATAGGTTTGGTCATAGGTTTTATTAGGGGAGTACATATTGACTACCATCAAGATATCGGGGGCTATTTTCTCTGTAGTGATTCCTAAGCGTCTCACAGATTCGGGCAGTCTGGGTTCCGCAATCGCTACGCGATTTTGGACTTGTACCTGCGCCCTGTCCAGATCGGTGCCCAATTCAAAAGCGACTTGTAGGGTAACCCGACCATCTGCGGAAGATTGCGAAGTCATATATATCATATTCTCCACTCCGTTGATCTGTTGTTCCAAGGGAGTTGCAACAGTTTCGGAAAGTGTTTTTGCATTCGCTCCGGGATATGTGGCCACAACCTCAACGGTAGGTGGTGCAACATCAGGGAATTGTGATACTGGTAGGGATACGTATGCCAATCCGCCCACTATAAGTATCAGGATGCTAAGCACGGCTGCGAAAATGGGCCTTTTTATAAAAATGTGACTGAATTTCATGATTTCTTTTTTTAGTGTTGGATACCCCGATTTCTGAACCTTCCTACACTGGGAAGGGAGCAATACCGGGTATTGTTTCAGTGATTATTTCAAATAGTTATTTTTTGTTTCTCTTTGAGGAAGAGTACCCCCGCCGCTCCCGTTTTGGTCATTTTAAGGGGGAAGACCGGAAAGCGGGGGAACTTCATTCAGTATGTTTAAGCGCTTATTTTTTGGCTATGGCGCGCCCACTGTTAACTGTGGTTTCCAAAGGGTTTACAGTGATACCCGGACGTATTTTCTGAATATTGTTGGTGATCAATTTGTCTTCTGGGCTCAATCCACCGCGAATGATTCGTAACCCATTGGTATGTAAGGGTCCTAGTTCCACATTTTTGGTGGTCACTGTGTTATCTTTCCCAAGTACATAGACAAAACGTACCGATTGATTGGTACCAATGATTTCATCGGGAATCATAAGGGCTTCGTGTTCCGCACTTCCCAGTAATCTTGCTTTACCGAACATTCCCGGCTCTAACAAATGATCTTTGTTTTCCAATACGGCACGTCCTTCTATGGTTCCTGTGCTACGGTCGATTT
>JBATTK010000007.1:0-91427 GCA_049670505.1 Saonia sp.
CTCCTCCCGAAGTCGGAGGTCGTTGGCCGCCTTTTTGAGAAGGTCGAAGGACTTGTTCCTGGCCATGGTAAAGAGAAAGGACCGGAACGAACGCGATCCGTCCAACTTTTCCCGTTTCTTCCAGACCGCCAGGAAAACCTCTTGTACCACCTCCTCGGCATGGACCTTGGATTTCAAAAGGGAAAGGGCGTAGGCATAGATGTTGTTCCTATAGGTATTATAGAGTTTTTCGAACGCGCTTTCATTGCCTTTGGAAAGTTCGATCACCAGTAATTTTTCCGTTTCCATATTCATATCCGATATAGCTTAAAAAGTTTGGGTCTGCTTTGTATTACGGTGGCATACCTTTTCACCTCCCCATCCATAAGGTAGTATGGGCAACTTAAGGGCCTACCTATTTTTTAGGTTCGGCAATGGCCGCGAAGCTTTCCTTCTTATAATTTTGGAACCTTTACTTTGAAGCATAGTTGGGTAGCGTCTGGAAACAGACACCATAGGCCTAATGTACGGATACGGATAGGCGTGGAACTCAACTTACCACATTAGAGGTACTGGTATACCGTGCAGATGATAAGAGAGCCCACGCCCGGGTCGTGAGCCAATCTACTTATCATCTCGTCTGCAAAAATTACCAGTTTTCTAATGCGAGATTCAAAGCGAATGACTTCTAATATCTTAAAAGAAGAATCGCAAAAATAACTTAATCAATCCACTTGATTAAATGAGTGTATAGAATAAAGTATAGTGCAAAATAGAAAAAAATATTTTTTGTTACAAGTTCTTGTAACAAAAATTTCAAAATTAATTAGTGATTTTGTCGAAACGCTACCATAACATGAAGGACTTGGACAAAAAACGACAATTGATTTTTGGAAAAAACTTGCTCCGGTTAAGAACGAAAAAAGGTTTATCACAAGATGAAGTGGCTGCGAGATGTAGGGTTACAAAAGGAAGTTTAAGCGTAATTGAGAACGGTGGGCGAAATTTTTCTTTTACTACACTGCTTGCCCTAGCTAAAGCATTGGAGGTTCAACCGAAAGAATTATTGGATATCGATTTCAAGTTGGATAAAGATGATTCTAAATAGATCATCTTTTATCTAGCGTTTGTTGATCTACTATCAATGACATCTATTTTATTACAAATTAGGTAGTTTTCAATCACTTTCCAGTACTCTTAAAACCCAGTGAAGCACAATTTTTACCCAACTATTTCCCTTCATTTTTCTTAAAAAAACTTGGTGGTCCCGTTTTAGCCGTTTATGGTCTACGAGGGTCTCCCTGATGAACGATAATTGATAAGAATGATTAAATGACGACAATCAATAAGGAATCCCTGCTCTGCGAAGTTTGCAACTTCGCACCATAAAACTAAGGCAGAAATTTCGTTACGCCCCCTTATTGTACCTATCCATTATTATTGCCTCGAAGTTGCAAACTTCGAGGAGCGGGGAGCGGGAATCCTACCTTTCATTTGGCACGGCATACTTTTACCATGACCGTAACACTAGCTAACGGAATCCCCATTGAATCGGTCAGCAAAATGTTAGGGCATCAATCCTTGAAGACTACATAGATCTTTGCTAAAGTCATTGACCAAAAACTAAAAGAGGATATGGATACTTTAGTAGGAAAATATAAGTACCAAAAATAACCTTGGGATTTGTTTGTTCCGAAAAACCTTCGTTTTACAAATCTAGGTAGCCCAGCCCTTCTGAGCTGAATTTTTGTTCAATTGTAAATTCTTTAAAATGTTTTTTACCAGTAAGTTCCAACAAAAAAGGTCTTTAAAAGTTTTTGCCGTACCGATTAAAAAACCCTGAACCAGAGGTGGGGAAAACTTCCGGTTCAGAGTTGGGGTCAGATTTTAGTTTTGGCCGATCAATGCTCGTAATCAAGGTTTTGATCCCCTTCTATCGAAAATCCATTCTTCATCATGCTTTCCACTGGCGTATCCAATTCAATGGTATGCACATGTTCCAGACCATCTATTTTCAACACCTTGATCTGGGTTCGATTTGGGGCCAGTACGTATAAGTACTTATCGGAGCAGACCAGCACGGGGCTGGGCTCTTCCATATCTTTCAGCGTCTCCATTTCAGAAGCTCCTTTTTTAGAGGCCAGTTGTGGAATATCTGCCATTTCAACGGTGCGTTCTGCAACTTCGGTCCCGGTCTGGCTATCGAATACCCGCACCTTATTGTCCGATGTGTGTACCAAGTAATAGGCACCGTCAAAACTAAACATATCGCCCACGACATCACCGCCCAAATAAATGCTCTCTAAGGTTTTGGCAACGGGATCGACCATAAAAACACCCAAATTTCTGGATCGCGCAAAAAAGAGGCCTGAATTGTCATGGCCCTTTAAAGTACCCAACCAATTGCCGGACTCGGAGTTCAGTCCTTCCGTATTCGAAATCAGGTCGATGTTGTTTTGGTCATCTACCAAAATTACCCCGTCGGTCGAACCAAAAACGCCGTAGCTGCCGTTTACGGCGTCACCATGGATACCTACGACCTCTACACCTCCGTTATCATCGATAATGGTACCATCACTTTGGATAAACTTGACCATCTGGGGTATGCCGCCGGGCTCATCGGTATTCTTAAAAGTAGCCGCGAACATGCCATTGCCCAGCCTGAAACCGGCCCCATGGTGCGGAACCGTATTCTCCAGTACAAATGTTTCGGGCTGGTAGGAGGGAATCTCCAATTGTGCCTCGTTGATGTAGGAAATGGACCCATCGCCATCGTTGAAGATTACGATATGGCCGCCCGAACCGGCATAGTGGGTGGGCAGTACGGTGTTCAGTTCGGCATTGGCCCATTTGGCTGGGTATTCGTGGCCATGGTCATCATGGTTGACGATACCGGAGTCAAAAAATCGGACCTTTCCGCCATCGCGTTCCACGACGGTCAGGTAGCGACCGGAATTACTTGTATAGTAACGCGCACCTTCAATGAGCGGTCCATCTACACTGTACGTAATTTCACCCGAATCCGCTTGCATGACATCCAATCCGTCTTCACGCATTAGGGTAAGCCTTACCCAGTCGCTTTCCATATCCTTGAATGTGAGATCCGCTACAGGATCTTCATCGATTATCGGGTCGGTATCGTCATCGCTACAAGCGGTAAAAAATAACAATACAGCGGTTAAAGTGTACCATTTTAAAATTGATAGTTTCATGTGTTTCATTTTTATTTAGTTATTGATATTAAATTGATTTACTGATATATTTCCGTTCGTATCCTCGGCCCAGACCACCAGTCGGGTATCGCTTTGCAGGCTTCCGAAGAAATCAGCATCGCCGCCGAGTAACTGCTGTAGGTCGAGTTCTTTCGCATCGGGCAGGGCTTCGCCCTCATTGGCACGAAACTGGTGCGGCCAATTGGACCGGCCCCAGATACGTTCCTTGAGTATCGGCCCTTCCTGGTTCGGATTATCGGTATCCGGTCTTTCGATATAAATCCATAAAAAAGCGATATCGGATGATGCGGTATCCGCCCCGTTCCTAAAGATGCGCCCGTTAACGGTATTAGCGGCCATGTCCATATCGGTCAATTCCACCTGTGGCGCATACGGTCTGTTGAGGTACAAAGTGGTATGGTAGGTGGTATTGTCACCATACGTGGTCTCATTACCTTCCATATCCGTGGCCTGTACCGAAAAGTGGTAGGGCCCGCCCAAGACGAGTTCGTCGACCTCGATATCCGGATTGCGTTCGTCCAAATAAATACTCGACGTAAAACTGTGCCGGTCAGCATCTTGAAATTGCGCGGCCCCTATGACCTGATTGTAGCTAAAGAGCTTAAATTTCGGATTTCGGGCCGATGCCGATTTTCCATGGGTATGGCCATCGAAACCACTGTGCGACTCGATTTTGATCTCGCGAATACCGCTGGCATCTTCGACGGTAAAGGCCAGTGGAATTTCTGCCGTATCGGCATCTGACTTAAAAAAAGGCTCGGGCAAAATACTCGCAAGTCCTGCATTCGCCACAATTCGGGGTGCAACAAGGTCTACCGTATCCTCTTCACCCTCATCCAAGCATGAGGAGAACATCAGCAGTCCACATAAAGGTATTACTAGGTTTTTTTTCATTTGTTATGGGTTTTAAATTCAACTTTGTACATCCATTTAGCATTTGAAAAAATCTAAACGGGTTCTTTTGTTTCATACTGTTCAGGTCACGTCATAGGCTTTTGTTTTAGGGTTTAAAAAGTAATGGGAATACGGGCCGAAAACATGAAGTTTCGCCCCTGTTCAGGTAAATTCAGTAAGCGGTACCTACTGATATGGTTGAAATATTCGGTATTCAATAGATTGTCTGCACGTAACCGACATTCCATGGTTTGGCCGAACAGGCGCATGTCAAACCCGAGTCCAGCATTTAGGATAAAGCTGTCTGGGGTTTCCCGTTCGTTTCTATCAGTTCTGTTCTGTCTGAAATTATAGCGGCCCGAAACAAAGACGTGCGCCTTGCGAACGGCCTTGGAATTGCCCAAAATAGGATATTCCAAACTGCCCGTGACCGAAGGTGGTGGGGTCAACGGTAGGGGCAGGCGACTGTTGCGGTTCAGGTTTTGTACAACATCGGCCGCAACATCAATCTGCAGCCCGAACGGAAACATATACCGCGAGCTGATCTCAAAACCGTTGAAAAGGGCATCGTCCTGTCCGTATTCCCAAAGCGTGCCGCCAGAGGCCAAGGGAGAAAAGCGTCCGGTCGGGGCCAGATAGATGTAATCGGTATAGTACCCATAGAAAGCCGCAACTTCCAAAAAGAAACCCTTTGATTGGTGCAAGTAGGTCACATCTATTTGATAGCCTCTTTCCATCCCCAGATCGGGGTCGCCCACCTCATGCCTAAAATTACCGTGGTGCACCCCGTTACTCGAAAGCTCAATGGCGGTGGGAAACCTGAAACTGTTTCCCAGATTCAGTTTAAAATGGTTCTGGTAGTTGGCCTTGAACGTAATGCCGGCAGCACCGCTAAGATTGCCAAAATTTCGACTGAAATCCGGGGTACGTTCCGTAAATTCTCCCGTGGGCAATAAAGTGCCCCTATCATAAACGGGCTGCAGGTGGCGTTCGATATCGTGCGACCCAACATCATACCGGATACCGGCGTTCATCATCCATTTTTCGGAGATATCGAAAGATTGGTAATGGTACAGGCCAGATTGTATACTATTAAAAACAGGCAGTAAGAATTCAAATCCGTCTTTTTGGTTCTGCATGTACTGAAACTGACCCCCGAACAACATTTGATGATTCGGGTTGGGGTTCAGCTCGTACCTCAGATTGGCCGTATAGGTATCCAAATAAAGGCCTAGGGCCAAGTTGGAATCCGCCAGTTCGGACGCGATACCATGGGCACCAGGAAAGGAAAGTTCTTCCCTGATGTTGCGTTGGTAGCCGAGATCCAACTCCAGTCGGTCAGATCCAAGGGAAATGGTCGTATTGCTGGTCACCGTGTGGTGATGGTTTTCTTGCCGTGGTACATCAATATTCCTGAAATCACCATTGTGCTCCAGGTTATAGGCTCTGGGCAGGCCAATGGCGCCGGTAAATATCCCGGCCTTTTGGTTGAAACTTGAAAACCGTAAAGCAGAGGATACCTTTTTGGATCGGTACCCCATCGTACCACTAAAATGGAGTTCTTCGCCAGCAGTATTTTTAAGTCGGTTGTCAAAGATCGGCAGGTTGAAACCGGCATAGCTGAATTCGTCGGCAGGCACGGTGTAATCGCCATAGTCTTGATGGGTAGCCCTTATACTGTAAAACCAGGCGTTTTTTCTTCCTTTCCACTCCAAGGAATTGGAGATGGCCCCATTGTTCGATTGGTAGGAAGAACTGATTTCCAAGGCATTTCCGTTTTCAGCCAACGGGACGTTCTGCTTGATATTGATGACACCGCCCAAGCCATCGGAACCAAAAAGCAAGGAGGCCGGGCCTTTGATGATTTCCACATTTTCGATATCGAAGGGATCAATTTCCAGTCCGTGATCAGCGCCCCATTGTTGTCCTTCTTGCTTGATGCCCCTGTTGTTGACCAAAATACGGTTGAAGCCCATGCCCCTTATCATGGGCTTGGCAATGCCTACCCCAACGTTCATGGTGTTTACACCCGGTAGTACCGCCAAGGTGCCTGAAAATGTTCCCGTACCGTTGCGGGCCATAAAATCTTTGTCGATGGTAGTGACCGATTGTGAATTGGCAATGGCCCTTTGCAATATGCGGGATTGTACGAGTACCACTTCATCCAGATCGGTCACGGCAACTTTCATTACAATTTCAAGGGAAGAAACATCCTTCAGTTCAGACAGGTCCATTTCAGCCTTGGTGTAGGCGATGTGGCTCACTTCCATCCTTAGAAAAGATGCATCGCCATCTCCCGAAATACTAAAATATCCCAGTGCATCGGTAACGGTATACGCTCTACTCGGATAGGTCATAACCGTAGCCGCTTCAATACCTTGGCCTACTGTATTGATGACACGCCCACTTATTTCTTGGGCGTACAACACGTGGATAGTTCCCAGGTTTACCAGAGCAATGAGCAGGGGTTTTATAAAAGGATATTTTAATGATGCCATAAATCGTATTTTGAGCGGTTAAGGCCCAAGTGAAATCAATACATGTTGATTCTTGTAAAACGGGTGCCGGGCCTTTTTGGCATAGCGTTGACCAAAAGGGAAGCTCAGAAAATCGAGTTCTTGGTACCGAACGCAGGTATGCAATCGATACCTAAAATCAATTCGCAGATATGCCCGGTATAGGGATGATGTACGGAGAAGGGCAACTTATCCAACTAGACTGTTTTCAAATCCCAAAACACAAGGGACTCAGGACTCAAAAAGGCAAAACAACTATGCAAAAAAGGGTTGGCAACAAGTCATAATCATCCCATGGATAAAACTGGGGGCGGCTTGTTGTGGAAGTAATCGGAGAGTATAGTCTTTTGGTAAGGAGTACTATAAAAACCCAGACTTTTACTATTGTACCCATCTAAAAAACTGGCAAAAGACATTTCCACCTGCGGAGTACTTATCTGCAAGGGCGTACCTTGATCGGTGGTCGTAATCAAGTCGCACAGTTCGCAGTGCTCGTATTCCTCGCCGGTCAGCACGTGCGACACCGTATGAAGATTAACGACCCTCATCAACAAGAAGGCGAACAAGAAAAAGTAAGCTGTGCTATGTTTCCAATCTATTCTCAACATGATAATGGGTTTAGGGCTATGAATCGTATATTGGGTTGCATACATTCGGGCATACAACGAACAAAAATTGTCGTAAACAGTAATCTACCTTTAGTAAATCATTGTTTAAAATCCCTTTATGGGGTTACGATTGAAGTAACGAACTTTTATGATGATAACCGAAAGAAGTAGGCCAGTTCGTCTAAGAAATTACCGGTGGTGCCCGTAATTGGGTATTGTCGTGAAGATAGGAATCCAGCACTAAAGGAGGAATGGCTTCTTGGACATAAGAAGAAAAAGCAACAAAACCAAGTTCTGGATAAGAAATAAAATGGTAGTGGAAGGTATTTTGTAAGATATGATATGCGCTACAATCTGGGGCACTTTCGTGAAAATGTTCCGAACTATCCGTACATACCTTATGGTCATGGCCTTCCATAACATGGAAAAACTGAATAGCGGAAGGGAACATAAAAGCGGAAAGCATCAGAAATGATGTTATCGCATTGGCCATGTTTTTATTTAAGTTCACCGTGAATTTTAAGCTTTCATTAGCAAGACGAAGATATGAACTCTTATCATAAAAAGGAAACGGTAAATTGTTAAATGATATTTTGTTTTTTCGGAATGAACGGGAATTTGGTTTACTTATGTGTGCACTCGTCACAGACGAGCGCTAGCAGGTGGACTTAAAATTTATAAGCCGTTTTGATCAATATTTAAAAACGGAAAAGATCTTACCCTTTATTTGGCAAGGTATATCCTCGTCACGACCATAACCTTGGCCAATGGAATCCCTATTGAATCAGTCAGTTTCAGGAGTACACTATTTTCGATTTTTAAGCGTTCAAAGTAAATTAATTTCAATTTTCTTATGATGATGATGATGAAAAAAACCGTATTTGTTCTTTTAGGCGCATTGGTCGTTTGGAGCTGTAGTGAAGACGGGGCTATCAACCAAGATGATAACGGTTCGCGTACGTTCGTGGAGGCGGAAGCCAAGTTTAATTCATTGCGGGACATACTCATTGATTTAACAACATCTGAGGGCCTTACCAGAGAAAGAGAATTCCCAACGAGCGGTATAAAGACCTTTAAGGGCGTGCATAATGGTAACTTTAGAGCCATGACCACAACAGGGTCCGAAATCTCTTATGTCGCCGACGTTGTGTTCACCTTGGATTTTGAAACCAAAACGTATACGGGTCAACTCCTGAATTTTACAACAAGTCTTGCAGGGTTTGAGAATCCAGAAGGAGTGCTCACAATTAGTGGGTCTATCTGAGGCCCGGACGACTTAGGTGGCGATGAGTATGGCCTTCGCTTTAGGATACAGGATGGAGATCTGACGCAAGGTGAAAGAACTGCCAATTTCGACGCGGTAACTAACGATAAAGGAAGGTTCTATGGTGATTCAGGACAGTTCATTGCTATTTCAGTATCATCAACCTTTAAGTGGACCGAAGGACCGGATGCAGGAACCACGTCGGGAACGTTGGGGTTTATATGCTGAAATTGAATAAAATTTGGCGGGTAGGTAAAGACTGTCTTAGCGTTCTTGTAAGCGGTCTTCGTGTAAACGCCAAGAGTGGGCCGCCCTACAGTTTCTTGCCTAATTCTTAGGAAAGGAGGAATACAATAACGAAAACTGGATGGGCATAAAAAAAGTCGCTAACAAATAATCTATCCCATATCGCATTCGTCACAGACCTGTCAGCCGAAAGGCAAGCGAGCGCTAGCAGGGGGTAGATCTGAGACAGATTCAGGTATTATTAGGGCATGGCTCAAGCAAAACAACTGAAATTTAAACCCATGTGGCAACAACTTCCTTTAAATCAGTTAAAAATCCGCTAGATTTGTAGGTATAGTACAGTACGGATAAAGGACATATATCCTTTATCCCTACGTTTTGTGCAAGCTGAAAAAAATTACGATCATTAAAAACTAATTAATGAAAAAATTACTATTTATAATTCCATTATTAATTGGATGTTCATCACAAAAGGAGAAATCGGAATATGATAAACTTTTGGAATACGAAGGGAACTATGAATATGTAAATAAAACTACTTTGGACATTATGGCTTCTGAACTTGATACAACGCTATATGCAGTAGTAGACAAAGCAAAATATCCTCTAAAACAGATTGCATTAGATACTTTTGCCAATATAGCCGGTATTCCCGTCATTTTTGAAAGAGACCATTCCAACCAAATAATTAGCTACAAAACTGAAGGACAAAAATTTGAACTAATTACTAGGGAAATTCAAAAGATGGAAATGTTCCCGAGAAAAGACTTATTCCATGATCCAAATGATTATTCTTATAACATACCTGAACAAAAAAATGATGGACTAACAACAGGATTATTAAAAGATGAATTTAAAAACCCTGAACCGATACTAAATATGGTCAAAGAAACCATTAAAGGTAGTTTTCCCGAAGTACATGGTATACTAATTTATAAAAACAATAAATTAGTACTTGAAGAGTATTTTTATGGCTATAACACTAACAAACCACATCAATTGAGGTCTGCAACCAAGCCTTTTATTGGTGGAATACTTGGTATTGCCATTGACAAAGGATTCATTGATAGCGAAAAAGAAAAGCTAATCCCATTTTTTAATGAAAAATATAAAAACATTAAAAATATGGATGAAAGAAAAAAAGAAATTACTATCGAGGATTTCTTGACCTACCGTCACGGTATGGACTGTGAAGATACTAACCCCAAAAGCGAAGGAAACGAAATGAGTTTGATGGAAAGTCAAGATTGGGTAAAATTTACGCTTGACTTGCCAATGGTAGCAGAGCCCGGAAAGTTTTCATCTTACTGTACTGGTTGTTCATCTACTCTTGGCAGTTTAGTAGAAATAACAACAAATGAAAAAATTGAAGCATTTGCTAAAAAATATTTCTTTGACCCAATGGGAATAACAAATTATGATTGGACTTTTGAACCAAATCCTTCAAGTAAAGAAACGTTTAATCAAATGTATATTACGCCAAGAGATTTAATGAGGTTAGCAAAAATGTATAAGGATGGCGGCAAGTGGGACGGAAAACAAATTATATCCAAAAAGTGGATAGATAAAACATTTGATGGGAAAGAAAGAAATTTTGGTTATTTATGGAAGCATCGCTCTTTTGAAGTAGATGGTAAACAATACAATTCTTATTTGGCAACTGGCAATGGTGGACAGAAAATAAACATATGGCCTGAGTTGGATATGATTACAATTTTTACAGGAGGCAACTATAACTCATATGCACTTTATGGAAAAAGTACACCACCTAATGAAATGATTCCCAACTACATATTAAAAGCATTAGAATAAAGCCTGTACATAACAGTGTATTTAAAAAATAGGAGTAACAGTAATAAAGTCAAGGCTTTTGGATCGTATCAAGCTTTGTGCTTAACCGAAAGTTTGGTGCTTTGAAAACACTAACTTTTCGGTTTGACACAGACCTTTTTTATACTTAGTTACTTTGGTTTTAGGGATTAAACTGCTATTATTTTATACATCGTTGGCAACTGGCTTTTAAGTTTAAGAAATAAATACGTCTAATTTTCTACTACTACTTTTCCAATCGCACTTCCACTTACCAAATGAGCATATGCTTTTCCAACTTCTCCCAAGGTAAATTTATGCTCATCGAGTAGAGGTTTCAGAGCACCAGATTCTACAATTGTAGTGATGTTGCGTAAAATTTCTCCATGTTTTTCTCTTTGAAAATTGTGAAGCATTGGAATTAGCATAAATACGACGTGCAGAGATAATCCCTTAAAATGCGCTGTGTTTAAATCAAGCTCACACATAGAAACTGTAGTCGTAATTTGACCATTTAACGCAGCTGCGTTAAAGGAATTGATTAGGTTTTCCCCTCCAACAGAATCGAACACCACGTCAAACCCAACTCCATTAGTGTGTTTGTTTACGTAATCCTCAACGGACTCATTTTTATAATTTATTGCCTTTGCACCAAAACTTTCAATTATGGCCATTTGTTTTTCGCCACCAACAGTTGAATAAACCTTTGCACCAAAATGTTTGGCTAATTGAACGGCAACGTGTCCAACACCACCAGCTCCACCGTGTACCAAAACCGTTTGCCCACTTTTTACGCTCGCACGTTTCAATCCCTCATAGGCTGTTATTCCAACTAACGGTAGGGATGCTGCTTCCCTCATTGTCAGATTATTTGGCTTGTGAGCAATTAGCTTACTATCGGCGGCTATATATTCGGCTAATGTTCCTGGCAAATCTGCCAAGCCGCCCGCACAACCATATACTTCATCGCCAACGGAAAATTCAGTAATATCATTTCCTACTTTTTCAATTGTTCCGGCAAAGTCCATTCCCAGGATAGCGGGAGTATCTGGCGAAAGTGGTAAATCTTTTCCCATTTTATGAATCATAGTATCTACTGTATTGACACTTGATGCAGCAATTTTGACCAGTACCTGACCATTTTTCAATGTTGGATTTTCTACTTCCATGGATTCAAACTTTACGTTTTCACCATACTTACTAATTATCATTGCGTTCATTATATACTGTTTTTAGTCACTATAAAAATTATAGTTGCAAACTTAAGTATAGTATTTTACCTTTGCAATAACGGTCAAAAATGATAGTTTAATTTATGCATAGATTTAATGGAAAAGAGTACCCTTGTTGTGCAAGTCTGACAATGGGAATTATTGGTGGTAAATGGAAAACTGTAATATTGTTTCATTTGATGAATCGAACACTTCGATATAATGAATTAAGAAAGGAAATGCCAACAGTTACAGAACGTACTTTGAGTTTACAACTAAAGACTTTGGAAGAAGATGGAATAATCAAGAGAAAAGTTTATACCTCAAAACCGCCGCTAAAGGTAGAATATTCTCTAACAGATTTTGGTGAAACTTTAATTCCGCTAATTAAATCTATTGCAGATTGGGGTGATTTTGTGGTTGAAAATCATTCAAAGTAGGTTTTTTTCAGCTTGTTGCCAACTTATTTATATAGCTGTAAAATACATCTTTATACACCCAATTTAGCACAAAACGGGTATAGAACTCATCTTGAGTAATCCTTTTTTATTGTATTAAGCATTCATTTGTCGGTTACATTGTTCGATCTTTCGTTTGCAGGTCTTAACCTATGATGTATTGCTCCTTTTGTTTTATTAAAAACTAAGGGGGAATAGCAAGGGGATAACACGCCAAAGCAATGTTACGATGTATAAATTCCTGTAATGGAGTTAATTATAAATAATCCTAAAATTGGCTTGCCGCAAAACTAGGACAATCCCCTTGGAAAGCCCTTAAACAGGGAAGTCTACTGTCCTAGTTGCCCTAAATTTACTTTTGGGAGGATTAAGTTAATATAATTCCTACTTTTTTTAACTTTTTTTTAAAAAACGTAGTATATTTCATTATATTTAATACAGAATATCTATCTAAATTATTTAAAATTATGACTAACCATATACTCTTTTTTTTAATTATTTTATTTATTCCAATATTAAATATTTTCTTAAAACCTAAGAAAATCAATCGGTTAATTGGATACAGGAGTTCTTTGTCAATGAAAAATGAAAAGACTTGGTCGATGGCAAATCGTTTTTCTTCCAAATGTCTAATTGTAGTATCAGTTGGAACAATACTTTTTTATTTAGCGGCCAATTATTTCCTTGATGGTGCAGATATGGCAATAATCCTGTCCTTATCCTTTTATGTAGTTAACCTATTAATGCTTATACCATTTACCGAAATTTTTTTGAAAATGATTTTTGATAAAAATGGACAAATTAATCTTAAGTAGTCACTAAAACACTAACCTTAATACCATCTTAGTATGAAAAACCTCGTCAAATTTTCATGTATTCTATCATTATTGTTTTACACATTCTCATGTAGCAATGAAACATCAAATACCGTTGCGGAAAATATTGTCGATTCCATTGATGGAGAAGATATTTTTAGGGCCGTTTACTTCTTTGAAGGTTCTGCCACTGAGTTGATTCCCTCTATAGATGTTGACTATGTGAACAAAATTTTAGAAACTTTTCAGGAAAGTGAACTTCAGGAATTTGATAATTATAAGAATGAGATTATTAATTCCATCGAATTCAATAATCCGGTATTTTTCAAAGAATTTGAAAATCAAATGACAAGCGGGGACCATTTTAAAGTTAAAGAAGCAATGGACAAATCTATGTTTGAGTATGAAAAAGCAATTCTAACACTGAATGAATACGGAATAATTAGCGAATTACCTAGTATTGATATGCAGTATGAGCAATTTCTTGATGAAGAAGGAAACTTTGACAGGACGGCCTTGATTCAAAGGATTGAAGAAATTTTAGAAGAAAATGGCTATGATTTTAAATCGAATATATCCAAATATGGTAATAAAGGCTCTTGTATTGTATTAGGGCTTGTGGTAGTGGTGGTTGTAGGTGCGGCAATTGCAGCGGTTGTTGGTGTAGTTGGTGGATTTTATTTAGCACTTGTGGCTGGTCAATATTTGGCCATCAGCGAGGGTGGAGGAGGAGATGTTGTGGATGACCCTTTTACGGAAGATGACAAGGGTAATCGGGACCAGCTCAGGGTCGAGATATTTATAAATGATATCGCAAACGGTCTGGATAGAGGGCTTGTCTTAGCTAATTAAAATCTGTTTTGGGTAGAAAAAGAACTTTTTTCTTAACAGTGTTTGGGAGTTGGATAATCATAATGATTTATGTTATAGCCTCCACCGTTGGTATTACACCGTTAAGATTAAGCTCATCTAAAAAGCTAAATACATTTTATATTTTTCCGCAGGGATGGGGTTTCTTCACTAAGAGTCCTAGACAAGGAGCGCTAGTTATATATTCTTTGCGAGATGGTAAAGTGCAGAAAGTTACCAAGCCAAACTATTCTTCGGACAATCTTTTTGGAATATCAAGAAAAAATAGGGCAAGACAATTACAATTGGCCTATTCAATTAGCAAATATGAAAATAGGTGGCGAAAATGCGCAACACCTAACCTTCTAAATTGTAATAAAGACTCCCTTATAATAATTGAAAATGTATTTAGGAATCCTTTGTTGAAAGGGAAGTATATCATACAAAAAAGAACTCAAATACCGTGGGCATGGAGTAAGAGTAGAACGAGTGAAAACAACCCCTACGAAATAATGGCAATTGATTTTAAATAAACTGAATTTAGCAATAGAGAATTTAAAGACATTTTCTGTGAATACTAACAATATTTATGGTCTATGTCGTAGTCTCATAGCATTTTCCCTATTTATTACTCTGATATCTAATGACAGTTCGATTCTATTTCCCGCGATGGGAAAACTATTGGAAAAACCTTACTTGATCGGACTATCCCAAATAAGTATTTTTACAATTTTCAAAGAGAATATTGTATTAGCCAAATGGATATGTGTCGGTATATTGATTTTAGTAATTATAGGTTGGAGACCAAGATATACAGTTTTATTTCATTGGTGGGTAGCGTTTAGCTTTTTTATATCGTGTCCCGTAATAGATGGTGGAGATCAAATTGCAGCAATTCTTACTTTTTTGATTATCCCGTTTGGGCTTACTGATAAACGAAAATGGCATTGGAAGAATAAATCTGATTCTATTAATTTCTATGCTAACGTGATTAACTATTCATTTTATTGTATAATTCGAATCCAAGCTTCTATTATCTATTTTTTTGCTGCTTCGGAGAAATTATCAGTTCCCGAATGGAAAAATGGAACCGTAATATATTATTGGCTAAATCATCCTACGTTTGGAATGAACGATAGCTTCAGATTAGTCATGGATCCGATTATAGAAAGTCCTTTTGTTTCAATTTTAACGTGGTCTGTATTAATTTTGGAAGTTGTTTTATCAATGGGTCTAATTGCTGACAGGAAGTATCGTGGATATCTATTGATCTTAGGTTTTACGTTTCATTTTCTTATATTAGTTTTTCATGGACTGTTTACCTTTTTCTTCTACATGACAGCGTTATTGATTCTTTATCTTAAACCGTTGGATAGACCGTTTGATTTCAAAATAATTAAGCAAAGTATTCATTTGATATTTCTAAAAGGGTGGGTGAAAAATGGAAAGTATAAGAAAATTAAAGAATGAATACAAGTAAAGTTAACCAATGTAGTTCTATGTTCATACTTTTGTATGTAGTCATAGTATAGAGATGTATATTGAATTTCCGTTAAAGGCGTTTTTTGGCATCGATACAATAGACATTTAAATCTTCATAGCCTGCTTAGTAATCACTTGATGGGGTATATGGTATTTGGAAGGGCTTTTGAAACATGAGCTTACCTATTCAACAGCATCTACAGCTTTTGCTATTAGCTCCTCGTTATCGAATCATAAAACGACTACATAACATTAAAGTCGCCATGAGTGGCCTATGAAAATGTCCCTTTTGCCATACTTATATCAATCAAAACAATAGCGTTTTTGTTCTTTTGCTACGGGGAATCATGGTGCATAGATTAGGTAGTTTAAGAACCCTTCAAAACGTTTACCCAGTCATTAAGACTTTTTGCAAAAATGACTTTAAGGTCAACTTTTTCCGATAACCGTTTCATGTATTCGTAGGCTTGCAAATGATAAAACCTCTATGTAAACTGTGTTAACAAAACTAATGGGATAAAACGATGTTATGACATACAAATAGCTGTAATTAAGTTAATTATAAATGAAACAAAGAAATGGTTTGCAGCAAAACCAGGACAGTCCCTTTGGAAAACCCTATAAACAGGGAAGTCCACTGTCCTAGTTGCCCTAAATTTACTTTTGGGCGGTAATTCAAGATGTGTCATTGTCATGACAATCTTGCTTTGCTCCCGATGGTTGCAAAGAAGAATCAGGGAAGAAGCATCTTCTTTATCCCTAAAAGATATTGGAAACAGCTAGCCTTTAGTGTTCAATCCGTGCTTTTCATCCATATTCCCGCAAAGCTCCCATCAAGATATTCCGAACACGCAACTACTTTTCCATCCACTTCATGAAATTTGAATGCGTCAAAAGGATAGGCTTTCCACGAGAATGTATTGTTGACCACTTGGAACAGTTGGGCCCCGGGCTTTTCTGTAGCCGGGTTGTCCCAAAACAGACTGTCCCCTTTGGCCGAAACAATTCGTTTTGCAGGAGGTTCCTCGCCCCACCTATTGATGGCACTATATTCCCCTATGTATTTTTCTATGTTTTTGATCGGGGCCGTTTCCATCCTGGGAGGCTCAATGTTTAAGATTACCGGCATCACCAGATGGCGCAAGGTCCATATTTCTTCAGGGGAGTAATTGGTGTTCATGGCAGCGGCGAAGGTGTAACCAGATTCTACATAATGGGTAAGGTTGGCCCAGCCCGTTCCTTTGTAGCCACCAGAATGGCCATGCGTTTTTTGGCCACTGTAATCTCCCAATCTTGTCCCCAAGCCATAATCTACGGTGATTTCCCCAATAGGGGTAGGTTGCAACATACGATCGAAAGATTCTTTTTTAATCAGGGTTCCATTGGTGGCCCCCTTCATGATTTTCAATAAATCCAGAACAGAAGCGGCCAGACCCCCATCACCTTTCATGCTTTTGGTCATCATGTGGAGACTGGTATCAATCCCTTTTTCGGTCAATTCATAGCCCATAGTGGCATTTTTATGGTTCCATATCTCGGGCCACATGCCTAAGGAGTTGCTATTCAAAGGTTCACCCACATTTTCTGCAATCAAATCATGGAATGATTGCCGATATTTTTTTTCCAAAATGCGTGAAAGAACGGCGAACCCGGAATTGGAATAGGAATATTTGTTGCCGGGACGGAAAAAGAGCGGTCGGTCCAAAAATGCATAAAATTCTTCATCGGTAAACACCCTTTTTTCATTGATATAAATGTCGTCGAACCAGTCTTCATGATCTATCAAACCTGATTGGTGCAGAAGCAAATGTTCAATGGTTATTTCATCCATATACTTCTGTTTTGGAAAATTGGGAATATGATCCACCACCTTATCCTTCAACGATAGCTTGCCTTCTTCAACCAACTTCATGGTAGCGATGGTGGTAATAAATTTTGAGATGGAGGCAAGGGCATAAATGGTGCTGTCGGTCGCCGGCTTTTTTGATTCGATATTTGCCATTCCATATCCTTTGGAGAAAATGACCTCTCCATCATGGGCGATCCCGATGGAAAAGCCTATGGTGTTACCTTTATCGATAAAGGATCGGCAGATGGAATCAATTTTGGATGCCAGCATATGATTATCGGATGTACTGCTTTCTACTTGTTCTTTCTGATTTTTACACTGTGCAAATACAAAGGGAAGTAGCAGCAAAATGATTAATTTTTTCATGGTGTTCATTGGATAATTCGTTTTTGAATAATGCCATTTTTTATGACCGTATGTATAGCAAGGGTATTGCTGATAGACTCCAAGGGATTTTTATGGAGCAAAACCATATCGGCTTTTTTTTCTATTTCAATAGAACCTATAGAGTCTTCTACATGTAGCATTTTGGCTGCATTAAGGGTGGCCATCTTGATGATTTCGATGGGTCGGTATCCGCCGATTTCCATTAACTGCATTTCTTCGTGCATGCTGTACCCTGGGAAAATAAACGCATTATAGGTATCTGTTCCGATAACTATATTACAACCGGCCTGTTCCAATAATTTGATATCCTCTACTTGGGGAATGGAAGTATTTTCCAAATTAGGATCTGGGATGCCCATAACGTTTTCGATGAAATCGTTTATCTCGTTTGCCAATTGAATACGCTCCGGGGTAATATGAAGTTTGGTGTCTTCCGGTTTATATACTAGGGCAAGTTCCGGTGCTTCAAGCCATTCGGGATTCAAAGGGTACATGAAGGATTTACCCATCATTAGGGTGGTTACCCAAGATACATTTCTGCTACCCAACGATTCTATTACTTCCTTGTCCCTTTCCCATATTACATCAACACCAATAAAGTGGATAATATTCTGAACACCTGCCTTCTCCGCAATACGAACCTCTTCCATATCATCTACATGTGCAAAAACTTCCAAATCGTACTTTTTGGCCTCTTTGACAATCTTGGTCACAAATTCTTGCGGGATTCTTGGTACAAAAGGCGGATGGGGACCATCTTCAATGGTCACTTTAATACCTTTAATGGGGTTTTGGGCAACCCGTTTTACATAAGCTGCTATTTGCAGGGTATCTTCCAAAAGGAATACGGTTTTTTCATGTACCCATTGATCTCCCCCATAGGTTTTTACCGGATGCCTTCCCTCCATGGTAAAATGCTGACTCGTATGGTAGACCCTTGGAGAAGGTATTATGGTATCCTTGGAAATATTGCGCATATGCGTATAGTGCTCATCACTGCAATGACCACATCCGGGCACTAAAATACCCGTCACGCCATAATGGATGAATTTTGGGAAGTTTTCTTCCGGTGGTCCGGGGTGTGCATGGCCATCGATTAGACCTGGGATAAGATATTTTCCTTTTCCGTTAACTAATGCTGTTTCCTTGCCTACCCCTACTTTTAAAGTGTCTATTCTGGATATCCGGGAATCCTTGATATAGACATTCACATTTTGTCTAATATCGTTTCCTGTACCATCAATTAGGTTGACACTGGAAATTACAAGGTCATAGTTTATTTCGTTCTTTTTTTCTTGATTACATCCTATAAGGACGATTATTGATATGAGGAGGATAAAATGCTTTACCATATTCAAAAGTTTTTTCATGATTTGATTTTTAATAACTGATTTTTGGAAGATATTTTAATTGATAGTTTTTGCGTGAAAAACTTAAGCTATCAAATTTTCGAAACAAATTTTTCCATTCGTCCTTTTTCCCTTTTTTTTTCATCCAAGTTTCTAAATGGTCCTGAATGTTTATACGCATCTCCTTATCATAAAACCAAATATGAAACACACTGCTGTAGGCGCCAAACGAACCCCGGTTGCCCTCAAGAGGGTATTCGTACCCCGTTTCCTTCAAGAGTTTGACGAGTTGGCGGGTATATGTATCGAACTCATCCAGCTGGTCGGCATATATTTTATATTCCACCATGGTTGTGAATGGGTGTTTGGAAACCGATATTTCCTTAACACTGCTCCATGGTAATAGCATTTCTTGCAAGAAATGCCCGGTTACCTCAAAATTACAATCTTTTAGACTGTCAAGAATTGAATCAAACTCAACTTTTTTCCCGAGTCTATAGAACTCTTCCCTATAATCGCTCAACTTTAAAACATCGTTTAAACCAGTACTGAAGTTTATAAATAGATACGCTTTACTGTCAGATTCATACCCAAGCCAATCATAATCTTCCTTTATCTTGTTTTCCCTGGCCAATAATGATAATCGGGACAGGGCCTGTTCAAATTTGTTCTTATCGGCAGCTTGAACCCTGATAAAAGTGAGCTGGGTGGTAATCTCAATATCCTTTTTTGATATTGATTTTTGTGAAAATCCTTGAAAGGACCATAAAACCAATAAGAAGAGGTAGAAATAAAACGACAGGTGTTTACACGGTTTTAAAAGGCTGATTGTTTTCATGGTTGATGTCCTATTTTAAGGTAGCTTATAAACCTTCCCTTTCTTCATCACAAATTCAACTTTTTCAAGTACCGTAATGTCTTCCAATGGATTTCCCTTTACGGCTATAATATCGGCCCATTTTCCTTCTTTGATGCTTCCGGTTTGTTTTTCTATTCCTATTAACTCGGCGGCATTTATGGTAGCGGATTTTATGGCATCGATTTCCTTCATTCCCGCCTTGACCATCAAATTGAATTGCTCCGCGTTGCGACCATGTGGATACACGCCCGCGTCTGAGCCGAATGCCATTTTTACGCCTTGTTTGTGCGCTTTTAGAAAATTAGCAGCAAAACTGTTATACATTTCGTTATTGCCTTCAGCTATTTTTTTATCACTATAGTCGTTGTTCTTCTCCAGTAAATCATAATGCGCAGCCATCAAATCCATGACGAGATAAACATTATTTTTTTTCATTAGTTCGATGGATTCGTCATCCATCAAACTGCCGTGTTCAATAGAAGTGACACCTGCTTTTACGGCGTTTTTTATCCCTTCTGCACCATGGGCATGAGCAGCCACTTTTAAACCGTTTTTTTTGGCTTCAACAACTGCTGCTTTGATTTCTTCTTCGGTATACGAAGCTGCGCCGGGTATAGAACCGCTGGTGCCGAAACCACCAGTTGCCGTAATTTTAATAAGGTCGACTCCCTGTTTGATGTGACGGCGCACTTGTTTTCTTACTTCATCAACCCCATCAGCAATGGCTGCAGGATTTTGTTTTAATTCAAGTTGTGGTGCCATCCAACTTTCCCAATCTCCGTGACCGCCAGTCATGGTAATGGCAGGACCACTTACGTACATTCTCGGGCCGGGAATAATCTCCTTGTTAATTGCATCTCGTAGTGCAATATCACTATAGAAAATACCCCAAATATCCCTTACGGTAGTAAAACCAGCGCTAAGTGTTTTTTTTGCATTAAGCGTTCCCATAATACCGTAATTGGCAATAGGCAGCTCCCATTGGTCAATAGACTTATCGTAAGAGTTCAATACCAAATGGGCGTGGCAATCAATAAGTCCAGGGAGGATAGTGTATTCCGATAAATCGATAAGGTCTTTGTATTTATCTTTTTCGCTGGCCTTATCGATTTTGAGAATCTTCTTATCCGCTATAAGAATAAGGACATCCTTGACAATTATACCTTTTTTGACATCCACCATTGCACCCGCCCAAATTGCCTGAGGATAGGTCTGTGGAGGCGACTTAATCTGTTGCGAAAATAGTTTGAGGTTGGATAAAATAATAAACAGTAAAACGGATAATACTCTGAGGCACCCCATCTATTTGAGAATTTTTAGCAGTTCTATTCTTGGGGGAAGTACCTACTATTTTCGACATTTTTAAAGATAGCTATTTAGGTGTTATTTTCACAACATAAATTATATGTGAACACTTAAAATGTATAAATGGTCTTTACAACCATATAATTGGTGGTTTAAATCCGATTTACGGTGCTTTTTCACTCCATAACCTTTATAAATTATTGAATAGTTTACTAACTAATAGTAGGTTATATAAAATGGCCGATTAGGGGAACAGAATGGGAAAAAGCAGAAGTCGCATAAAACGTTCGTTTTATAGAACATGCTTTAATGCATTATATAAGAATGAAGTGGGCTATTGCTTGTCTTGAAGATGTTTATCGAATAACTCGATTATTCCATTAAAATATTGCTCAGTAGCAACTTTCCCAGATGTTCCTGTCATAAATCCATGGTCTCCGCTCTCAATCGTTATCAAATTGGCATCGACTTTGTTTTTCTTGAGCTTTTCTGCAAAGGATACCGCCTGTTCGTAGGAAACCACCACATCTTTATTACCGTGAACAAGGAAAAAAGCCGCATCGTCAGCAGTAATATAGGTAATTGGAGAGGCTTCCGCATACAAATCATATTCAAAATCCCGAGGGGTGTCCGTGTTCCTCCATGCGGGATGATGCGTTCCCACAAAAGAGGCAATAGCACCTATGTCGCCGAAGCCGCTAGTAGCAAATTCCGATAAATCAAAAACTCCCGCCAAGGCCACGACTGCCTGTATCTTTGAGCTCTCCCGGTTTATTAGGTTTTCTCCGTCAGGATTGCCGACATCGTCCATCGTGCCAAGCATACTTACAAGATGACCCCCTGAAGAATGCCCTATGGCTCCGATTTTTTTTCGGTCAATTTTAAAGCGTTCGGCATTATACCGAACAAACTGTACTGCCCTTTGTGCATCCTCAACCGCTGCAGGGAAACGGAATACAGGTGCTGACCGATGGTTGATCGCGAACAGTGTGTATCCGTTTTTCAATAAATTATCAGTGCCTATTATATTGGCTAAATACCAAGGATCATCATTCAGTGGTGTTGCATCATAACTCATGAGTTGATGAAACCCGCTTCCCGGTATGACCATAATTCCATATCCGTTTGGCTCCTTTGGATAATAAACATCCATTAGCAAAGCCAATCCGCCATGCATTCCATAGATTACGTTGGACTCAATTTTTGATGCAGCACTTTCCTGCGCCAGTAAATGGATCGGTGCGTACAATAAGGATAAACCAATAGTGAATATTGTAAGTGATTTTTTCATTTTTACAGAATTTACAAATTGTTCTTTACTGGGGGAAGATATCTTACTCATTTGTAAGATAATATATTTTGAAATGATAAAGGTCCCTTTTTAATCAAAAGTCGGAAAAGCATATATGCTACTTTTTCATTCTTTAAGCAAAATTGTATTTGCTAATTGAATTTGAAGCGACTTGAGTTTTACTGGAAATAAACTTAGTCCTTAAAACGACCGTTTCACAGAACGGTTTTCTTAGAAAACAAAATCATTTATAGGAGTGTCCCATTCGTGGGCTCTTTTTGTGGGATTTGTTTGTTTCGAAAGACGTTCGTTTTAAGAAACAGAACTAGTGCTTTTTATAGGACAACGTTTTGTATGTAGTTTTTTACGCTGTTTTTTTTCGCCTCTTAAAGCTCCTCCAAGCATTCGCCTAAAGGTTTTCCGTTCTTATAAATATGATTACAAAACTCTAAGCTAGCGGTTTCCATTTCCATTTTTATAAATTGCTTTTTACGAATGTAATTACATCCTGTTCGTATTGTTTAAGCGCTTTTTCACCCGCTCCTCGATAAGCAGTAAACGCAATTGTATTTCCTCTACGTACCGTAACTTTTTCCAATGGACCTTCAAATAATAAGTGCCCTGCATTTTCATAAAAAATAAATTTAATCGGGCGACCTTTTTCTTGACGTGATTTCATCCAACTTTCTATCAATATAGGTGATATTGGATAGGTTCTTGTCCATACATAGTCCGTGTCGGATTTTCCGGCCCAAGTATCCAATTTGCCAAAAGGTATAATTGTAGGAATATTAAAATCTCCGAGAGGATATCCCGTAGCCGCAGGAGCCTCCGATATAATACCTTTTATATAATCGTTTGTTAGCGTGCTTCCGGCATATAAAGCTATCCTGCCACCGTTTGAAGCTCCATAAAGGAAAATATTTTGATTATCCCAACGATCGTCTTTCGCAGCATATTCAACTGCCCCTTTGAAAACGCCCCAAATTAGATTTTGTTTGCCCTTGTTCGTAACTCTACGGGTAACAAATTCCCAATCCAAACCATTCATCTCATACGCATCAAATGATATGGTAGCAAACCCATTTCGTCGAAACATCTCTACCCGGGCACGATCATCTTCGCGATAACCGGCGCCTCCGTGCGCATAGACTATTATGGGGACTTTTTTTCCATCGGCAGGAATCCAGATCTCAACAGATTTATGGTCTGGGTCGAACTCCGCAAATGGCTCAAAGGTCGTGTGCCACCCTCTTGAACCTACTTCTTTAAGTTCTGCTGTTTGGGATATAACTTTACATCCAAACGTTATGAACGTCAAAAGAAGAATAAAAATTGATTTTTTCATTTTATCGATTTTTAATTATGCCTTAAAGACTGATTTTTTTTATCTAGTGTTGCAAGATTATCTGCAACGCGGATTTATTGTTTCTTTTACCGTAGACGAGTAATCCTGTGAAATGTTAAGGATTGAATGGAAGTACAATTTTGTTACATCACTTACAACATACGAACATGATCAATGATTATACATCCATTATTGGAACCACATGAATTTGACATTGTCCCAAGGGGGAAAAGAAATTGAAGGGAGAATAAAGTTGATGTCAAAAAAAGTATTATTTAAAATGCTTTTTCAATTCTTCGTTTTAGCTCCGGAAGTACCTCTTTTTTGAACCATTCATTTTTTACTTGCCAAATATTATTCCGTGGAGATGGGTGCGGTAACACAAAATACTTTGGCAAATAATAGGTATAGTTCTTAACTGTTTCGGTCAATGTTCTCTTGGATGTACCGTTTAAGTAATAATCTTGTGCATATTTACCGATCAGTAGAATCAATTCAGGTTTTTCTATCCTGTTAAGTAGCGTATTATGCCATTTTGGGGCACATTCTTTTGTTGGAGGGTTATCACCGGATTTACCTCTGCCGGGATAGCAAAAACCCATTGGAACCAATCCGATTTTTTTAGCATCGTAAAAAAAAGCGTCATCGATACCCATCCATTTTCTTAAGTTCTCTCCACTTTTGTCATCCCACGGAACCCCCGTTTCATGGACAATAGCACCTGGTGCTTGACCTATTATTACAATTTTACTTTTAGGGTGTGCGGCAACGATTGGTCGAGGTCCGAGGGGTAAACTCTTTTCGCAAACCTTACAATTCTTTATTTCCAATAATAATTTATCCATACTTTAAAACCTATTAAATTTATAAAATGCCTAACGCGCTCCTATTATCATTGGTCAAATTTCCTTTCCGGCAATACTATCTATATCGATGATTTATATCGGAATTACCAAAGCACATCGACCATAAGATCAACATGCTCTGAAAAATAGCCTGCTAAAATCACCGCTTGCCTAGTGTCTTGGAGAAACGTTGGATTCTAATGGTACTAGACTTTCATCTTATTCCCTAAACCTTGGGCTACAGGTTCCGGTTTATGAAGGCCAACTACAATAAGTACGGCGGCACCATTAATCCAATAGTAATATGCATCCATTCCTTCAAAGGAAAAAATAAAAGGAGCTAGGATGAAAACAATAGCGACCAAAAAGTCTACGATCAAGTGAAACTTATAAGGAATGACCTTAAAGGCACCCAAATGGTGGTCGGTTAATAGGGTTAATATGAATGCCGCGATTCCCGTAGTTATTGAAAGTTGTAAGGCTAGAGGGTTAGAATCCCCTAAACCCAACAATAAGGGAAGAACTATCAAAGCAATGGCAACAGGGTAATCTAAAAATGCGTGTATTCTTTTGGTTATGAATTTCATAGTTTTTGATATTAAATGGTTACCAAAGTATTCAGTTGTGGGTCTTGCTTAATTTTTCCCAGTTAGTATCTGCTATGCCCCTCAATTTACGGTGATTGTTTTCTGCCAACCATAGTTGTTTTGCATCCAATTCTACGTTGTTCAAAAACAGGTAGTACTTTCCATCTTTGACCATAAACTTATTTGGATCTACCCTGAATTTAGCTCCCACATATGTTCCAAAGGCGCAGTATCCGCCATATTGAGGCAGATATTTTGCAGGGTTCTTGTCAAAAATTGCCTTTTGTTCTGCAGAAGTAAGGTAGTATGCCACCTTTTTGTACTCGGACTTATATTCCTTGCTTCCTCTTTGGGCCAATCCCAAATCCAAGTACGATACCGGACTGTAACCCGCAAGTGCAATGTTACTGTTGTCTATATTGTTGGCCATCTTATCTTGAGCGGATAAAGTGGTGGCAAATAAAAATGCGAATGCTATTAATGATGTTTTTAAAGTTTTCATTTCTTATGTTTTTATAATTGTTATTATTTTTGTTAGGCAGCGTTAAAGTATTCTTCTTGGATTACCTTTCCTTCATCGTTCCAAACACGTCGAATGATTTCGTGTCAGTAAATCTTACTGCCATCTTTCATATCGAAATCGAACGTAAATTCTGATGCGGAAACGTTTCCATCAACAATGGAATGATGATGTGTAATGCCGTTTACGGCAGCAATAGCTCCCGCAAAACCTTCCATTTTAGCTATCATTTCAGGTTTTCCGTTTGTTCCGCCATCTCCATAATCCGATGTGGTGGCGTTGTCCGCAAAAAATTCTTTTACAGCATCAACAATAGCACCTTTAGCTACTATTGTATCCATTTGTTTTACTTGTGTTTTAATATCCATCTTTATTGATTTTAGTGAATTATTACAGTGCAAAGATGATGGATAAGCGAAGTGCGGATGCTACAAAAAAGTCACTATAAATTGTACTTTTTAGTTTTGAACTCTGTTGGGGTGACCCCGGAGTAATGTTTGAAGAATCTAGAAAAGTGATTAGCCTCTTCAAAACCCAAGTTCTGGGAAATATGAACAACTTTCTCTCCCTCAATAAGCATTAGTTTGGCAGAATTTATCAACTCTAATCTGATTAGTTGGCCAAGAGAAACATTCATTTTTGATCGCACGTTTTTTGCCAATGTCTTTACGGAAAGATTCATCTTATCGGCGTAAAAATCTAGAGACCTTTCTTGTGTATGATATTTGTGAAGAAGAGCTATAATGTCCTGTGTAAACAAGTCTCTATTCTTAAAATCGAAATTCTCACGGAATTGTTTTGGAGTTTCACCTGTAGCCTTTTTAAAGATACGGTTAAAGTACGCATCGTCTTTATAGCCCAATTGATATGAAACCTCTTGAATACTTTTATCGGTAAATGCTATTTCCTTTTTACTTTCAACAAGCTTCTTTGCGCTCATTAAATTTTTGACCGATAACCCAATCTTATCCTTTACCAATGTTTGGGCATTATATCCTCTCTCGTTGATGAGATTTACTACATCACGATTAGTCAGGGAATTCGAATATTCCTGATCAATGATTTCTTTTGCGTCAAAGATGATTTGATATTCTTCTTTGTTGGCCTTGAAAGGATTTTGCCAATACCATTGTTTTGAAGAGATGTCGATGATATTTGTAGGAGTCTCTGAAAATACGGATTCTGAAAGGAATTTTTTACACTCTTCACATTCCTCTAAGTCAATATACCCTAAAGAAACAAGATGTTTAAACAAGACGCGAACTTCATTGTTATAAAATTTGTCCTCATCAAAAAATTCTATTTTTCTTACCAAAAAACTATCGGACAAAAATTTTATGTACTGTCCCTTCTCTAAAAAAATCCCCTTTTGTTGCCAATCAAAATAATTATTAAAATCAACTTGTATGCTCCCTGAACCTGATAAAATGTGAATAAAGGAGTGCCTTTCTATCAAGTAGACTTTATTGATTTCAGGTGAGAACTTTTCAATTTTCAATTTTCTTTAGGTTTATTATAAACATGGGCCAAGTTAATCATATTATCATCCAGCAAAAAGTTGCTTCGTTTCTTGGATTCCTTAAAAGGCCATTTTATGGGAATGAAGTTAAAAACTCTTTAACAAAGGTAATACGCATACCATTTTCCGTCTTTTTTAACTGTTTTGTAAAGTAACCTTTTACGGGAACTTTTGCTCTTCAAAAAAATATAAAAGATTATATCAATCCCACTAGATCCAACGGCCATTCCCTGCTATTCTAGTTTTAACTTTAGATATGAAACTACTATATTTATATGCAAAAATCAAGTCTTGGCAAACATACGAGCCAAACCTTAACGGTCATTATGAAAAAACGAGGAGGATATTTGGAAATCCATTTCTTCTATTTTGGATTTAGCCAAAAAAAATAAAACACCAACACAACAATATATACACGAATGTACAATCTCCCATACCATAAAGAGCAAGACGCAGCGGTTATTAAAGAATTTGTTGAACAGTACCCTTTTGCTTTTTTAACGGGGTGCGATTCAGAAAACAGACCTGTTGCAACACAAGTACCGGTTTTTATTGAAGATAAGGATGGTAGGAAACTACTGCGAGGACATATAATGAAAAATACAGACCACCATAAAGCTTTTTTACATAATGAAAATGTACTTGCAGTTTTTACAGGTAAGCACACCTATGTAAGTGGTACTTGGTACAGCAATCCATATACGGCATCTACTTGGAATTATATGAGCGTACACGCAAAAGGAATCATCAGATTTTTAGGCAATAGTGAGCTAGAAGATGTTCTTAGAATAACAACGCTACATTTTGAAGGTCAGAACCACCAATCGACAACTGTATTTGATAATTTACCTTTAGAGTTCAAACAAAGAGTAATGGGTGCAATTGTAGCTTTTGAAGTTGAGGTAAAAGAGATAGACACCGTTTTCAAATTAAGTCAGGACAGAGATGCCGAAAGCTACCAAAATATTATTAAGAAGCTTAAAGAAAAAGATGAAGATGCACGTGTGATTGCAACTGAAATGGAAAAAAGAGCGAACGAGCTATTTTCTGATCATTAATATATGAATTATTACGCCGCAAGTCCCAAATCCAACAAAAAAAACTAACTTACATTCTGCTGAATTCCTATACTCCCTAATCGTTTTGTTAGCGTTGAAATACTTCATTGCGGTTCCAATACTTCGAAAAACACGCTTCACTCATTGAAAAGACCTTCTCACTCATTGCTTATTTCAAATATCGTGGTCAACAACGAGATTTGTTTTAAATCATCAAATAAACCGACCATGAAAAGACTTATACTCCTTATTTTTTTGTCCGTAAACGTTCAGGCTATTGCCCAAGAATCCCTTGAAATCATCTTGAAAGATTCAAGCAGATTAAAACTGACCAGTCTTAAAATAGAGGTCAAGATCATCGGTAATTTTGCTTCCACTACCTACGATATGAAATTCTACAACGACTTGGATAGCACCCTGGAAGGGGAATTGTCATTTCCCTTAGGAGAGGGACAAGCGGTATCCCGGTTCGCCATGGATGTGAACGACAAGCTACGTGAAGCCGTCATTGTGGAAAAGGAACTGGCACGTGTTGCGTTCGAAAGTACCGTAAGACAAACTATTGATCCTGGATTATTGGAAAAGACCGAAGGCAACAACTACAAAGCAAGGGTATACCCTATCCTACCCAAAAAGCACAAGCATATAGTGATAGGTTTTGAGCAAGAGCTAGCTACTATGAACCAGTTTCAAACCTACGAACTGCCCCTTGGAATACAGGAATCGCTTGATGACTTTTCGGTAAATATTGAAG
Organism: Saonia sp.; assembly: GCA_049670505.1. GTDB lineage: Bacteria > Bacteroidota > Bacteroidia > Flavobacteriales > Flavobacteriaceae > JBATTK01. The sequence continues at coordinate 29,036 of JBATTK010000007.1, forward strand.
TGTTTGAAGGAGAAAGCCTTCCCAAAATAAAAAGTAGTAGCTATGACAACTTCTTTTTTAAAGAAAATAAAGATGTTTTTAGCGCTCGTTTAAACAAACAAAATCACGCTCCGACTAGCCCTATCATTGTACAAATACCAAATCTGGGCAGTAGGGACAAAGTGTTAAGCTATGGCGATTATTTCTATGTATATCAGACCCTTAAACCCAACACCAGATTAAAATCAAAACCCAAAAAAATAAGCTTGTTATGGGATGCTTCCCAATCCCTCCGAAATAGAAATTTAGATAAGGAATTGGGCCTGTTGGAAGACTACTTTCAATACCTGCAGGACGTAGATGTTCAATTCATTTCATTTAGCAATACCGTACATGAGAATAAGCGATTCAAAATAGCGAACGGTAATTGGGAGGGTTTAAGGAAGTCCATTACGAAGGTGAACTATGATGGTGGAACATGCTTGAATCTATTTGGAGCATTGAACATTAAATCGGACGAAACACTCCTATTTACGGATGGATTGGCAAATCTTGGAAATTTTTCAAAGGACGACAGGCAAGCTATTTACACCATAAACTCCACCGTTTCCGCAAATCATGAGGTTCTTGGTACAATAGCGACCTTATCGGGCGGTAACTATATCAATCTGGTACGATTACCACATGTGGCAGCGGTCAAAGCCTTAAAACAAGAAACTTATCAGTTTTTAGGAACCGCGCATAATAGCTCGATCAGTGAAGTATATCCCAAGAATAGAAGGAACGTCTCCGAGGATTTTTCAGTTACGGGAAGATTTTCTAAAGAAACCTCCATTCAACTACTATTCGGTTATAGGGGTAAAGTAACGGAACGTGTGGAGATTCCCATTAAAAAATCACAAGAAACAGCATTGGTCAAAAGACTATGGGCAAAACAAAAACTAAGCCATTTAAACCAGGATAAAGAGCAAAATAGAGCTGAGATACTTTCAATCGCCAAGCGATATTATTTGGTGACGGATTACACTTCCCTGTTGATTTTGGATAGAATTGAAGACTATGTACGTTATCGGATCGAACCTCCCAGTGAATTAAAAGCAGCGTACAAAGAACGCATTCACGATCTGGCAGAAGAGGAAGCCGATCGGCAAGAAGAATTAAAATATCGAAAAGAAGAAATATTCGAAGATTACGAGGATATATTGAATTGGTACGCTACCCAATATCCAAAGAAGAAGATAAAAGAACCAAAGAAAGATACATCAAATAGCATGGATCAAGCTACATCTACAAACCAAAATAATAACACCACAAGCCCTACCACCAATACTACCCGGGTAACCAGACTGCCCTCGTCGGCACATATAAATATGCATATAGATTCTACCCGGGGTATCGTTTCAGGAACCATATTGGATAGTGATGGGCAGCCCCTTCCCGGCGCAAACGTTGTTGTAAAGGGGACCACTAATGGAACGACGGCCGATTTTGATGGCAATTTTAGTATCAATGCGGAACAGAATGACGAACTCGAATTTTCTTATGTAGGATATACCTCCGCAACTACAACAATTGGGGAAACCGATAATATTTCAATTTCATTGGATGAAGATATCTCGCGTTTAGAAGAAGTAGTTATTGTTGGATATGGTGCCGAAAAAGTAAGTCATATGACCAGTTCGGTAAGTTCGGTATCGCAATCTTTGTCGGGACAAATGGCGGGCGTACAAATTACCCATACCGATGGTGAACCGGGGGCCGATACTTCGATAAGGATTAGGGGAGCAAGTTCAATTCCCAATGGTAACGATCCCTTATATATTATAGACGGAACAATATCCCCCAACAACCCTATGAAAGAGCTAAAGCCAGAGGATATAAATGGTATTCAGGTACTAAAAGCTTTAAGTGCTTCGGCAATCTATGGTTCAAGGGCGGCCAATGGTGTTATTATAATTACTACAAAAAAAGGCCTGGAAACAAATCAAGAAGCCATTGACGCATTCAATCAAAAAATCACTGAAAAAATAGAGTTGAAATCATGGAATCCCGATACGCCATATATCAAGATTCTGGAAAACGAACCTACCCTTGCATTGGCCTATCAAAAGTATTTTGAAATTAGGGACGATTATTCCAACAGTCCAGCTTTTTATCTTGATGTATCCGATTTTTTTGATAAAAAGGGAAAATCAAAAATAGCGATTACCATCCTGACCAATCTGATTGAAATGGAGTTGAACAACCACGAACTTATGAAAGCTTTGGCCTATAAGTTGGAATATTTTAAACAATATGATTTGGCCGTGATCGTATATAAAAAAGTATTGGATTTAAGGCCCGAAGAACCACAATCCTATAGGGATTTGGCCTTGGCTTACGAACAGGTAGGAGAAATTCAAAAGAGTTTTGATCTGCTCTATAAAATTTATAATGGGGAATTACTAGAAAAGGATCTTGATGAGCGATACTACGGCATTGAACAACTTGCCTATGTTGAATTGTCTAGATTAGTTCATAAATACGGTAAGAAGCTAAAACCGAAAAAAACTCAAAAAGCGTACTTTAAGGCACTTCCGGTCGCTGTCAGAATAGTTATCGATTGGAACCATAATGATACGGATATTGATCTATGGGTAAAAGATCCAAAAGGCGAAACGGCCTCCTATGAAAATGTAGAAACCACTATTGGCGGCCATATGTCCGAAGATATGACCGAAGGCTATGGCCCTGAGGAATTTATGCTAAAAGATGCCCCTAAAGGAGATTATCAGGTATTGGTGGATTATTATGCCGACAATGTGCAAAAGATATCTGGTCCAACCATATTAAAGGTCACTTTGTTTACCAATTATGGCAGCGCCAATGAAGAAAGAAAAACTACGATTGTTCGACTGGATAAAGAGGAGGATGAACTTGAGGTAGGAAATCTGAAATTTTGATTTATAAATATTTAAGGTTGTGTGAGAATAGTAAAAAGATTTCCCGATATAAACGCGAAGCGCTTAATTTCCGTTCCCGTTCCCAGATCAACTGATATCGGATATAAGCCTCAATGGAAAATTATCTCCACAGCATTTGAAACAGCATAAAATCATATTTCAAAATAAGTCCGTTTGCCCTACCTTTGAAAAACTTAGAATCCAACACTTTTTGATTCGTAAGAGATTGCAAACAAACTACTATAAAATGTTGAACTCATTGATAAAACCGGAACAAATGAAAAGATTGCCCATTTTAATTATTTTATACTTGCTATTGTGCTCGCACGAGTTGTTTCTAAAAATAGACTCCTATTATTTGGACACGAACGAATCAACGGAGCTGTATCTATTTAACGGAACGTTTGATAAAAGCGAAAATGTCATCACCAGGGACAGAATCATAAATGCAAGGGTCGTTGGCCCTCAATACGATTACTATCCGAAGGAAGGAGATTATTATGATAACGATAAGATTACCTACCTGAAATTGGATGCCGGAGACGAAGGTACTTACACCGCCGGTGTTTCTACCTTGCCCAAAATGATAGAGTTGAATGCGGCAGATTTTAAGGAATACTTGGAACATGAGGGACTTACCGATTTAATTGCCAAGCGCGAAAATCAGGGAATTTCAAATACACCGGCCCGGGAGAAATATTCAAAACATGTAAAGGCAATTTTACAGGTTTCCGATACAAGAACGGATCATTTTGCAACGGAATTAGGTTATCCCATAGAGTTCGTTCCCTTAAACAATCCATATGATCTAAGTAAAGGGGATTCCATTTCCTTTAAGTTATTGCGTAACGGCAAGCCCCTTCCCGATCAAGTTGTTCATTACAGCTCTCGTTCGGATTCCAACTATAGGAACCCTGAGGAAAATTCGACCAGAACGGATGAAAATGGGGTTTTGACCATTACATTGGACGAATCGGGAAAATGGTACGTGGCAGCGATTCATATGACCGAAAGCGGGGTCAAGGAAATCGACTACGAATCCAACTGGGCCACATTGACCTTTGAAATACGGTGAACCTTCAGCTAATAATTCAAGGTTTATACGTTTAATACAGGACTTTCTGTTTCCAGTAGTCAGTTTCAGGTTTCAGGTTTAAAGTTCAAGGTTTTGGTTTCCAGTTTCTGAATACTGATTACTGAATACCGATTTCTGGTCTTTCGTCCTTTGTCTTTTTTCTTTAATCTTTTCTCTTTTTTCCTTGTTCAAAGTTCAAGGTTCAAGGTTTTGGTTTCCAGTTTCTGATTTCTGGTTTCTGGTTTTGTCTTTCGTCTTTCTTCACGCTACTGAATACTAACTACTGCTTACTATTTGACCACATGCCTTCAATACAATTGCAAGCGATCACTCAGGCACCCAAATATGGTCATTGAGTGATTTTCGAATAGAAAATCGTATCGAAATGACATTGGACCTAATACAATCCTTTTTCAAATTGTTTAAGTATGGGAAGACGCCCAATAATACAAAAGTCCGCCATTTCGGCACCCTTGTCCAACCGGTTTTATTTCAACCTTAAACAAATTATCTAGAATGATTAAAAAGAAGATACTAATTCCTCATTTTTTTGTTAATTCATGCTTAATTACATAATTTAATTACCTCTTTAATAACAAATCAACAAAATATGGCAAACGTATTATGGTTACAGGGAGGAGCATGTAGTGGTAACACCATGTCCTTTCTGAATGCCGAAGAACCCACGGTAGTAGAACTCATTACCGACTTTGGCCTAAACATTTTGTGGCATCCCACTACGGGTCTGCAAATCGGAGATCAAGTTCAGGATTTATTAAAGGATATCCTTGCAGGGAAGGTACAGATGGATATTTTGGTATATGAAGGTTCCTTAGTACAGGGGCCCGATAATACCGGGACAATGAATTTCTTTGCAGACCGTCCAATGATGGATTGGATCAAGGAATTATCTACCGTGGCCGGTTATGTGGTGGCCATAGGGGACTGTGCTACTTGGGGCGGTATTCCAGCTGTTCCCCCAAACCCCAGTGAGTCTACGGGACTACAATTCCATAAAAAGAAAAAAGGAGGTTTTCTTGGGGCGGACTATGTTTCCAAAGGAGGTTTGCCTGTAATCAATATCCCTGGTTGTCCTGCACATCCGGATTGGATCACCCAAATTCTGGTTGCTATTTCGGTGGGAAGAATCGGTGATGTGGTCATAGACGATTATCACAGGCCAAAAACTTTCTTTACCAATTTTGTACAGGACGGATGTACCAATGTTACCAATTTTGCCCAGAAAGTTGATGGAGGATTTGGTAGAAGGGGAGGATGCCTGTTCTATGAAGTAGGTTGTAGAGGACCTATGACACGTGCTAGCTGTAATAATATATTATGGAATAGGCAATCTAGTAAAACCCGGACCAACCATCCTTGTCTAGGATGCACCGAACCAGGTTTCCCACATCATGACTTAATGAAAGGAAGCGTGTTCAACACCATGAAATATTTAGGTTTTCTTCCCAAGGAAGTTCCTGAAGGCAGAACAAAACTTGCCTATTACATAGAGGCCGGTTTCCAAAAAGTATTGCCTAAAAATCATCAAGTTATGGAAACTTCTAAATAGCATCAACTTAAAAAGAAAAAAATGTCAGTTACAGAATTAAACATATCCCCCGTTGGCAGAGTAGAGGGCGATCTGGACGTTAAAGTATATATAGACAATGGGAAAGTTACCCGTGCCCATACGCAGGCCGCTATGTTCAGGGGCTTTGAAAAAATTATGGCCGGAAAAGATCCTCAATCCGGTCTAATCGTAACTCCTAGAATTTGTGGTATCTGTGGAGGGTCACACTTGTATTGTGCATCCTCGGCGTTGGATACCGCTTGGGGAACCAAACTTACTCCCAACGCGCTACTATTAAGGGCCATTGGGCAAGCATCCGAGACTTTACAGAGTATTCCAAGATGGTACTATGCCATTTTTGCAACGGATTTGGCGAACAAGAAGTATGCCGATCAACCCTTGTATCAAGAGGTGGTAAAACGTTGGTCCGCCTATGTAGGTGAAACATTTCAAATTGGATTGACCGCCAGTGGACTCCCCGTACAGATATATGCTTTGTTCGGTGGCCAATGGCCGCACTCCAGCTACATGGTCCCTGGGGGTGTAATGTGTGCCCCTACCCTAAAGGATATTACAAGGGCCTACGCTATATTGGCCCAATTTAAAAATGATTGGTTAGAACCGGTTTGGTTGGGATGCTCCATTGAACGCTATATGGAAATCAAATCCTGGGACGATATGTTGGCCTGGGTAGAAGAAAACGAGTCACAAAAAAATAGCGATCTGGGACTATTGATCCGGGCCGGATTGGAGTTTGGCCTGGATAAATTTGGACAAGGGGTAGGTAAGTTTTTGGCAACAGGAACTTATTTGCATAAGGATATGTATAATAATCCAACGATCGAAGGTAGAAATGCAGCATTGATTTCCTCCAGTGGTTTCTTTGATGGCGAAAACTATCATGAATTCGATCATATGAAAGTGAGCGAGCATGTGAAGCACTCTTGGTACAACGATCAAGAAGACGGTCTGCATCCATGGGATGAACCGCTTCCAACACCGGCCAAATCCCAACCTTTGCACGATAGTGATTTTGACGGACAATACAGCTGGTCCAAATCGCCACGCTATGATGGTCATGCGGCAGAAGCAGGACCTTTAGCGAGAGTGGTAATGAATGCCAATCCTAATAATAAAGAACACCAAATTAGAGATCCCTTATTCGGGGATATCATAAAAAAAATAGGGCCTAGCGTATTTACCCGGGTCTTGGCCAGAATGCACGAGGCTCCAAGAATCTATAAGTTTATAGAACAGTGGTTGTCCGAAATAGATTTGGACGGCGAGTTCTACGTAAAGCCCGTAGAAAAGGATGGAAAAGGCTTCGGTGCCACGGAAGCTGCACGGGGTGCTTTGGCACACTGGATAGAAATAAAGGACGGAGTAATCAAAAATTATCAGGTAATGGCACCTACTACATGGAATGTAGGGCCACAGGATGGTAATGATAATCCGGGGCCTATAGAAACGGCCTTATTGGGAACAACCATAGAAGACCCTCTGGATCCTGTGGAAGTGGGTATCGTGGCCCGCTCCTTTGACTCCTGTTTGGTATGTACCGTACATGCCCATGATGCCAAAAGCGGCGCAGAGCTATCACGGTTTAAACTATAACGGATAAAGTAATTTTAATGGACCTGTTAGGTTATGGAAACCTAACAGGTCTCCATGTATAAATCCATATCTATGAAGACAGCTATAATGGGGTTCGGGAATCCGGTGCGAAGCGATGATGCGGTCGGTATATATGTAATTGAACAGCTGCGGCATAAGCTAAATGCTTCTGAGGACATCAGTATTTTTGATATGGGTACCGCTGCATTCGAAGTACTCTTTGGGTTAAAGGGACACCACAGAATTATATTGATCGATGCCGTTTTAAATAGTAACGAACCCGTAGGCACCTTGTTTAAGGTACCTGCAGAAGAAGTGATGAAAGCCCCTAAGGACGATCCTTTGGTTTTTCTGCATGGCATGAAATGGGATCAGGCCTTATCCTACGCCAAAAAAATATTGCGGGAGGATTATCCCGAGGATATTCAAGTGTATTTAGTAGCGATCGAAAATACAAAATTGGAAGTAGATTTAAGTGACGTTGTGCAGCAGGCAGGGGATAAAATAGTGCAACACATTCTGGAAGACCTCAACCAATCCATACCCTCGTGAGCGCAAAAGTTGCCTTGAAATCTTCCCATATTTATCTGGATAAGGAGCTGGTCGAGGCTATCTTCGGCACCATTCATTATGCCTACGTAACCTATATTATGGAACAAAACAGAATTTTAATCACCCCCGTCTCTAGCCAATGGTTCGTTAAAATGTATAAACCGACTCAATTTTTGCTAAAATCCCGTAACTTAAAGGGCGATAAGACCCTTGCCATACGGGAAATTTTAATCGATAACGATTTGGATACTTCCGATAGGGACTTAACGTTTGAATTAGTGGAAAAAACGAACCTTATAAAAGTTGAGATATAGTGCTAAAAGCAACCGACTTAAATTCAAATGACGATTGGTTATTGGATGCCGAAGTTCAATATAAGGTCACAGCTGTAAAAGGCAGGTGGGAGGTATCACTTCTTTTCATAAACACCAAAAACCCCAATCAAATCCTGGTGCGGACGATCGGGGATTATAGATCGGAACGATTGGCACATATTTACGGTAGAAATATGCAACAGACTGCGGCCAAAGATAGTAGAGGTACACAAAAAGTAGACAAAGATGCTTACGATATTAACAACAACTGATTCGGCACAACGGGTAAGAGACGCTATTGGCCGTATTGACCGATTGGGCGAACTCATTACCCTTGTTCAACAATCCGATGCAATAGCAGATTTGAAAGTGTTGGTCGTTGAAGAAAATGGGATTAAAATACCCTTGGATTGGCATGATTTGGAACCTCCGTATGTAATTCCGTCGATTCCATATACGGAAGAGCATCTATTGGCCTTAATTTTTTATAAGCTCGGTAATCATCAAAAAGCTTTTGAATTTCTTACGGAGGGCACTCCCTTATATTACCATGTATTGATCGCAACGCATTTGCAGTTTGGATATGAAATATCCGAGGACATGATTGCTTTTGTCTATAGCACCTCCCCACATAATCAGGCTATACTTCATCATTACGGGAACGTTGAAAGTAAGGTTGATTTTCCAAAGTTAAAAAGCATGTACGTACATGCGTTGGAACAAATCAAAAATGATGAACTAAAGGGATACGCGGCAAAGCATTATGTGAACCTTTTGTTGGACGCCCAAGCTTTAGATGAAGCAAAGGAGGTTGTAGAAGTGCATCGTTCCACCGTGATTTCCGATGAAGCAAAAAACGCGATGGATGTACATATGGCAGCGGTTTCAATGGCCCTATTACAGCTTCCTTATGATAAGGCCGAACTAAACAAAATACAAGAATTACAGCTCCAAAACATAACGTATTACGAAAGCAGAAATCTAAAAGTACAAGCAGGGCTATTATTGATCGATGCGTCCGAGATAGCCAATTTCAAAGGGGACTTTATCGCCTCCAAAGAGCGGATAAATAAAGCGATACAGTATTTTAAAGAAGAAGATATCCCGGAGTTTTTAGGGGAAGCCGGATTCAAAAAAGCAATCCTCCTATATACCTGGTCTAAGAATGGAAACCCACAGTACTATAAGGCGGCGATAAATGCCTTTCAGGATGTGCTCAAAGTATTTAAACGGGATACACACCCAAGGAAATTCGCGGATATCCATCACAATCTGGCCTTAATATACTCCGAAATACCTGTAGGGGCGGACGAAAAACCAATTTGGACCGCCTTCTGCGCATCCTCCTTTAAAGAAGTATTGGCATTTTATACCCCGGAAGAATATCCCTATGAAAATGCCATGGCCAGTCATAACTACGCAACGGCACTAATGTATTTTCCAGAAGCGAAATTGCACAATAATCTGGATAAAGCCCATAGCTTGTTCCAAAATGCCCTTCAAATTAGAACCGCTGAAGAATACCCTTTTGAACGTGCCCTGACCTTGCTGAACCAATTGGAACTGGGTTGGTTGTCCCACAACGAAAATGTCCAGCAAGAGCTTAGGAAATACGATCAAATGAAATTGAAAGCCGAAGAAGTAAAAACCTTGGTAACCGATAAGAACCTAATAGCACAGGCAGATAACCATTTAAAACAATTAGAGGAAGTAAGGACATTAATTTAGCTTTGTACCATGCACGAAACATCCATTGTAAATAGTATTATGCGCACCTTGGAACAGGAGTTCGAGGTAGAAAAATTGAATAGGATGAAAGCTATTCACCTAAAAGTGGGCATTTTATCCAATATAGAACCCAGATTGTTGCATAATGCCTACAGCGCGTATCATCTGACCCATCCGGGATACCATCATGTTGCGTTGCATATAGAATCTACCGATCTTAAGATCCAGTGCGAAATTTGTAACCATATTACACAGGTCAAAAACTACCGTTTTATTTGCGAAAATTGTGAGCGCCCCAGTAAGAATGTCATACAGGGAGAGGAAATGTTGATCCATAAAGTAGAATTTGAAGACTAGGGAAACAAACCACACCGGTTTAGAAGACCGGTGTAGTATATCTTAGGCTTATCAGGATGTAAATAGGATGAATAAAAATGATATAAAATAAAAGCGATGAGTATAGAAAAATCTACAAAAGCGGCAAGGGGCACTGTACAGTGTGAAAACACCAATATCAATCTTCTGAAGGCCAATGATTTTGTGGCGGATATCATTAAAAAGGAAATGGCCCAAACAAAGACCCTATTGATCAATATTACCTCTTCCGCAGGAAGTGGTAAAACTACCTTAATGCAAAAAACGGCCGAAAAACTAAAGGAGAAAATTACCCTGGCCGTTATGGTAGGCGATTTGGAAACGGAACGCGATGCGGAACGTATACGGGAAACCGGTATACAAGCCTTACAGATCGTAACCGGCGGCATTTGCCATTTAGAAGCACAAATGGTTCATCAGGTACTGGATCGGTTCGACCTACCCAATATCGATTTGCTGTTCATCGAAAACGTTGGGAATCTGGTTTGTCCGGCTTCCTTTGATTTGGGCGAGGACTACAGGGTTACCTTGATGGCCACTACCGAAGGGGACGACAAACCTAAAAAATATCCTAAAATGTTCCTGACCAGTGATATGATGTTGGTCTCCAAGGCCGATCTGTTGCCATACCTACCCTTTTCTGTCGAAGCGGTTACCAAAGATGCCAGAGAAGTAAACCACGAATTGGAAGTCATTCAGATTTCTTCCCTCTCCGAAGAAGGTATTGATCAGTGGTGCGATTGGCTACTGGAAAAAATCGATCAAAAGAAAGGTTAATGCCTCAATGCAGAAAACCTTCAAGATAACCCTATCCGGTCAGGTACAAGGCGTAGGCTTTAGACCTTTCGTCCATGGCTTGGCACAAGGTCACCAGTATAAAGGTACGGTCTGTAATAATGAGTTGGGCGTTCTTATCCATATCAACACCACTAAGGAAAATGCGGAAATTTTCTTAAAGGAGGTACTGGATAAAGCTCCATCCATAGCCGTTATACAGTCTTATTCTTTGAAGGAAACCGCTTTTGTGGTATACCCCGATTTCAGTATTGTAAATTCTGAAAAACGACATCAAATTAATATCCCCCTTACCCCTGATTTTGGTATATGCGTATCTTGCCGTAACGAGATAGTGGATAAAGACAACAGACGTTTTCAATATCCCTTTACCACCTGTGTAAACTGCGGTCCCAGATATGCCATCACCACCAAATTCCCGTTTGAGAGACCACATACCACCATGGCCAAATATACCATGTGTGCTCATTGTACCGAAGAGTATTCCAATCCGCAAGATCAACGCTTTCATTCCCAAACCAATAGCTGCCCCGATTGCGGTATTCAACTAAAACTAACCGATGCAAAGGGAAAAATGATAAGTGGTAGTCAGGCAGAACTTATCAAAAAAGTGGTTACAGCACTTGCACATGGAAAAATTGTTGCCCTAAAGAACACCAATGGCTATCTCCTGTGTTGCGATGCGCAAAACAAAAAGGCCGTTCAAAAACTAAGAAAAAAAAAGAAACGCCCTACCAAGCCTTTTGCCTTATTATACCCCACTCTGGAATTTGTTGAACAACATTTTGTGCTTGATCCCAATGCAAAAAAGGCCTTGACCTCTTCCGTTGCCCCCATTGTAATTTTACGCCCGAATACCTCCATACAGCATCTTGCCATTTCCGATATTGCTCCCGGCCTAGATCAATTGGGTATAATGCTCCCCTCCTCTGCCCTATTGACCTTGATTATGCAGGAACTCAAAACCCCTATGGTGGCAACGAGTGGAAATATCCATGGGTCGCCCATCATTTCAAATGAAAAAGACGCCGTAGAAAAATTAAAGGATGTCTCCGACTTTTTCTTGCATCACGATTTGGAGATATCCTTTCCCCAAGATGATTCCGTACTTAAATTTTCGGGCGGGCAGCAAATTACGCTAAGGCGATCTAGAGGCTTGGCCCCTAATTATTTGGAGTATGATACAATTACCGATGAACCCATATTAGCCATGGGAGCGCATCTTAAAAGCACCTTTACCTATACTCCAAATGCCCATACCTATGTGAGTCCCTATTTTGGAAATCTGGATAATTATGACGTTTTGGAGCGCTATTCCCAAAGCATAGAACAATATACCCAACTCTTTGAAAAGCGACCGGAAACTATCCTAATGGATCTTCATCCCCAATACCAAAGCAATATATTGGGAAGGGAACTCGCCAAGACACGGCGTACAAAATGTGTTCCTATCCAACACCATAAAGCACATTTTGCAAGTGTATTGGGAGAGCACGGTATGTTCCCGACCAAAGAAAAAATACTGGGCGTAGTTTGGGACGGCACCGGTTTGGGAGAGGATCGTAGCATTTGGGGCGGAGAGTTTTTTATATATCAAAACCATCGGATAGGCAGATTGACCCACTTTGAACCGTTTAACTGGCTTGCAGGGGACAAAATGTCCACAGAACCACGTTTGTCGTTGTTAGGCATACTATCAGAAGAGCATAACTCCATTGCACGGGAAAAGTTCTCCGCAACGGAATGGAAAATATATACCAAGATGCTCCAGACCAATACTTTAAAAACGTCCTCGGTGGGACGACTGTTCGATGCCGTTGCTTCACTGCTTGGTATTAAGGATTACAGTACCTACGAGGGGGAAGCGGCAATGCTATTGGAAAACTATGCGCTCCAGTACAAAGGAAATACGTATATCAACTTTTTAGCCGATGAAACTTATGATACCGTTCCCACCAAGGTGTTTATCCAAAATATTCTGAAAGCCCGGTTAAATGGGATTCCAAAAGAGCAGATCGCCCATAGTTTTATCCATACATTGGCCATGGTTATCTTAAAGGTAGCCCAACAGCATAATTTTACGTGCATTGCCTGTAGTGGCGGCGTATTCCAGAATGCGGTGCTAGTAAATAAACTGTTGCTTTTGACCCAAAAAGCAAAAATAGATTTAAAATTTAATCGTATCTTGTCTAGTAACGATGAGAACATTTCATTTGGCCAACTATGCTACTACCAGCATATTAAAAATTAAATTATGTGTTTAGCGATTCCAGGAAAAATTAAAAGCATAGAAATGCAATACAACGGTCTGGTACGTATGGCCAAAGTATCTTTTGGTGGTATCACCAAAGAAGCTAGTTTAGAAATGTTGCCCGACGCCGATGTCAATGATTATGTATTGGTACATGTAGGGGTCGCCATTAGCAAGATAAATGAAGAAGAAGCCCAAAAAACGTTTAGATACCTAGAGGAAATCGGGGAATTGGGAGAATTGGAAGATGTAGATGAGTATTTACCCGAAAACGAATAAAAGAAGCTCGTTATGAAGTACATGTCTGAATATCGCGACCCGGAATTGGCCAAAAAATATTTGGAAGAAATAAAAAATACGGTTTCCCGTCCGTGGTCCATTATGGAAGTGTGTGGAGGTCAAACCCATAGCTTGGTCAAAAACGGCATTATAGAAATGCTTCCCGAAAAAATCACCATGATTCATGGGCCGGGTTGTCCGGTTTGCGTAACCCCTTTAAACCTGATAGACAAAGCAGTATACCTAGCCTTGGAGAAAGGAGTAATCCTTTGTTCTTTTGGCGATATGCTACGTGTTCCGGGCTCGCAAAAAAGCCTTTTGGAAGCCAAGGCCGAGGGTGCCGATGTACGCGTTTTATACTCGCCATTGGAAGCGGTGAAAATTGCCGAAAACCATCCGGATAAGGAAGTGGTTTTCTTTGCCGTTGGTTTTGAGACCACTGCCCCGGCCAATGCGCTGTCCGTAATTCACGCACATCGCAGAGGGGTAAAAAATTATTCCATTCTGGCTTCACATGTATTGGTGCCACCTGCGATGAAGGCAGTGATCGATGATGAGGAAAGTAAGATAGACGGCTTTTTAGCAGCAGGACATGTATGTACCATCATGGGAAATTCCGAGTATCATCCGCTATCGGCACATTACAAAGTACCCATCGTAGTTACCGGTTTTGAACCTTTGGATGTCTTACAGGGTATCTTAATGGTGATACGTCAACTAGAACAAAGCAAGTCGACCGTAGAAAACCAATATGCCCGAATTGTTAGGGAAGAAGGGAATACCGAAGCACAAAAGGTAATCGAAGAAGTTTTTGAGATACGCAACCAAATGTGGCGGGGCATAGGAGAAATTCCGGAAAGCGGATATGCGGTACGGGAAAAATATGCCGCTTTTGATGCAACAAAAAAATACCGTGTTACCATTGAGGAAGCTCCTGAAAATCCCGAATGCATCTCTGGTCAGATTATGAAGGGCATCAAAAAACCCTTTGAATGCGCTCAATTTGGCAAGAAATGTAAACCCACTAATCCTTTGGGCGCTCCTATGGTAAGTAGTGAGGGAGCCTGTGCCGCCTATTATCACTTTTCCGGAATGGTAGAGGCATAATTAAAGTCGGCTAACTTCAATGAAATACGAACCTATACAGACGGGCTATCACAATCATATCCATAAGTGGAAATAGGATAATAAACCTTAAGCCCTTTCAACATAAATAAAATGTCCGATACCAAAAAAATACACATGCAACTACAATGCCCCATGCCGAAGCTCGATTTTGATGTCATCACTTTGGGCCACGGTAGTGGTGGGGCACTCACCCATAAACTTTTGGAAAGTGGTGTTTTTGATCTTTTGAGCAATGACCTTCTAGATGAACACCATGATGGTGCATTTCTGGAATTAAGTGGAAAGACGGCCTTTTCCACGGATAGTTTTTTGGTATCCCCCATCTTTTTCCCCGGAGGAAATATAGGAGAATTAGCGGTCAACGGTACCGTTAACGATCTTGCCATGTGCGGGGCCATTCCCAAATACCTATCCCTAAGCTTTATTATTGAGGAGGGATTAAAGGTCAGTGATTTCTGGGATATTCTCGTAGCGATTAAATATGCTTGTGAAAAGGCTGGGGTGCAGGTAGTCACGGGCGATACCAAAGTAGTAGAAAAAGGAAAGGGCGACAAGATATTTATAAACACATCCGGGTTGGGCCCTATTCATGCGAAAGCCCATATCAATGCAAAACAGATCAAAGCCGGTGATCGAATTATTATAAGTGGTAATATTGCTTCCCACGGTATGGCCATCATGTCTGTCCGGGAGGGTTTGGAGTTCGATTCCGAAATACAGAGCGATACTACAAATCTGAACCACACCGTACTGCGTCTCATAGAAAAATTTGGTGCCGATATTCATTTACTTACCGATCCTACCCGGGGTGGTGTTGCCACGGTTTTAAAAGAAATTGCACAAACGGTTCATTTGGGAATCGATTTGTTTCAAAGGGATATCCCCATGGACGATCAAGTCGCCAGTGCTTGCGAATTACTAGGATTAGATCCTTTATATGTGGCTAATGAAGGGCTTTTCATTGCCTTCGTTGCTGCAGACCAAGTGCACTCGGTTGTACAAGAACTGCAGCAGGATGAAAATGGAAAAAATGCAAGAATCATTGGAAGTGTGGTAGCGGAACATCCCAAACAAGTGATTATGGAAAGTGCCATCGGAGGCAAACGGGTGATCAGTATGCTTCCGGGGGAACAGCTTCCTAGGATATGTTAAACCCATAAAACTTTGGTACAAACAGAAAACCCTACGGATTTTGAAAGTCTATGGGGCAGGACAAACAGCTTCTTTCGCAAAAAGAGAAATGATACGAATCTATGAATTTTGAAACACTGGGGAATCAGGTAACCAACTCCTATATTTTTAAAGGTTCCGAACAAATGCCATTTTTGGCACCCAGAGGAGTCTTTACGGCAGATAATAAGCTTTTTGTATCGGATACCGGGCGGAATCGGGTTTTTATATGGCATACCATCCCTACGGGAACATACCAAGAACCCGATGTGGTTCTAGGGCAAGCGGCCATTTCCGATACCGGTAGAAATTCCGGCGGTAATGCAACGGCAAACACCTTACATTACCCCTCCGGAATCTGGAGCAATGGAAAAATAATGATCGTGGCGGATGCTTGGAACCATAGGGTGCTTATATGGCATACCTTACCCTCTGAAAACGGACAGGCCGCCGATGTGGTTTTAGGACAACCGGATTTTACCTCCAATACGATCAACGTGAAAGGTATTGGAAGTAATCCGACCGCGGCAACACTGCACTGGCCTTATGGCGTTTTTTCGGACGGTAAGCGTTTATGGATCGCGGATACGGGGAATAGGCGTATTTTGTTTTATGAAAACATGCCTACCCAAAATTATTCCCATGCGGATAAGCTTATTGGAAAGCCCAATTTTACCACTAGGGATTACCATAATGAGGAACCTATTTGGCCCTATTCCATCAAAGTAAATGCAAAGGGACAACTGGCCGTAGCGGACACGCAATTCTACCGTACCCTAATTTGGAATTCAATGGATTCCGCATGTACGCGGGCAGCGGATATTTTGATTGGGCAGACCGATTTTGATGCTTGTGGCCAAAACCAGTTTGGTCTATTTCCCTCATCAAAATCGTTGAACTGGACGTATGATGCCTGTTTTTATAAAGACGGGATTTTAATCAATGATACCGGAAACAGCAGAATATTGTGGTTCAACAGGATTCCTACCGCCCATAATGCCGAGGCCACCGCGGTTATCGGAAAGCGTAATTTTAAAACCGGAAGCGAAAATAAAGATACGATGATGGGAACCGACAGCTCCCTATATTGGCCCTTTTCCATTACCACACAGAAAAACAAACTCATTATAGCGGATACCGGAAATCACAGGATTGTAATAACAGATTTGAAATTTTAAATGCTGAGATACAACCAATAGGCACCGATAACAATAGCAAATAATCCTCCTGAAAGGCGAATTGTTCTAAATACCGTTTTATTGTTCCGGCCTTTGGCATATTTGGACAGCATTCCTAAAACTAAGGTATATACAGTCATGGCCAAAACGGTTCCAAGGGCGAAACCAATGATATACCACACGCTTTCCAATTGGGTTTCAAAACCCAATACAGGAAGTAAGAGTAAAAAATGTGCGACTCCGGCCAGACCATGTAAAACCCCAATACCAAAAGAAGACCATAAATTTTGTTTTACTTTTTTCTCATGGGAATGGCCATGATTTAAAGTATTGGCATCGTGTTGGTGTTCATGTACATGAATATACGGCTGGTCCCCATCATGTACATGAGGATGTTTATGATTGTGCTTCGTATTAAAAATACTATACAACGCCCATAAACCTACGGCAATAAGAACAACCGCTACCAATTGCTCGCTATAGGCCGATATCCGTTCTACGGGGATATACTCCTTAAAAAGTAAAAAGAGCACTCCAATGAGCAGCATTCCCAAGACATGGCCCAGACCCCAAAACAACCCAATTTTCCACACTTTTCCCTTGGTTTCTATAGCCAAGGGGGTAACCGCGGCAAGATGATCCGGACCCGAAGCCACATGCAATACCGATGCAGCCATACCAACTAATAAAGAAAAATTGATCATAGACGGTGTTAGCAAAAACAATGTAGTAAAATTTATGAAATAGTACTTCAAAATAGACATCATATTATGCTACAACTATCATTTTACTTCACCCTGTGCACCTAAAAATTACGGGGAGGTGATGCTCTTTGGGTATCGCTTATCCATAGGCATCCGATACGTACCTACTATCAAAGTCAAAATTTCAATATAATTCCATTTAACTAAATTTGCCCAAAACAATACTATGGAACAGGACACAGAAGGAAAAATCTTGGAAGCGGCTAAAAAAATTTTTGTGCAAAAAGGTTTTGCAGGGGCACGTATGCAAGAAATAGCGGATGCGGCCAAAATCAATAAAGCCATGCTGCATTACTATTACAGAAGCAAACAATTGCTATTTGAGCGTATTTTAAAGAATCATGTCGATATTATGGCGCCGAAGTTGATCGAAGCGTTGTCGTATAACGGAAGCGTAATAGAAAAGTTCGAAAAACTGGTCGATTCCTATATAGACACCATGCTACCCAACCCAAAAATACCCATGTTTCTATTGCATGAAATGGCCCAGGGCCATGTGAGTACCATTGAATATATGAAGAAAAAAATGGCGGATGATGAAATAATGCAAAACCTTATCCTTCAGATTATAGCGGAGCAACAATCCGAAAAATTGAGGGACATTCCCCCCCATCATATGATCTTAACGGTCATGTCCTTGATTATTTTCCCCTTCATTGCCAAACCGGTGTTTCAAAATATGCTCGATATTCCGGAAAAGGAATATTTGAATATCATGTCGGAACGCAAAGAAATTGTTAAAGATTTTATAAGACGGTCCGTCCTAAAATAAAAAATTTATATTTGTATTAACCAAATGGTTAAATTTAATGGTTGATAACGATTTTTACCCAAGAGATCCACAGAAAATGTTCAAGAAGGCAGAAAAAAAATTTGCACAGGCATTAACCAAACGGTTAATGCCATCAAATGCTATACTTATGATGCCAAGAAACACTTTGATATTATGTACTTTGATGGTGTTTTCCTATGCCGGCACCGCTCAGGAACGCACTTCCCAAAAAGTGACCTTGTTACAGGTCTATACCTACGCACAGCAAAATTATCCACTCATCCAGGACACCGGCCTCATAAACGAATTGGAAAAAGTAAATCTTGAGGTCATCAAGAGATCTGCTTTACCCAAAATAGACCTCAACGGGCTTGGACAGCTGCAGAGCGAAAATATTCAACTGGACCTGGGAACTCAAGCCATAGAAGGACCATTGGAAACCTACAATGCCTACCTCAGTGCGGAATACGACCTTTATGACGGAGGAAAAAAAAGAGCCGAAAAGAATATTCAGCGGGCTTCCTCGAGTGTGGAACGCAAATCATTGGACGTAGCACTCCGTTCTCTTAAAGATCGTGTCAATACCCTATTGTTTGCCCTATCCCTCTCAAAAAAACAACAACGTATCTTTCAAACGTCCAAAGAGGATTTGGATGTTGATATTGAAACACTGCGATCGGGTTACGACAATGGAACGGTATTGGAAAGCGAAGTCTCCAAATTAATGGTAAGACAACTGGAACTCACCTCCGACATTATAAAACTACAAGGTGATATCAACTCCTATGCCGCCATGTTGGAACAGTTAACTGGCAAGACGTTTCCCGCCGATGTGCAATTTGAGATGCCTGTAATGCCCAAAAATTTCATTACCGATGAAATTACCAGGCCGGAACAAGCACTTTTCGATAGTCAAAAATCCCTATTTGCCGCACGGGAAACGTCCATTGCCGCCAGTTTAAGACCAAAAGTAGCGCTGTTTGCGCAAGGAGGGATAGGAAATCCCAATCCCTTGAATTTTTCGGATTTTGATGATAGCCCCTATGCCCTTGGAGGTGTAAAACTGAGCTGGAATTTCCTTGATTTTGGTAAAGGAAAAAAGGAAAGGGAGTTGCTTCGGATACAACAGGAACAAATTGAAGTAGATCGTGACATTTTTCTATTCGATATTCAATCGCAATCAAAGGAATATCTCGCTAAAATAAAGGCATTGGAAGAACAGATAGCCAATGATGCCGCCATCGTTGGCCTTCAACAAGAGATTTTGGAACAATCCAAAGTACAATTGGATAATGGTGTAATCAATTCAAGTGAATATGTTACACAAATAAATACTGCGATCAATGCAGAACAACAGCTTGAATTCAACCGAATCCAATTGCAACAATTCACCATCGAATATTTAACCCTAATAGGTCAACTTTAAACCTTTTTTAATGAAAACAATTTGCATTGTCCTTATAACATTTTTCATCATGGCCGCTTGTAACAACAATCATAAATCCGATGCATACGGAAATTTTGAAGCTACTACCATTACCGTAAGTGCCAAAGGTAACGGAGAATTATTGCAGTTAAGTATAGACGAAGGACATCATGTAAATGCCAATACCCTTATAGGTGTAATAGACACCACACAATTATATCTCGAAAAAATGAAATTATTGGCCCGTATGGAGGCATTGGACGAGAAGTTACAGGAAGCCGCACCAGAGGTAGCCGTTCTTCTGGAAGACCGTAGCAACCTTATTCGTGAGAGAAACCGTACAGAACGACTATTAAAACAAAAGGCGGCCACACAACAGCAATTGGACGACTATAATGGCAAAATTGATCTGGTCAACCAACAGATCAATGCTACGAAAAGAAATGTAAATGTAGCCAACCGAGGAATTCTCTCCGAACGCAAACCGCTACAGGCAGAAATTGCCCTTATTGATAAGCAGATCAATGACCATCTCATTGTAAACCCGATTACCGGAACCGTTCTAACAAAATTTGCGGAGCCCAATGAATTGGTAAATCACGGTTCCCCACTCTATAAAATAGCCAATCTAGAGGAGCTGAAGTTACGGGCCTATACCAGTGCGACCATCCTGCAAAAGGTAAAATTGAACGATAAAGTTACCGTACTGGTAGATGACGGCGAAGAGGACTACCATAGGCTAAATGGTACCGTCTCATGGATTGCCAGCGAAGCCGAGTTTACTCCAAAAACCATTGAAACCAAAGAGGAACGGGTAAGTTTGGTATATGCGCTAGAGGTAAAAGTACAAAACGATGGTTATTTAAAAATAGGTATGCCAGGCGAAGTCCTGTTCAATTCAAACGAAGAATAAATGTCGGCGATTACGGTAGAACATATCAGTAGAAAATATGGTGATATCACCGCATTGGACGATATTAGTTTTAAGGTGCAGGACGGCGAACTGTTCGGACTTATTGGGCCAGACGGCGCCGGGAAGTCTACCTTGTTCCGAATCTTAACGACCCTGCTCATTGCGGACGAGGGCAAAGGCACCGTAGCCGGGCACAATGTGGTGCTGGAATACAAGGAAGTACGCAAAAAAGTAGGCTATATGCCCGGGCGTTTTTCGCTCTACCAAGACCTCAGCGTGGAGGAAAACCTATCTTTTTTCGCAACTATTTTTGGAACGACCATTGAAAAAAATTACGACCTGATCAAAGATATCTATGTGCAGATCGAGCCTTTTAAAAATCGCTTGGCAGGTAAGCTTTCCGGAGGGATGAAGCAAAAGCTGGCCCTTTGCTGTGCATTAATCCACAAACCCAAGGTTTTGTTTCTGGACGAACCTACTACCGGTGTAGATGCGGTCAGCCGAAAAGAATTTTGGGATATGCTGCAAAGCCTTAAGGAAAAGAACATTACCATTCTCGTAAGCACCCCTTACATGGACGAAGCCAGCTTATGTGATCGGATCGCACTCATTCAAAAAGGAAAAATCCTCAAAATTGACAATCCGCAACAGATGACGGACGATTTTAAAAAACCGCTTTACGCCATTAAGACCAATGACACTTACAATACTTTAAAATATTTGAGAAAACAGGATTTTACACAAAGTATTTTGCCTTTTGGGGAGTTCTTACATTTGACTACCGCAGAAAAAATAGCGCCCGAAGTGCTTGGAACCGTTTTGAAAAAAGAAGGTTTTAAAGTAGCCCAAGTAAAAGCTATTAAAGCTACCGTTGAAGATGTCTTCCTAGACCTTTCCACAACAAAAAAAGATCGGGTATAGTCCTATGGAAAACAAAAATGTCATACAGGTCGAAAATCTTACCAAAAAATTCGGGGACTTTACCGCCGTTGACGCCATTAGCTTTGAGATAAAACAAGGGGAGATATTCGGTTTTTTAGGGGCAAATGGCGCCGGAAAAACCACAGCGATGAAAATGTTGAACGGCTTAAGCAGGCCCACCTCCGGAAACGGAACGGTAGCCGGCTTGGATATTGTTGGACAATCCGAAAAAATTAAGGAACGAATTGGGTATATGTCCCAAAAATTCAGCTTGTACGAGGATTTGACCCCAATGGAGAATATCCGCTTTTACGGTGGGGTTTATTCGCTTTCAAGAAAACAGATCAAGGAAAAAACCGCTGAGATATTAGAAGAACTGGGCCTTAACCAGGTTGCGAACCAACAGGTGAAATCACTTCCGTTGGGTTGGAAACAACGTTTGGCCTTTGCCATATCCATGGTGCACGATCCGGATATTGTATTTCTAGACGAACCCACAGGCGGGGTAGACCCCATGGTGAGACGTCAGTTTTGGGAGGCAATTTACGAAGCGGCGGAAAGGGGAAGCACCATCTTCGTAACCACACATTATATGGACGAGGCCGAATATTGTGACCGTATTTCCATAATGGTCAATGGAAAAATAGAAGCTCTGGATACTCCCGGTAATCTTAAAAAGCAGTTTAAAGCCCAGACCATGGACGAAGTGTTTTTAAAACTGGTGAGATAATTATAAAATCGAAGTGATTTAAACTTTTTGGATTGAAGCGAAAATTCATGATTTTTTAGCCAATTGAAAAAGTTTAAATCACTTCATCAATTAAAAAAGGAAAACAATGAGAAAAGGAAGTATGTTATTCGTTTTAGCACTAATAACCATGGGGTTTATACAGGAGACTAAAGATGGTACTTTGGATACGGGTACTATTACAATTCACATAAAGGGTATTGAAAATAAAAAAGGACAGATTGTTTTTATGCTCTTTGACCAAGAAGATGGTTTTCCCAAAGAGCCCGATAAAGCTTTTAAAAAAGGTTACGTCAAAGAATTCACGGAGCATGCCTCGTTCACTTTTAAGCATGTGCCCTATGGCACCTATGCCATTGCCGTTTTTCACGATGAGGATAGCGATGGCCTTGTAAAATCCAATTTCATAGGGATGCCCAAAGAATCCGTGGGCGCATCCAATATGACAAAGATGGGCAAACCCTCCTTTAAAAAGTGTGCTATTGAACTAAAGGATACCGAATTGAAATTAGATATGGTATTTATCATTTAATCCCCTGTTATGTTAAAGGTTTTTTGGGCTTTTGTAAAAAAGGAATTCTATCATATCCTAAGGGACAAACGGACCTTACTTATCCTTTTTGGTATGCCACTTGCGCAAATTTTGATTTTTGGCTACGCGGTGACCAATGAATTTAAGGATGCCGAAATCGATATATTGGATTATGCGAAGGATGAAACCAGCAAACAATTCATCTACCACTTACAAAGTTCCGGGAATTTCACCGTCAACGCCATTATTTCATCCGAACGACAGATGGAAGAGGGCCTAAAAGCTGGAAACTCAAAATTAGTTGTTGTAATCCCCGATAATTTTTCGGAAGATTTTTACGCCGGAAAAGCACTTAAGCTCCAGCTCCTTGCCGACGGATCCGACCCCAATAACGCAACAACTTTAGTACAATATGTAAACGAAATGGTGGGGAGTTTTCAGAAGGAACGACTGGAACAGGGAACCGATCCATATACCATAGGGCTAGAGACAAGGATGTTATACAACCCGCAGCTTATTAGTGCCTATAATTTTGTTCCCGGTACTATTGCACTCATCTTATTGATTATTTGTGCCATGCTTACTTCCCTTACCATAGCTCGGGAAAAAGAGTTGGGCACTATGGAAATCCTTCTGGTGTCACCTTTGCCCCCATTACTTATAATATTGGGAAAAGTAGCTCCTTATGCATTGTTGTCATTTATCAATGCCGTTATGGTCTTACTGATCGGTTATTTTGTGTTTAACGTGCCCATAATTGGAAGTATAGGGCTATTACTATTGATGTGCTTTCTATATGTGGTGACCGCCCTATCATTGGGAACCCTCATTTCTACCGTTTCCCATACCCAACAAAGTGCCATGATGAAATCCCTAATGGGCCTTATGCTACCTTCCATGATATTGTCCGGTTTTATTTTCCCGTTGGCCAGTATGCCCTTGATTTTACAATACCTCGGAAAAATTGTTCCCGCCACTTACTTTATTGAAATACTAAAAGGAATAATGCTACGTGGTACAGGGCTGAACCTTATACTTTTTGAAGTAGGTGTGCTTTTATGCATGACTACCGTTTTGTTGGCACTTACTTGGAAAAATTTTAAAATACGCTTGGAATAAGGCGATTTCCCCTAAACTAGACAGATCATGAGCATACTCAAATACCTTATACAAAAAGAATTCATTCAGATTTTTAGGGACAGGACATTGCTTCCCATGATGACGATCTTGCCCATAGTGCAACTTATCCTTTTATCGAACGCCGCTTCCAACGAGGTAAAAAATGTGCGATTGGCCATTGTGGACAAGGATCAATCCGAGATTTCGAGATTACTTACCCATAAAATAATGGCCAATGATCGGTTTTCGATTATTGCCGCTCCTTTTGACAATAACGAAGCAATGGATCTAATGCAGGCAGATGAAGTAGATATCATCCTTGAAGTACCCACAAAGTTCGAAAAAGAATGGTATCGCGGGGAGTCGCCAAAACTACAGATCTTGGTCAACGCGATCAATGGTCAACAAGCCACCGTAGGATCCGGGTATTTGAACACTATAATAGCATCCCTCAATCAGGAAATTCGGGTAGATGAACCTTTGATCGTCAATACTGGTGCGGATACCCCTAATCCTGTCATCGTTTCGAACAATAGTTGGTATAATCCAGAATTGGAGTACCCACACTTTATGGCACCGGGCATTTTAGCGGAACTCACGGCTTTACTTACGATAATTTTATCGGCAATGAACGTGGTGAAGGAAAGGGAAATAGGTACTATAGAACAAATAAATGTGACCCCCATAAAAAAGTGGCAATTCATCGTAGGGAAACTGGTGCCTTTCCTATGTATCGGCATGATATTGTTAACCGTTGGTTTACTGGCAAGCAAACTGGTATTTAATATCCCCATGCGAGGAAGTATTTTGCTAATCTACGGCTATGCCATAATAAACATCATCTGTGTTCTAGGTTTGGGGCTATTGATTTCCAATTTTGCGGATACACAGCAACAGGCAATATTCGTGGCCTTCTTTTTTGTGATGATCTTTATTTTGATGTGCGGCCTTTTCACCCCTATTGACAGTATGCCCAAATGGGCACAGTACGCCACTATTCCCAACCCATTGGCACATTTTATTTCGGTAACACGGAAAGTATTGCTCAAAGGGAGCGGCTTCCTGGATATGAAATGGGAATTTATATATACCGCAATGTTAGCGATCATTTTTAACACGGCCGCTATTTGGAGCTATCAAAAACAACAATAGATTTTGAGCAACACCGATCCATATCGCCAAGGATATCAGTACCTTATTGAAACTGGCATCATTTTATTACTTTTCATAGGAGGGGCCAACCTGTTCATTTTTATCAAGACAACAGGGGTGGAAAAGCTAAACTTTTCATTTGACCCCTCAAGGGAAATAAATACGTTGACCGCCTATGTAAGGGTAAGCATGGGCGGTTTTTTAATAGGTATCCTCACCTTGATCCATGAAAAATACTTTCATCCTAAAATGACCCAAAACTTCTCCTTCTTTAAAAAGCGACTGATTTGGCAAGTGGATAGTGCCTTTATCATTATACTACCGATATTTATTGTCTTTACTATTGCGGAAATGGTAGAGAATGAGATCGTTTTTATGGAAGCGATACAGAACTCCCTTCAATTCCTCGCCTCCGGACTCTTCATTTCTTTTTTCATATACTACTATTCCCTAAGTATTATAGTTAGTTTTTTAAGACGCTTGCGTAAAACTTTTGGACAACATGTGTTCTACAACTATATCATTGGAAAGTATGCACAGCCATTAGAGGAGCGCCGGACTTTTCTTTTTTTAGACCTCAATGATTCCACTAGCCTAGCGGAAACCTTGGGACATGTAAAATATAGTCGCCTTTTAAATAGATGTTTTGAAGACATCATTTTTTCCATCAAGGATTTCAAGTTTGATATCTATCAATTTGTAGGTGACGAAGTGGTGCTTACTTGGCTGGCCTCCCATTCGGATAATGGTCGGGCCATTAATATCTTCCAAGAGATCAAACAAGGTTTCGAAAATCATAGGAACTTCTATATTTCAAAATTTGGGTTGCTTCCCACTTTTAAAGCTGCAATCAGCACAGGTACGGTTACCGCAACTTTAGTGGGCGGCAAATCCAAAAATATTGCCTATCATGGAGATGTTTTGAATACCACGGCCCGTTTATTGGGACTCTGTAAGCGCTATAACAAAGAAATACTGTTCACCGAATTCTATGTGCATGCTTCCGGACTAAGGAATCATATGAAAATAGAACTGATCGCTACCTTAAAATTAAAAGGAAAAGCAAACGAAAGCAAAGTATATTCCGTACGTTCTACCCATAAAAACCAACCTATTTTTAGCCATGTCCCCATCTAAAAAATATTGCTATCGCTTTTGATATTGCTTAGGCGTATCTTTACATATAAAAAAAATGTCCAAAACTGTTACCATACTCCCTATTCTTATGATGGTGTTAAGTTGTAATCTAAAAACCGAAAAACAAAAAGATGTCGTTGAAAACTATATGGTGCATATTGCCGGGGCAATGAAAAACGTGATGTGGAAAGGTAAACTTGCGGGAATCATAGATCTCGACACGATACAAAAAAATCCAAACCTATATGGACTTGGTCCGGTGGAATATCTCAAAGGGGAATTACTTATTGTGGACGGTGAAACCTATAGATCTACGGTACTATCCGATACCAGTATGCAAGTGGAAAAAACAGATCAGGCAAAGGCACCTTTTTTTGTCTACGGTACCGTAAAAAAATGGAGGACTCAACGACTCCCAGGCAATATTAGTAACTTAAAACAATTAGAGTACTATATTACCGAACAAACCCTGGATCTGGCAAAACCTTTTATCTTCAGAATTAAAGGACAGGTTTCCAAGGCAAAAATCCACATTCAAAACTTACCGGACAATAGCGTAGTGCGTTCACCACAAGAGGCACATGTGGGGCAACAGAATTATATGGTTGCCCATGAAGAAGTAGATATCATAGGCTTTTACTCCAACAGGCATCAAGGAATATTTACGCATCACGACACCCATATGCACATGCATTTGATAACGGCCGATAAAAGTAAGATGGGTCATTTGGACGACATTGAGTTCGGTGCCGATACAATTGAATTATTATTTCCCGCTCCATAAAGAAATCAAGGATGTTTAATGAACTTGTTTAAACTTTTTCAATTTATGAGCATGCCGCCTAACTGCAACAAACGAATCTCCGCTAGTTTTAAATCGTATTTGGCTTTTGCATAATTGTTTCGGGCATTGAATAGGTTTATTTGCGCTTGTCTAAATTCTACCGTAGTAACTTGCCCTAGGCTATACTGCTTTTGTGTACGTTGAAAATTAAGCGCATTGGTGCCTACATTTTTAGCTTCCGCAGTTAAGGTATATTGCGCTATACTATAGGTCTCATAGGCATTGTAGGTATCGGCAAGAACTGTTTCCTTTATCCGTATGAGCTCTATTTCCCGGTTCCTTTGGTCTATTTTCGTCTTTTTAACCTTGGTCCTACTGCTTCCGCCATCAAAAATATTCCAAGAAAGGTTTAATCCTAAATTTAGGCCATAGGTTTCATTCTCCAAAGCAAAGGAAGTAGGCGGGTTCAAACTTTCGTTCCATTGATAGGCTACACTTCCCGATAGTTTTGGAAGGAAGGTAGCACGGTTGATCTTTAGGTCCAGCTCGCTTAAGGTAATATTTCGTGCTGCCAAAACAAGCTGTACATTGCTCTTTTTCATTTGGGCAAGTACTTTCTCCAATGACAGAACATTCTGAAAGGAAACAATAGTATCTATGGTGAACAACGTACGAACATCACGGCCCAATACCAAATTAAAGTTGCGTTTAAGGTTGTTCAAATCCCGTACGGCCTCTATGTACGAAATACTATCGTTGTTCAGATCCACTTGTGCGTTCAGTTCGTCCAAAGTGGTACCTTGGCCATATTTAAGTTGTCTTATGGCCCTATCCAACCGATCTGTTGAATTGGTGAGGTTCAACTTTAGATTCTCCACTACCTGCTTTTGAAATGCTACATTAAAATAGTTTTCGTAAATAGAGATCAAGGTATTTTCTATTTCCTGTCGGTGCTGCAATTCGTTCAAGAGCAAATTTTCGTTGTTCCTATCTTGTTTGAATTTGCGTTCCATACCATCGAACAAAGTATACTCGGCGGTTAACGAAGCGTTGTACGATTCCGTTTCCGCTCCGTCTATGGCCGTAGTGGTACCATCTGCAAAGGTCACGCTTTGGTTCTCATTGCTATAATTTATTCCACCGCTGGCGGACACTCGGGGGAGGTATCCGCTATTCAGCAAATCGGCCTCAACGGTGGCAATAGCTACATTGTTTCTCGCTATTTTAAGGTCATAATTGCGTTCCATAGCAATTGCTATGGCCTCTTCCAGTTTAAGTTCTTCCTGTGGCAGCATTAGTATAGGCCAAAAAAAGAACAGCAATACCGTTATTTCCTTATATAATTTCATGTGCTACTTTTAATTCTTTTACGGCCCGTTCCACAGATTCCCGAGAGGGTCTCTTTCCAGTGAACCAGTATGCCAGTTTTACTTTTACACTATTGGAAAAAGAAAGAAAAATGGGTAATATGAATAGGGTCAGCAAGGTTGCAATGGCAATACCGTAAGCAATTGAAATGGCCATAGGTATTAAAAATTGCGCCTGTAAACTCTTCTCCAACATTAAAGGGGCAAGACCGGCAATAGTAGTAATGGAAGTCAGGAAAATAGCTCGGAACCTGGATCTTCCGGTTTCATAGAGTGCCTCATCAAACTTTAAACCCTCTTTTAAGAAACTATTGAACCTACCCGTAAAGACCAACCCATCGTTTACAACAATTCCTATGAGACCTATGATTCCCAAATAAGAAAGTATACTCATAGGAAATCCGTGTAGCCAATGTCCCCAAGCCACTCCAATAATACTAAAAGGAACAAGTGCTAAAAGGATAAAGGGTTGGCTATACGATCTAAAAGCAAATACGATAACCACATAGATCAGGAAAATAATTGCTGGCAATACGCTACTTACGGAAGTCGTTATTTTGTCTACTTCCCTGTTTTGTCCTTCAGCACTCAATACAACACCCTGATATTTCATTTGAACATCTTGGGCAACACGGGTTGTCAGGTCTTGCATAATGGCGGCCGCGCTAGCTTTAGGATTGGCAAGGTCCGCCGCTACCGTAATCTCCCTGGTTCCGTCCAAATGGTTAATGGCCACATCTCCACGTTCTATAGTGTAAGAGGCAATCTCGGATAAGGGAATACGTCCGTTTGGGGTAGCAATTCTAATGTCCCTGATGTTGCGAAGGCTTGACCGATCTTCTTTGGCATAACGCACCCAAATCTTTATTTCGTCCTGACCTCGTTGTACGCGCTGTACCTCATTTCCAAAAAAAGCGGTTCGTACCTGTCCCATAACGTCGTTGAGGCTAAGACCTAAAAGGGTGGCATTCTCTTTTAACTCCAGTTTGATTTCCTTGATTCCTTCCGGGTCGGTATCCGTAATATCTTTTACATTTAGATTTTTTTGGAGTTCATGGTACACCATCTCCTTGGCCAAATTCAATTCCGCAATATTTTTTCCCTGAAGGGAAACCGATATCGGGCTTCCTCCTACATTGGCCCCGGAATTGAAACTCAATTTTTCAAGGCCCGCGATGTTACCTGTCAATTCACGGATTTCATTCGAAATTTCGGTAGAAGAAATGGCCCGTGTTTCACTAGGGGCTAGATTCACGGTAATTGTGGAAGTAGCATTTCCGGGCCCTATGCGTTTTACCGTGCTCTTTATCATTGGATCTCCAACGGAATTGCCCCCCATAGCTTCATTAACCTCCCAAACCTTGGTCTCTATATAGTTCGCTATGGAATCGATTATCACTACGCTGGTACCTTGTGGAGTATTTAGATTGATACCGATTTGATCGCTCGCATTGGTAGGAAAGAAGGTCAACTTAATAATTCCTCCAGCAAAGGCTCCCAGGGTCAGCATAAAGAGAAAGCAAACGATAGCGAAGGATAAAAACTTATTTCGAAGACTAAAACGAAATGCCGGACTGTAGACCTTATCGCGCAAAAATCGCATCAATTGTTCCCCATAAAGATTAAATCGATATGTTTTTTTCTTTCCCTTTAAATCCTTGGAATGCGCTAGATGTGCAGGGAGAATAAGCAAGGCTTCTACTAAGGAAACAACAAGGGTTAGGCTAACTACAATAGCAATATCCCTGAAAAACTCTCCTATAAGACCGTCCAGGAAAAAGAATATGGAAAATGCCAGAATGGTTGTGGCTATAGCGGAAAGGATGGGTTTTAGCACTTCAAAGGTTCCATTAACGGCGGCTCTTATCGGGCTATCTCCCTTCTCATGGCGGGTGTAAATATTTTCGGCGATCACAATTCCGTCATCCACCAGTATCCCAATCACCAAGATCATCCCGAACATGGAAAGCATGTTCAGGGTGACATTGAATCCCGATAAAAAAATAAACATCCCGAAAAAGGAAATAGGCAATCCAAAAGCGACCCAAAATGCAACTCCCGGTCTTAAAAAGAAAGAGAGCAATAGGAGTACCAGTACCATTCCTATAATTGCATTTTCCAAAAGCAGGGAAATTCTTCCTTTAATAGCTTCCGAAGCATCAAAGGTGACTTCCAATTTTAGATTTTCATGGGAGGCGTTAAAATTTTCGATATATGCTTTTACTTGATCGGCACTGCTGATCAAGTCTTCCGTGTTGGTATTTACGATGGAAACCTTAACCGCTTGCTCACCGTTGAGGTAAATTAAATCCGGTGTTTCGCTAAACGTATTTTTTACCGAGGCTATATCCCTTAGGAGTACTTTACTTCCTCCTGTGGTAGACTTTACAACAATATCTTTTAGATGTTCAGCGTAGTATGCTTTTTGATCTGCCCGTATTAAATATTCCTCCTTTTCGGTTTTTATAGATCCTCCCGAAATAAGAAGGTTGGTATTGGCTACGGCTTGCGATACTTCTTCAAAAGTAAGTTGATAGCTTCTAAGCTTGTCTTCGGTAACCGCTATTTCTATTTCCTCATCCGGAAAACCCGAAAGTGTGATTTGGGAAATGCCATCCATACGTAATAGGTCGTCCTCTACTTCCTGTGCAGCTTCTTTAACGATACTTAGTGGAACATTATTCCCGGCGACTACAAAGGTAATGGCATCCCGGGTAGGTTTTTGTGCTTCAATCACCGGAGGTTCTATTCCTCTAGGAAAGGAAGGAATTTTATCTATGGCATTTTTTACATCGTTCAGCACCAAATTAATGTCGTAGTCGGATAAGATTTCTACATTGACCGTACCCAAATTCTCATTGGATACGGAAGTGACCCTATCTACCCCTAAAACACCTTCCAAATTGCGCTCGATCTTTTCAATGACCCCTTTTTCCACTTCCTCGGGGGAAGCTCCCGGATAGCTTACGCTGATGTTTATAAAACTTGGATCCGATAGTGGGAAAAAGGAAGAATTGAGTTTTTGATATCCCAAAAAACCAAAGATGAAGAAACCAATAATGAAAATATTGACCGCTACCGGATATTTTATAAAATAACCTATAAACTTCTTCATGCTATTGTAGCTTATTCGAATTTATTTTCATTCCGGGATAGGCATTGGGAATAGGAATGCTCAACAGCATTTGATGGTTGGAAAGCCCTTTGACCATAATACTATCTCCCAAATAGTTTATGGGCCATACCTGCTGTAAAGCCAGTGCATTATCTCTAATAACATATACATTTTCATTGTTGACAAGGAGTTCGCTGTTCACTATATACACTTCGTCTATAAGCTTCCCTTGTATCTCTGCCTTTAAGTATTGGCCGTCTTTTAACTGCGGATCCGAGACTGCAATAAATACTTCTATAGTCTGTGTTTGCTGGTCTATTCTTGGGTTTACCCTGATAATTTCTCCTAAATATCCGGTTTGGCCATCCAATGCCATCAATTGAACATTCTTGCTGCCCTTTAAAAATTCATTATCCGAAGCAGGGACAAGTACACGTAACTCAAAAACCGATGGATCTATAAACTCTCCCAGCTTTTGGCCACTTCTTACCAGTGCCCCTACATTTACATTAGCCTCTGTAAGCACTCCGGCAAATGGTGCGCTAATGGCATATTTGGATAGCCTTTCCTGTTGGTTTTGAACGTTGTAATAGGTCTGTGTAATATTTTTCCCGACCACAAAAAACCGCTCTTCATCCGAAGAAAATTCGGGAAGGGGTTCCAAAGAACCTTCCATATGGAAGTTTTTAAGGTATGTTTCCCATTTTTTTGCATCATTGGGGAATTCTACCTCCATATCCGGGAGCATAGCGGCAATCTGGTTTACCAGGCTACTTTTATTGGATTTAAGTTGCGCTAGATGCTCGCCATAGTCTATGCGTACAATGGTCTGCCCTTTCGCAAAACTATTTCCCGCTTTAAAAGGGATTCCCGTTCTTTGGAGCACACCTTGCACCTCACTAAAGAGCTCTATTTTCTCTTTGGCCTCCAAAGTTCCCGTAGCTTTGATACGAAAAGGAATAGATTTTAAAACAACCTTTTCGGTAACTGCATTTACAGAAGCTATGGTATTGTTAGCAGCTACCTTTTCTTCCCTGGTACCATTGCCCAGGAAAATAAAAATTAGGACGGCCAATACTAAAAGGGCCAAACCAAAAAATATTCCCAGCTTTCGTGTCATGTTATGGGTTCATTTGTTTTTTAAAATGTTTTCTAAATTTTGGCTCCAGTTCGTCCTTTAGTTTCTCCATCTGTGCTTCGGAAAGAATTTTTTCCAGTTCGGCATGCTTTGATTTTTTAATACCTTTCATCTCTCCGATTTTGCCGAACATACTTCCATCGGCTTCCATAAGCACTACTATCTTTTCTGCATATTTTATATTGATTTTTGCAACGTCCTCCCTTTTCGTTTCGTTTAGGGGCAGTTCCTTTACCATGATATCCGTTTGGTAATCGGCCATTTCTTGGGGATTCATCTTGGTCTGGCCAAAAACTATGGTCATACACAATCCTAAAATAATTGCGATGCTATTTTTCTTTGCTTTCATCGTAGTCTTTTTATGTTAATCTATTTTACGTTTTAGAAACCAAATGTCATTTAAACTAAAGTTTATGTTTATGGTGCTAAATCTTTCTTCTACCAATATCCCTTCTGTAGTACCGCGATTATTGGATGCAAAGGATATGTTTACTTTGGAGCGGGATCTATAGCCCAACGGGATTCCCAATCCGGCCGTAAAAGCATAACTATTAACACTATTGTCATTGATCCTTAAATACCCCGTATCATAATTGAACCCGGCCCTAAACGCTATGCGTTCCCAAAATTTAAAGCTGTTTGCATCTACGGTATATTCTCCGCCGATCGCATACGTATACTGGTCCACAAACACCCCTACATTGTCCCTTTGATCGGTAGCGTTCCATAGCTTAACACTATAATCCAAATTTATCCCAATATTCTTTTTGGGTCTAAAAACGATTCCGGTATTGATTTCGATGGGAAGGTCAAAATTGTCTAGATCTATATCGGTTTCCTCGTCTACGGTTGCAGGACTAAAATCCAATGTTTTTTGAACATCCCTATCCTGTGTCCCGGACAGGGAGGTAGGAAGGTTCATTGCAAGGCCAAAGCCGAATTTATCATTAAAATCATATTGAAGGCCAAAGCCGAATTGGAACCCGTTGTATGTATTCTGTTCCGTAATGATCAACGAGCTTGCGCCGGCATTTAGTGCCTCACGTTCTTCGATGGATCCGAACAAAAGGGAAATATTGGCACCGATTCTTAATCTTTCCATAAAGGAACGGCCATAGGAAAATCGTAATTCATTAAGCGCTCCTGACCCTAAAACATTACTAGTAAATTGGTCCGTGGAACCTTCCACGTTGCTTTCAATTCCAATAAGGGAATAGCCTACATCGGTATACGGAACAATGGAAATTCCAAAAGAGGATTTTGAATCGATACTGGAAGCGATGGCAAGATTGGAAAAATTAGCGGCCAATCTTCTTTCCTCTGTATTCCTATTGGCAATAGTACTTATCTCCGCTAAAAACCCAAAATCGAGTATAAAGGTCTTTTCAGGGAAGGAACCATAGGAAGCAGGGTTCAAATTATTAATGAATCCATCTGCTCCCAAGGCATACCCGCCATTTCCCAAGGCACTGTTCTTTCCAATATTGGAACTGGTGGTAACACCCAGACCAAAAAGGGAATATGGGGAACCCGTTAGATTATTGGTCTGTGCAAAGCTGATAAGGGGAAAAGTGGATACCAATAGGCATGGTAGGAATCTATTCATCATAAATGGCGTAGGTAAGCGTTAGTTTAGCTTCAAAATCACGATTTTCTTCTCCTTGAAGTACAATTCTGTTCACGGTACTATTGTATTCCTCTGTGAAGAGCACCAACGAATTTTCTACAATTCTGGCTTCATTAAGCTTTTCATCGATGTAGATCCCGACCGGTATTTCATAAATGACATCATTAAATTCCTCTTGCTCGCCCGTAATCCTGCCAAGAACAACGGCAATTGATTGTATGGTGAGTGTTCCTACTTCAATGTTATTCTGGTCTAAAATATTCACGTTCAAAGAATCCCTAAGAGGTAGCGTATCATCATAGGAAGATCTAAGAGGTTTTAATTGTAAGTTGGCACTGAGCGTAGTACCTGTTCCCGGAATATCAAAAACTTTCCGTATGGTAGGGAATTCCACTTTGGTGGCATATCCTATTCCCGCTTGGATGTAGCTTAGATCTTGAGCATCTGTAGAAGGCAGGTCAATTTCCTGATCGATCAAACCTTCCAAACCTGTTCCCGAGACATCACTTATAATACTGTTAAACGCTTTTGGTTCCTCGGAAGACGGGCTGATGGAAAAATCGAGGAACTCTTCCTCATCCTCGAACTCTGTGGGTATCGAGTAAAAAAAACGCAGATACGTACGATTTTGATCACGGGAAAAACCAATTATCGAAGCGTCTTCCCCGCTACCCGGTTGTAAACTGAAACCTTTGAAATTCTCCAATAGATCATCGATATCGTTGATATCGTTTTCTTGAATCAAACTAAAAATTTGTTGACCGAATTCTATTGGAATCGAAATGTGCAACGAATCTTCATCAAATGGTTCTGGCCTATAGTTTCGGGTAACTAGGGGATCCAAATCAAATTCCAAGGTGCTGGTGTTATAAAAAAAATCTTCCTCCGGTTGCACTTCCTCCGTAAGGAGATGCACATTAATTTGTGCCACCTGGGTGGTATCGTTATAAAAATAATGGTCATAACCAAGAACGAGTGCAACGCTATCCAATTCGGCATCATCAGGCAAATCATAGGCTTGGGGAGAAACTTCAAAATAGTTAGATGCCCTTACCCCTCCCATAAACTCGTCCGTGTACCCGCCAATCAATAATCTATCGCTACTAGAGGTATTGATGCTATCAAACTTAAAAGTAGATAGTTTAACCGTGAAGGTATCCAATACGATCAATCTCACATTGGTATTGGTAAAATCCTGACCTACTTCCAAAGTAGGGATATCCGAAGTATCTACCGAACAGGCCAAAATTGTTATGAAGGTAAATAGAACACCAAAAACCTTTTTCATTATTAAAATAGTTTTAATGCGCAAATTAAAGGGCATGCAAATGGATCCCGAAGTATTTTATACCGAGCGTAAAAATTCCTCTACCAATCTTTAAAATCTATCTACCAATACGGTACAGGGCTTCCGTCGATAAAATTTCCCGTTTGGTCTAGGGAAAACCAAATCCGGTATATATTTTTTTCCAAGCTATTGTCTCAAAACTAGTTTTGGAAAAAATATTGGAATTGAAGTATAATTATTATCTATTGTCTATGCTGTCCTTAATTTACGTTCCTACTTGGTGTCAAATGCCTGATCCCGGTGAATTGGGAAGGTTTGAATATAGTATGGTTCCCAGTTTGGGAGATACGGATCTAAGACAATATGGTATGCATCTTACCGGGGGAAAAAAGTTAAAATCCGGTATGGTGGGATTGGGACTATCCTATACCAAGCATGAATTTTCCTTTTTTAATACGTTTCAAACTTTTGATGAATCCCTTTATGAAAACATACATACGGTAAGGGCCTCTTTTTTTTATCGGCGTATCCTAAATGACTCCTGGTCCATGAACATTGGTGCTACCCCTACCCTCTCCGGGAACTTCAAGAATAATGTGAGTAGTGACGATCTGGTTTTTAACGTAAGGGCCATGGTTTCAAAAAAATGGAAAAGTGAAACAGGATTTTCCGTATTGAGCTTTGGGATAGGTTATGGAACTTTTTTTGGGGAACCCCAAATTCTTCCGGCATTTTCTTTTAGAAAAATCGTGAATAGGACATGGAGCTATTTTTTAGGGATTCCCACAACCGGGGTCAATTATAATTTTAATGAAAGACATTCCATTAGGGCAAGAGGGGCTTTTTCCGGGCTTTACGCCAATAATTCCGCAACCACTCCCTTTGAAGGTATAGGCAATCTTACAAACACGAAAATCAGGTACAACGGTGCCGATCTGGGATTGGAACATCACTATAGGATACAACCTAATTTCACTACGGTAATTAGAATGGGATACCTACTTGGAAATCGCCTTGAAATTCTGGATGAAGCTAACGACCTCTTATACGATTTTGAACCCAATGGTTCGGCATATGTCTCCATAGGGCTAAAGTTTAACATAAATAAAACAATGAATGAAAATGGAAATCAATAGTAAAGGAGTAATGAAATTAGTGTTGGGAATTACAGTTTTAATGGTATTCGCCATAGGGCTTGCATCCTGTTCTAACGACGACGACGACGATAAATTCGGAAATTGGGTTGACCGGTCTATATTCGATGGTACTCCCCGAAGTGGAGCCGCTGCATTTACTATAGGAAACAAAGGGTATATGGGAACCGGCTTTGATGGGGACGATAGATTAACGGATTTTTGGGTATATGATATGGATGGGAATTTCTGGAGCCAGTTAGCGAGTTTTCCAGGGGTTGAAAGAAGTTCTACCGCCTCGTTTACAATCAATGGCAATGGATATGTAGGGCTAGGTTTTGATGGTGACAACGAATTGGCGGATTTCTATCGTTACAATGTTTCCTCCAACCTATGGGATTCCATAGCACCTTTTGGAGGTAACGCGCGCCGGGGGGCCACGGCTTTTAATTCCGAAACCAACGGTTATGTAGGTACTGGTTTTGATGGCGACAATGATAGAAAGGATTTTTGGAAATATAACCCTTCGGACGATACTTGGGCCGAGCTCGTAGGATTTGGAGGCAACAAGAGAAGGGACGCCTCGGTTTTTAGTATCGGGGAAAATGTATATCTAGGGACAGGGGTCTCCAATGGGTTAAACCAAACGGACTTTTGGGTGTTTAATCTAAGTAGCGAATCGTGGAGCCCTCTTCTAGATTTGGACGATGACGACGATTACAACATTGTTAGAAACAACGCCGTGGGATTCAGTATAGGAGACAAAGGATATTTTGCAACAGGTGATAGCGGTAGCAGTGCATCGGTAGATGTTTGGGAATATGATCCGGCAACAGATCTTTGGGAAGAGAAAACAGAATATGAGGGATTTGCAAGACAAGGGGCGATTGCATTTTATAATGGAGCCCGCGCCTTTTTGGGACTGGGAAGAAGTGGAACCTTGTATTTGGACGACAATAGGGAATTCTTCCCCAACCAAGAGGAGGACGAGGACGACTAATATGTAAAGTAATACAAATACATACGTAAGGTAGTTTTTTGAGTAGAGTTGATTGAGTGTTGAAGGAAACTGGCCCTTCATAAATAAATGTAGGGCCAGTACATTAGTATGGGAAATACGGTAAAACATATCATAGCCTTAGTAATCGTTGGAATAGTAGTAATTCTAATCGGTATTCTCATGGAAACTATTCCCATAGAAAACAGGTCGTTGAACGAAGGCTATGCATTGGAAATTGTGAAACAAGGAAGCAATGCCTGGTCCTATAAAATATATTATGGCGGGGAGCTACAGATAAAACAGGAATTTATTCCCGGAGTATCGGGCAACAAACATTTCTTTTCGGAGGAAGAGGCGGAACGGATCGGAATATTGGTCTTGGAAAGGCTTTCAAACCGGGAGTCCCCAACAGTTACCGAAGAGGATTTACGAAAAAATGCAATTACTTATAAAAATTGAGTATCTTTTTTCGACTACAAAAAAAGATGTCTTGAAAAAACCATATCGTATTAAAGAAATCTACATTCATATTACCGTTTGGTTTTGTTTGCTCTTATTCCCTATGGGGATTTCATACGTTCAATTGGGCAACTTTGAAACGGGATTCCTATACAGGATGCTTTTGACTCCTATTTTGGTCTATATGAATTACCTTGTTTTGGTTCCCAAACTCTTACTGCGAAGGAGAGTGAGCGCTTATATGGTGATTTCTATTTTGATGTTGGTGGTTTTCAACATTTCGGCCAATACGTTCCTTCCTTCCCCTCCTTTTGATACCATGCCGGAATTTTCCGAACTGGCCAAGATCGCCCCGATCAAGAATTTACCTTATGTCATGACCGCAATAACATCTTTATCTTTTTTCCTCTTAGGGGGAATTTTAGGGCTTACCAAGGATTTCTACAAAAGGGAAAACAGAA
Source organism: Saonia sp. (assembly GCA_049670505.1). Lineage (GTDB taxonomy): Bacteria > Bacteroidota > Bacteroidia > Flavobacteriales > Flavobacteriaceae > JBATTK01. Next base: position 67,842 of record JBATTK010000007.1, read on the forward strand.
ATAAGGAAAAGGAGGCGCGAAGAAAGGAAACCGAACTTCAATTTCTAAGGGCGCAGTTGAACCCGCACTTTTTGTTCAATTCATTAAATAGTATCTATTCTTTGGTCAGGAACAAATCCAATGAAGCCCCGGAAGCTGTCATTACCTTATCCGAATTGATGCGCTATATGCTGTATGAGGCCAAACAGGAATCGGTCCCTTTAATAAAGGAAATAGATTATATCAAAAATTTTGTGGCCCTCCAGATTTTACGACTTTCCGATAGTGAAAACGTGAAGCTTAAAATTTCGGGTGATTATAATAACAAAACGATACCACCATTGCTATTAATACCTTTTGTTGAAAACGCTTTTAAATATGGAACGGATTTTAAGGGGAAAACGGACGTGAACATGTATTTTGATATTACCGATGACAAACTGCTCTTTAAGATCAAAAATAAGATAGGCCCTTACCGAAAAGATATCTCAAATTCCGGAATTGGCCTAGAGAATATTAAAACGAGGTTAGAACTGCTATTTCCAAAATCGCATATGCTGCATATTATCAAGAAAAATGGATACTATGACGTTGCCTTGGAGTTAACTACCCTCTAAAATCAGAAAATATGAACTGTGTAATTATCGATGATGAACCTTTGGCCCTTGGTATTATTCAATCGTACTGCGAGGAATTAGGGGGGCTGCAAATAGTAGGGACCTTTACAAATCCGCTCGAGGCCATGGAAATACTGCAGGATGAGCAGATAGATCTTGTGTTCCTGGATATAGAAATGCCTCAAATAAGTGGGATAGAGTTTGTAAAATCGATGGAACGTAAGCCGCTTTTCATATTTACTACTGCTTATCCCCAATATGCGATCGAAGGGTTTGAGTTAAATGCGGTAGATTATCTGGTAAAACCAATTCCGTTTGCACGCTTTGTAAAATCCATAAACAGGACAAAGGAAATATATGAACTTCGGACCAAGTTAAATGCGGTCAAGGGCAATGTAACATCTGCAGGTGGAAACACAGTTGCGGAGCATCAATTCATATTTGTAAAATCGGATTATGACAATGTAAAAATAAAACTTCAAGATATAAAATACATACAGGGCCTAAAGGATTATTTAAAAATACATACGCATGAAGGCAGGCCCATATTGACCTTAATGAATTTTAGGGAAATAGAGATTAAATTACCGCAGAACAATTTTTTAAGGGTCCATCGGTCCTTTATCGTCAATATTAATTGCATAGATGCCGTACAACGCACTAAAATAGTTATAGATAAAATCCGTATTCCCATAGGGGAAAGTTACAAGGATGAGTTTATGAGGAGGGTGGGGATCTAAAATCTGCCCTTACGATAACCACTAACAAAAAACTAGGGGAAAATTAGTCGATAGCAAATATTCCATAAGAAAAGGAGGATTTTGACTTGATCTTAATTTTATTTTCCTCCTTGGTTATTTTTTCTACTGAAATCCCATTCCCCAAAATAGGCTTCAACAGGCTTTGAGATTCTAAACGTAACAGTTCGGTCTTAAAATAATCACTTTCCGTATGCTCACGAAACAGGAGTAGAAACGAAGGCTTATATTTAATGTAGCTTACAAATCCCGTCCAGGAAAAACCGGAAGGCTCATTTCCAAAAGCTTTTAACAACCCCCTTTTAGAGACTGTTTTGAAATATGTCGATTATTTTTTCTGCCTGCCTTTCCACTTTGTGTGCGTATCCAACTGATCCAAGTCATTTTTCACAAATATGCTTTTTGATACTTTCGCTTAGCTGAAAAATGATACGTTAAAATAAAATGAAAAAAAAGTATTTGTTATTTTTTTTATTGCTATCCACATTTTTAATTCAAAATTGTACCATGGTAAAAATAGCTGTTAGTGAAAAGCGAAATCCCGTTCCCCAAAGTTATAACTTTGGAAAAAGTGGCACGATTACTACATGGGGAGCCATTAAGGTAAATAAGTCCCACTTTTTTCCATCGAGTTTCCAAATTAAAACCCAGGAAAAAGTACTTTATATTGACCCGGTAGCCATTGAAAGTTCGGAAAAGGCAGATTTTATCTTTCTGACGCATGCACACCCCGATCATTTTTCGATACCCGATATAGGCAAGCTAATAAAGCCCGAGACCATTATTGTTTGCCCCAAAGGAGTCGCCAAGAAACTTTCCAAATTCACCAATGAAATAAAGATTGTTACACCGGGGGATATTATCCAATTCGAAAACATCGTATGTGAAGCAACTTATGCGTACAATACAAAATCGGTTTTCCTATGGATCAAGGCACATCCCAAATCAAGCGATAATGTGGGTTATGTCATCACGTTGGATAAGAACATACAAATATATCATGCCGGGGACACGGATTACGTTCCGGAGCTGTCATCCATAAAAAATATTGATATCGCTATGGTCCCTATCGGAGGCGACAATCTAACCATGAACATAGAAGAAGCCGCAAAAATAATAAATGACATTCAACCGGAATTGGTGATACCGATGCACTATGAAATGAAGAACAGCAAGGAGGTAGCTACTTTCAAAAGTCTGATCAATGATGTTATTCAGCTGGAAACCCTTCACTGAAGTAGGTCTAATTAATTGTTTACGAATTTTCCGGTGGCTGAGCATGTCGAAGCCGGAAATACTTATAATCAATTATCTTTGGGGTATGGCAGGAAAGTTTCCTGCACAAATGTCCGCAACCAAGGCCTATTAGCACTAAACGGAAATCATGGACTTTTGTAACATTTGACAAAAAATGATAATTACCGAAAATGAAATAGAAAAAGATTACATCCGCCGAATTAATTGGGCTTTAAAATTTATTGATGATAACCTGGACTCGGAATTATCGTTAGAAACCGTTTCCAAAATAGCGCTATACTCCCCATTTCATTTTCATCGAATTTTTAAAGCTGTCATTGGGGAAACATTAAACTCGTATATCATTAGAAGGCGTATTGAAAAAACAGCGTCCGTTTTAATGCACAAAAAGGAAACAAATATTACCGAGCTTTCCCTCCAATATGGTTTCAACAGTAATTCTTCGTTTACCAGGGCCTTCAAAAAGTTTTATGGGGTAAGTCCGTCTGAATTCAAAAAGCAAAATCCAAGTAGATTTAGCAAGATTAGTAAAGTCCAAAGCAAGAATGGACAAGAGAATCAAATCTTTGAAAAATACATTTGCAACATTGATAACCATCTAAATTGGATTAAAATGAATGCAAAAATTGAAATTAAAGAAATGCCCAAATTGAATTTGGCAGGTATTACACACCTAGGAACAAACGGAATTGAAAATGCTTTTGAAAGACTGACAAAATGGGCAAATACAAAAGGGCTATTGCAGCACCCTGAAACAAAAATGGCGAGAGTTTTTTATGATAGCTTTAAAATAACCGCACCGGATAAAGTGCGTATGAGTATTTGCTTGCTGACCAATGAACCCCTTGAAGTCGGGGGCGAAATTAATAGGGTAACTATTCATAAGGGAAAGTGTATTGTTGGCAGTTTTGAAATAACGCCAAACGATTTTGAAAAATCATGGAGCGGCTTATTTATTTGGATGAACGAAAACGGGTATAAAAAAAGGGAAGAAAATCCATTTGAAATATATCACAATGATTTCAGAAAGCATCCTGAAAACAAGTTTATTGTGGATTTGTACATCCCGATTGAATAAAAATGCGGTACAACAATAAATCAAGGACGGAAAAGTAGTACCATTGTATGGGCTGCTTTCCTTATACTTAAATATTGAGCTTACCTTAAAAATATAAGATGACGATTCAGGATTTGGGATATAATAAGGCTTTAGAGCAATTTAAAATCGAACAAAATTTAGATGCATTTGAAGTTGGTAGGGTGATATCGGAACATAAAGAAAGATATACCGTTAAAACACCTTCTAAAGAGTTTGACTCGGAACTTATTGGGAATTTAAGGTTTACGGCAGCCAGCCGGTATGACCTACCCGCCGTTGGGGATTGGGTCGCTTTTTCTGAATATGACGACAATAAGGCCTTAATTCATGCCGTATATCCAAGAACCGCTATTATAGAAAGGCAAGCGGTGGGAAAAAAAGGGCAGATACAAATAATTGCAACGAATATTGATTTTGGATTAATAGTACAAGCTGTTGACCGGGATTTTAATTTAAATCGGTTGGAGAGATACTTGACCATCTGTAACGCCGCTAAAGTTGAACCGATTATTGTTTTAAGCAAAATTGATTTGCTGAACGAACCCGATCTGGAGTACATCATAAATCAGATTAAACAACGGATCAAAGGTATTACCATACTTACGGTCAGTAATCAAGTAGCCGAGGGATATGATGCTCTAATTCAAATTATCCAAAAGGGGAAAACCTATTGCCTTCTTGGTTCCTCAGGTGTTGGCAAATCAACTTTGTTAAATCGTATTTCGGGAAAATCATTGATGGAAACAGGTCCTATAAGCACCAGTGTAAACAAAGGGAGACACATTACAAGTCATCGGGAATTGGTTGTTATGGAAAATGGGGGCATCCTAATAGACAATCCGGGAATGAGAGAAGTAGGAATTTCGGATTTGTCCAAAGGATTGGAAATTACATTTGAAACAATTTTTGAATATGCCCAAAATTGCAGATATAAAGATTGTACGCACATCCACGAAAAAGGATGTGCAATAATGGAAGCGCTTGAAAAGGGAGAAATAGATGATGATTCTTATGTAAATTTTCAGAAAATGGAGCGAGAAAAATTGCATTTTGAATCAAGCGCTGCAGAAAAGAAAAAGAAAGATAAAAATTTTGGCAAAATGATCAAAGACGTTAAAAAGCAAAGAAGGCAAAATAAATACTAAGTAGAACAACGTATAACGGGTTGCCAGTGTTCCACTAACAACATTTTTCCCTAGATTTAGAAAAACTAATAGTTCGAAAGCCTGATAATCAATGCCCAAAGTGCAATATCGAGTGTATGTCATAGAATTATCCAAACGCGTATTTACTGAAAATACCAGATTTCGCGCTGCCAATCCCCAATTCAACGGAGTGTTGCAATGTTTATATGTTGGAATGACCAGTAAAACTCCAAAGGAACGTTTTGTACAACACAAAACCGGTTATAAAAACCAAAGGGGCCATAGGCTATCATCCAACATTGTTCAAAAATACGGTCTATATCTTCGGCCCGGTCTATACAATCATATTGATCCGATATCTACGCGATCAGAGGCTATAAAAATGGAAGAAAAACTAGCTTTAGAATTACGAAGGCAACGTTATGCGGTCTGGTTCAATTGAGCACTTAAAATCGAATGAATTAGGATGTAACGATTGGAAAAAGAAAAGTGGAAAGAAGTCCACGATCTTAATGCTCTTTAATTTTATCAAACTCAAAAGAAAGATCAAGAATCGTAACGTAATTTGATTATTTTAAGGAAAACGGTAGCGCAGCTATTCAAAAACATTCGTAGTATCCGAATAGACTGTTTAGGTAACGGGAAGAGACAAAAGCACCCCAATTGCTAGGTATGGGGTAAAAAGCCCGACCAATAAAGATGGGTTTCCCTATTTAACCATCATAACGCCCCATTTATAGCGGCCTGTGCCGATGACAAACGCGCAATGGGAACTCTAAAAGGGGAACAGCTTACATAGTTCATTCCTGTCTGGTAACAAAACGCTACGGAGCTGGGTTCGCCACCATGCTCGCCGCATATACCCACTTTTAGATCCGGTTTGGTCTTTCTGCCTTTTTCTGTTCCCATTTTAACCAATTGCCCTACGCCTTCCCGATCCAACACTTCGAACGGATCAGCGGCCAAAATTCCTTTTTCCAAATAAATGGGCAGGAATTTGCCGGCATCGTCCCGGGAATAGCCAAATGCCATCTGGGTCAGGTCATTGGTGCCAAACGAGAAAAAATCGGTATGTTGGGCAATGTGGTCGGCTATTAGGACCGCACGTGGAATCTCGATCATGGTACCCACTAAATATTCAATGGTATCGCTCCTTTCCTCGAACACCTCGGTCGCAGTGGACCTGATGATCTTTTCCTGTTCCAAGTATTCTTGTACCGTACCTACCAACGGCACCATAATTTCCGGTTTCGCCACAATTCCTTTTTCCTTTAAGTTTAGGGCCGCTTCGATAATGGCCCGGGTCTGCATTTCGGTAATTTCCGGGTAAGTGTTCCCTAATCTACAACCCCTATGTCCCAACATTGGATTAAACTCTTCCAACTCGGCCACTTTGTTTTTAACTGCCTGCAGGGATATATGCATTTCCTCGGCGAGATCTTTTTGGGTAGCCAATTGGTGGGGAACAAATTCGTGCAAGGGAGGATCCAAGAGGCGTATGGTTACGGGCAATCCTTGCATAGCCTCAAAAATACCTTCAAAATCACTGCGTTGCATCGGTAGTAAATCCGCCAACGCATTTTTTCTTCCCTTCACCGTATTGGCCAAGATCATTTCGCGCATTGCCTTGATACGATCCACTTCGAAGAACATATGTTCCGTTCGGGCAAGACCTATGCCCTGTGCACCAAAGTTACGGGCAACCCTTGCATCTTTGGGCGTGTCGGCATTTGTTCGTACCCGCATGCTTGCATATTTGTCCGATAAATCCATGATATCTCCAAATTCGCCACTCAATTCAGGTTCGATCGTTGCCACTTTCCCTTCGATGATATTACCTGTAGAGCCGTTTAACGATATCCAATCGCCTTCATGGTACTCTTTGCCATCAACGGTCATTTTACGGTTCTTATAATCGATTTTCAAGGCTCCTGCCCCGGAGATACAGCACTTGCCCATTCCTCGTGCGACTACGGCGGCATGGGAGGTCATACCTCCCCGGGCGGTCAGTATACCACGAGCAATATTCATCCCCTCCAAGTCCTCGGGAGATGTTTCGATACGGGTTAAAATGGTGTTTTTAAATTTATTGGCCTCATCGGCGAAGAAAACGATTTGGCCAGTGGCCGCACCTGGGGAGGCAGGCAATCCTTGGGCGATTACATGCACACTTTTTAGGGCAAGGGGATCAAAAATGGGATGCAACAATTCGTCCAGCTTGTTGGGTTCGATCCGCAGTAAGGCTTCTTTCTCATCTATTTGCCCCTCTTTTAAGAGATCCATCGCAATTTTCACCATTGCGGCCCCTGTACGTTTGCCATTTCTGGTCTGTAGAATCCAAAGTTTTCCTTCCTGAATGGTAAATTCCATATCCTGCATATCGTGATAGTGTTTTTCCAACTTATCCTGATATTCATAGAGTTCGGTATATATGGAGGGCATCAATTCTTCCAGGGAAGGATAATTCTCCGCCCGATCGGCTTCCTCGATCTTCGCCAGTTCGGCCCAACGCAGGGAACCTAGTTTGGTGATCTGTTGTGGGGTTCTTGTACCCGCAACAACGTCTTCCCCTTGTGCATCGATCAGGTACTCCCCGTTAAATACGTTTTCACCTGTACCGGCATCGCGGGTAAAACAGACCCCCGTTCCAGAGTCTTCGCCCATATTTCCATATACCATGGCCTGCACATTTACCGCGGTTCCCCAATCGGCAGGATATCCGTGCATTGTTCTGTAATAAACGGCCCTGTTCCCGTTCCAACTATCGAATACGGCCATTATTGCGCCCCATAACTGACTCCAGGGGTCGGTCGGGAAATCGTGCCCCGTACGTTTTTTTACGGCATCCTTGAAATCATAGACAAGATCCTTTAGATCTTGAACGGTAAATTGGGTATCAAGTTGGATTTCTCTTTTTTCCTTTAGGTGTTCCATGATTTCTTCAAAGGGATCGATATCGTCCTTGGATTCCGGTTTCATTCCTAGCACCACACCCCCGTACATTTGGATAAAGCGGCGGTAAGAATCCCAGGCAAAGCGGTCTTTTCCTGTCTTGGCGGCCAAACCTTTGACCACTTCATCATTTAGTCCAATATTCAGGACGGTATCCATCATTCCGGGCATAGATACCTTGGCACCCGAACGGACCGAAATCAATAAGGGGTTTTCCACATCCCCGAATTTGGTGGCCATGATGTCCTCTATATTTTCAATGGCCTTTTCAACATCGGCCTTGATCAATTCAACTACCGCCTCCCTTCCAAGCTTGTTGTATTCTGTACATACTTCCGTTGTAACGGTGAACCCCGGAGGTACGGGGATACCTATTTTACCCATTTCGGCCAGGTTGGCTCCTTTGCCCCCCAAAAGGTTCTTCATTGTACTGTTTCCATCTGAGGTTTTGTCGCCGAAGCTGTAGACCCGGGCTTTCACTTCTTGTAATGTTTGCATAAAACAAAGTTTTGGATGTCTTGACGTATCTATTTTATTTCCAATCTCAAATTTCAAATCTATGGACTAGCTCGTTTTATTTTTATGATTAATGTCATATAATCCAGAAATAGTAATTGAAAACTAAGGTGAATTTTTCCTTTTATCTAAGAATTTCTTGTTTACGGCACAAATTGAGTATTAATATCATAAAAACACTCATGTTTTTTTGATGATCCTTAATTTTTCGAAATATGATAAATGTCATTATTTAAGAAATAGTCCTGCTATATTTTTAGGCCGATTTACATTAAGATTTATTTAACAGCTAAATATTCGATCGTATGAAAAATTTAAAACTAGCAAGTCTCTTGATGATGGTTGCATCAGGTCTACTATTTATTCAATGTACCAGCGACCCTATCGCAGGACCAGCGGGAGCGGATGGTAGTGATGGAATGGATGGTCAGGATGGGGTCGACGGAGTAGACGGAACCGCCTCCTGCATAAGTTGCCATTCCAACGCCACCCGTGATATTGTTGAAAATTCCTTTTTTGTTTCTCAACATAATACGGGAACCACCTTTGCTAGAGGTGCGAGTGCCACTTGCGCACAATGCCATGGAGAAGACGGTTATATTGATTATGTAACTGTTGGTATGGTGGATGAAGCCGGTTATACGGATGCTTCACCTATTTCCTGTGCTACATGCCACGACACACACGATACTTTCGATTTTGAAAATGACGGGGCAGATTTTGCCTTAAGAAATACTGATCCTGTTACCTTGGTAATCGATGAGACCACGGTAATAGATTTTGGGGGCACAAGTAATAATTGTACCACGTGCCACCAGCCAAGAAACAGCTATGTAATCCCAGCTGAGGATGGAACGGGCAAGTATGTAGTCGCAACCACACGTTTTGGACCTCACCATGGACCCCAGGCCACAATGTTAGAAGGTATCATGGGTGCCAATATTGCTGGTTCGGTAGGGTATCCGGGTGTTGCCTCCGCCACGCATCGGACCGGTTCTTCCTGTGTAAACTGTCATATGGGGGAATCTACGGATGAAAATGAAGGCCTGCATTCCTGGAATCCAACGGAAGCTTCCTGTATAACATGCCATGCAAACGGTATCCCACCGGAAATGGGAGGATTTATGGAAGGTATGGCAACCTTAAAGCAGTTATTGGGCCAAGTCGTTGGTGAGGAATATGCCGAAGATGTCGATGGCAATCCTCTTTTTGATATGGATGGTAATCCCGTGGGTACGGGTGTGCCTGTAATGGGACTTATCGTGGACATCCCATCTGAAAACAGATCCAATGAAGGTATTTTTACAACAGCGGAAGCGCAAGCCGCCTGGAACTATATGACCTTATTGGAAGATCAAAGTAACGGGATACACAACCCCGGTTACTCCAGGGCACTGCTCACTAATTCTATCGAGGCATTGCAGAATTGATATTTAAATCCTCATTAAGTTCTAAATCAGAGATGCTACCGAACTTAATGGACAGGTATCGTATGGGTTCAAATAGCCGTTGATAGGTAATGAAAAGGAGGACGAAAATTTCTTAAAAATTGGAGTAAGTGATGACCAAATAATAAAAACAAAATGAAAAAACGATTACGGATAATCTTAGTGGGTGGTTTAAGTTTATTATGTTTTTCATGTTACTATGACGAATTGATAGAAGAAGAAATTCCCGATATACCTGTAGATCAAACAATTTCTTTTGCGGACGACATACAACCTTTGTTCATCGGAAGCGGGAGGGATTGTACAGGCTGTCATAACGGTACTATTGCCAACCCGGATTTAAGGGAGGGAAATGCTTACAATGCAATTGTACCCGGACTGGTTGTTGCCGGAGATGCCGAAAATAGCGAATTCTTTAAAAAGTTGCCGGGCAACGATCATCCTATTGAAGCGGGTTTTACACTAACCGTTGATGAAATTGCTTTAATAAAAGGTTGGATAGACCGAGGTGCGGAGAATAACTAAATAGTAAGACATCAAAATATGAAAAACATTAAACTAGGATACTTTGCATTATTACTTTGCCCCTTTTGCCTCTTTTCCCAAGAAAAAGTAAAGGATTCCGTTGTAGATAAACCGGAACGTCCTGCGTTCGAAAGTTCCTTTATCATTGATAACCCTAATAATGTACTCTTTCCAAAAAACACCTTGGAGGTACAGATGTCGCACAGGTTTGGATTAATTAACGGGGGAACAAATGATTTGGCGGGATTATGGGCACCTTCAAATATCCGTATTGGATTGGCCTATTCCTTACACGATAGATTGACCATTGGATTTGGAACCACCAAATTTGATCGGCTACAGGATTTTAATTGGAAAGTTGGTATCCTAAGTCAAACACGCTCAGGGCGTATTCCGGTAAGCGTATCGTACTACGGTAATTTTACCATTGATGCGCGAAGTAGGGAAAATTTTAGCGTGGATCAGCACAGGTATTCCTATTTCAATCAATTGATCATTGCCCGTAGATTTAGTCCCAAGCTTTCCATGCAATTGGCTCCCAGTATTTCACATTTTAATCTAGTAGAAAGTAGAATGAGAAATGACGTAATCGGACTGGCATTCGGTGGGCGGTATAAAATAAGTGATCAAACATCCATATTGTGGGATTACAGTCAACCGTTTACCCATCATTTGGATGGTGTACGATTGGATATCGATCCTGAACCGGGGTTTAGTTTAGGAGTAGAGTTCAATACCTCGGCACATGCGTTTCAACTGTTTATAAGTAATATGAATGGTATTGTACCACAACAAAACTATATGAAAAACGTAAACGATTTCTTTAGAGGTGATATCCTGTTTGGATTTAACATTACAAGAAACTATAACTTTTGATTCAAATAAATCCCAACGATGGGGAGCGTATTGACAACTATCATTTTCATTTAGTCCACTTAAAAAACTACGTTATGACCAACAAATCCAGAAAAGAAGAACAACTTTCAAGAAGAGGCATATTACCTATACTGGGAACCGGTTTACTTATGCCTTTCTTAGGGTTTGGAAAATCTATGGACGATGAGGTTCTCGATCCCAAGGAAAAGGAGGAATACAAAACCTTGTTAAAACCCGATGGAACAACCGTAAAAGTAAAGGTGGGCACGCTAAAAAAATCAAAAATCGTTAAGAAAAATATTTCCAACAAATCATTTCTTGACTGGTTGGGCAAGAAACTATAATTCCATTTAATCCAAACGCACTATGAAAGATGACAACATAAATCCAAGACGCAAATTTCTTGACAAAGGTTTGAAACTAGGCCTTATTACGGCAATTGGTGGAATTGGGGTTTCTAAGATCACGAATAAATTAAATGCGAAAACTACTCATAGTTCAAGTGATAAAATGGAATTAATGACCACGGATGGCACATTGATACAGGTAGATTCATCGGAAGTAATAGAAGTAGAGCAGAAGGCGGAACCTGATCTTAAATACAATGTCAGGGAAGGGATGCCGAACAGAAAATTTGTCATGGTCATCGACCTGGCAAAATGTAAAAATGCCTTAAAATGTCAGAGCGCTTGTAACAAGCACCATTACATTACGGGTGACAACGCATGGCTTAAAGTATACAAAATACAGGAGTCCAAGGATACGGCCCCATATTGGATGCCCACAACATGCATGCATTGCGATAAACCTGCCTGTGTAACCGTTTGCCCAGTGGATGCCACTTTTAAAAGAAAGGACGGTTTGGTATTAATCGATAATGAACGTTGTATCGGATGTCGTTTCTGTATGGCGGCCTGCCCATACTCCACCAGGGTCTTTAATTGGAGTGATCCAGATCAGGGGGAAACCAGTGAAATTGATTTAAATACGGGCATGGATCATCTTACACATGCATCTCCCGAACATGCCGGAAAGCCAAGCGTTGTAGGTACAGTGGATAAATGTGATTTTTGTCCCCATGCGGTTGACGAGGGCGAACTTCCGCACTGCGTAACAGCCTGTCCCAACGGCGTGTTTTATTTTGGCGATAAGTATGAGGATACCGTAAACAATGGTGAGGAAACGCTAAGGTTAAGTAAATTATTAAAAGACAAGTCCGGATACCGGCTTATGGAAGGTTTGGGCACGGAACCCAGCGTATATTATTTGCCTCCTGTTGACCGATTAGTGGATTTTGAAGACGGTTTAGAAAGTTACAATGAATTTCAATCTGTTGAAAAACCGGAGTGATTATGAGGAATATGGACGTTTTGATCAATGATTTGGCACCAAAAAAATTTGGCAAAATTGGCGTTCTTTGGACTAGTCTGCTATTGTTAATAATTGTTGTCGGTTTTATCGCCTACATCGATCAGCTTATAAAAGGACAAGTTGTGACCAATATGCGTGATTATGCCCTTTGGGGAATTTACATATCAAATTTTGTTTTTTTCGTTGCCACGAGCTTTGTGGGATCGGTTACCGTTGCAGTCTTAAGATTAACAAATAATACATGGAGAACACCAGTGGTAAGAATTGCGGAAATTATATCCGTTGCCGCTATTGTTATGGCCGGTATCACTATTATGATCGATATGGCCAGACCCGATAGATTGCTGAACCTATTCATTTATGCAAGATTGCAATCCCCTATCACTTGGGACGTGATCATCATACCCACATATATAGTGCTTAGTCTGTTGTTGTTATACTTTCCCTTAATCCCGGATTTCGCAATACTTAAGAAACACTTTGAGAAGAACAAACCAAGACTAAGCAAATGGTATGGGAAACTATCCTTAAAATGGACGGGTAGCAAAGCTCAAAAAGCACTTCAGGAAAAATCGATTAAAATCATCGTTATCATGATAATTCCGGTCGGGATATTATTACAGACCATTGATGCCTGGTTGTTTTCCACAACCTATAGGGCAGGATGGGACAGTGCTAATTTTGCCCCTTATTTTATTTCAGGGGCATTTGTAGCAGGTGTCGGCGCCCTTGTTACCGTGACTTATGTGGTAAGAAAGGTAAAAAAGCTGGAGAATTATATAACCGACTATCATTTTGATAAGCTGGGCAAATTTTTGGCTTTGGCCTGCCTAACATACCTTTACTTTAATATAAATGAATATATAATTCCTTTTTTTACCGCTAAACTAGACGAATCAATTCATTTGCAAACCTTGGTTCTCGGGCAATATGCCACATTATTTTGGACGGTAACGATCGGTGGCCTAGTAGTGCCCATCTTGATTTTACTCTTCAAAAAAGGTAGAAAACCGCTACCGATGTTTATAGTTGGTATAATGGTTGTTTTAGGTTCATGGTGGAAACGGTATATCATAGTGACACCCACGTTGTTGCATCCATTTTTGCCTATACAGGGAGTCCCCGAATCATGGCGCCACTATTTTCCAAGCTTACACGAATGGCTAATTACATCCGCAACCTTGGCAATGGCCCTATTGATAATTACGCTATTGGTTCGGTATTTGCCCATTATTCCCATTCAAAGAACGGCTTATGAACAGGAGTCGTTAAAAACCGGTAAAACTGTTGAGCTATGAAAACTAAATCTGAACTGGACCTTATTTTTTTTGTATTCCTAACCGTGTTTTGCGGTGTTATAGGTTTTCAAAATATAGCTGCCCAAAATGTCAAAAAAAATAGGGTGAGGTTAAAAGCGGATTATGTAAAAATAATGGATAATGAAGTCTTTTTAAAGATCAAGGCATCGTCTAAAATTGAAAATCGTAATATGGACGTACCTCATATCGATTTAACCGTTTATAACGAGTTTGATGGCGAAGAAATTGAATTGGGGAATACAACCACCAATAGGAAAGGTGAAAGTAAGTTTGTGTTATCAAATTTAGATAAAATGGAACCCGATACTACTAACACTTATACCATCGTAGTTTCATTTGAAGGGAACGAGTCCTACAAGAGGGCCTCAAGAAGTGTAAGTTTTAAAAATGCGGATATCAAAGCCAAACTGATAACAAAGGACAGCATTAATTATGTAACGGCCACATTAATGGATACAGGTTCGGACAGCTTAGTTGTCGGGGAATCGTTAAACGTACAAGTACAACGGTTATTCGGTCCTTTAAAAATTGGGGAAGAATTCAATAATACTGATGAAAATGGTACTATCCTTGTCCCTGTCGAAGAAGGAATACCTGGTATTGATGGAAATTTGACCATAGAAGTAGTCCTAAATGATCATGATGAATATGGAACGGTAAAAGCTTTGATAGATGCCCCTATTGGAACCCCTATAGTAGAGGAATCTACGTTTGATCAAAGAACGATGTGGTCTCCCCGAAATAAAACACCCTTATTCATGCTTGTATTTACAAATCTTTTGATTTTTGGAATATGGGGATTCATAGCATATTTAATTACCAATTTATTTAGAATAGCAAAATCTTAAATCGAAAAAATGAAAACACTTAAATCGTTAACAATTATTGCAATCGTATCATTTGTATTGTACTCTTTTACCTATGCGGTACAGGAAGAATGGGTAGTGCCGGAAAAATATGAAACTATGAAAAACCCGACCGACCCAAAAGTCGACCTGGCCATAGGAAAGTCATTGTATAATAAGCATTGTAAGTCCTGCCATGGTAAGGAAGGCTATGGAGATGGACCAAAAGCCGATGAGGTAGAAGGGGATTTAGGGGATTTCTCCACTGCGGAATACCAAGCACAGACGGATGGTGCCCTGTTTTATAAAACTTCGTTCGGTAGGGATGACATGCCCGAATACACCAAAAAAATGCCCGATGATGAAGACCGATGGCTCATTGTAAACTATATGAGAACATTGAAAGAATAGGTTATAGTGTTTTGTCCCCGACGCATACATTTTAGGACAGGACCAAAATAAAATCGAAGGTTATTGACAAAATTTTTAAAGTTTTAAGATCAATCGTGTACCATGAACAAGTCACTACGCTATATTAGTATTTCGCATAAAAGAGCTTCGGTCGCACAACGTGAGATTTATCATATCCCGGAGGAAGAAAAGAACGGTTTGATAGCACACATCCGTACTACCTTTCCCGATATTGCCGGATTGCTCCTTTTGGTTACTTGTAATAGAACGGAAGTTTATTTTGAATCCGTAACTACCTCCGCCACGGCATTGCTCAATTTTCTTGTGCATATAAAAGCATCGAATAGCGGTAAAACAACGAAGCAACTTTTTAATTACAAGGACGATACGGAAGAAACGGTAAGACACCTATTGAAAGTTTCCTCGGGCCTGGCTTCCTCCATAATGGGCGATGCGGAAATCGTACACCAGATAAAAAAGGCATACCAATTTTCCATGGCCCTTAACTTACAGGGTTCTCTGTTGGAGCGGGCCATGCAGACGGTATTTAAAAGCCACAAGCGGATAAGCAACGAAACCCTTTTTAGGGACGGCACCACCTCAATGGCCTATAAAGCCCTTAAGGTCATCAACCACACCTATGGTAAAGCTTCCGCAAAAAGAAAAAAAATACTGTTTATAGGCGCCGGGGATATTGTGAAGCAATTATTCAAGTATAATTCCAAATTCAACTTCAGCAACATTTACATCGGTAATCGTACGGAAGAAAAGGCCATTGCCCTGGCACAAAAGTATCAGGCAAGGGTATATGATTGGAACAAGGTAGTGGCGAACGATTTTCAAGGTTTTGATGTGGTCATCGGAGCCGCGAGCAATTGCGCCAATCTAGTGAAAAACATACCTATCGCAGGACCAGATCAAGTACTTCTGATAGATTTGGCGGTACCGGGCAATATCAATAAAACCCTATCCCACAACAAAAACGTTTCGCTTTATGATCTGGACACCATTTCGGAAGATTTGGAAGATACCAAGGAAAAAAGAATGGCCGCTATCGGCAAGGTGGCCGATATTATTGCCGAAGAGCTTTCGTCATATAAAGAATGGCTCCAAGGAGCGCCCTTAAGGGCAATTTTAGCGGAATATAAAATTATTGTGAATCAAAAGGTGATGGACTATTTTGAGACCGGTTCGGAAGCGTATAGCCTTCAAGCGGTTAAAACGGTTACCGACAGGGTCATCAGAAAATTAAAGAGAAAAGCGACCGTATCGATGCCCGCTGAGGAAATGGACGCAGTTATTGCCCAACAGGCTTCATTTTTATAGAAAACAACCGTTTGGGTCATCTTTTACGATCCATACAACGACTACCTTACGCAAAAAACAAAATAATGATATTGAAGTTTAAATATATACCGTTAATAATCATAACCCTGACCATTGTAACCGCTTGCAATAACACCCCAAAGGTTATTGAACCAGCCACCAAAACGGAGCGTTCCCCGGATTCTTCGACACCCTTGACCACTAATGCCGATACATCGTCCAATACTAAGTTGCATACCGTTGTGATAAACGAAATACTCCCAACGGAGAGATACGTTTACCTAAAGGTAAAAGAGGGCAAAGCGGAGTTTTGGATAGCTACTGGAAAAATGGAAGTTAAAAAAGGGGAGACCTATTTTTATAAGGGCGGACTGCTTAAGACCGATTTTAAAAGTGAGGAATACGACAGGGTATTCAAGGAGATCTATCTGGTCATGAATCTGGTATCGGATAAGGATCACTCAAAGGCGATGAAGGTCACGGCCAAGGATAATTCCGTTGGGGATAAAAGAGTCGCGATAAAAGAGGATATCCCCACACATACGGAAAAGATAATCGGGTATAAAGGTGCCATATCAATTGCCGAATTGGTAAAGGATCCAAAAAAGTACGAGGGCCATTCCGTACAGATTAGCGGTACATGTGTAAAAGTAAACCCGGACATCATGAATCGGAACTGGATGCACATACGTGACGGAAGTAAGGACGATTATGACCTGGTCGTTACCTCCAACGCAAAAGTACCCGAAGGTTCGGACATAACTATCCGTGCCATTGTAGCACTCAACAGGGATTTTGGTGCAGGGTATACCTATGACCTTATTTTAGAAAACGGCACGCTGGTACAGTAAATATACTCCCCTAGGAAATGATAGGGTATTTTCTCTTTTTATAGTATGCGATACCACTTATAATTAGTATTGAAATGACCACCACGTAGACCCAATTTGGAACTGGTACGGGGTCGCCAGTGGCGTAGGAATGCAGACCGGACAGATAATAGTTTACCCCGTAATAGGTCATAATAACGGATGCCAATCCAAAGATGGTGGCCAGATTGTAGGCGAACAAGCCTGTCAATTTTGGGATAAGTCTCATATGCAGTATAAATGCATAGATCAGGATGGTGACCAAGGCCCAAGTTTCCTTGGCATCCCAGCCCCAATACCTTCCCCAGGACTCATTGGCCCAGACACCCCCTAAATACGTGCCCACGCTGACCATAAAAAGCCCCCCGATCAGAGTCAGTTCACTTATATACGACATTTCCCGGATAATTCTTTTTACCCTAGTCTTGTTAGATTCCCTTATAAAAACTATCAGTATGAGATTGATCAACCCTATGATGGCCCCCAACATTAAAAAGCCATAGCTCCCTGCCTCCAAAGAAACATGGATGGTGAGCCAATACGATTTTAGGACCGGCACCAAGGGCGTAATCTCAGGATCCAGGAAACTTAAGGTGGAAACAAAAAGTATGGTCGCTGCCAATACCATGGTGGCGGCCAGGCCTCCTAGGGACTTCCGGGTAAATATCACCCCGGCCAAGGTAGAAGTCCAGGCAATATAGATCATGGATTCATAGCCATTGCTCCAGGGCGCCCTTTCCGAGACGTACCAACGTAATCCCAGCCCTAGGGTATGTAAAACGAATCCAAGGACAACCAATGAAAACAGGATCTTATAAACGATCTTTAAATTTACCTTAGGTCTAAAGACCGAAAGGAACAAAAAGAACAGAAGCCCTATTCCGAGTAAAATATACAGTCCCGCCAATCGGGTAAAAATGTTTAACTCGTTCAGCAGTATTTCCGCATCGATCTTTGATTCCGAAGGGGCGATGGAACCGCCCTTTTCCTTTTGATATTCCTTCAGTTGATCTAAAATAAGTCCGGCCTCCGTATAATCGCTCGTGGCAATGGCCTCCTTAAGGGTGGTACTATAGGAACCGAAAATATCTACTGCACTATCTGCCGAACCATGTACATCGTTGACGGCATGGTTATGGGCCGAAATGGGGCCCCAGGTATTATTGGGGTCATCGGGAGTGGGAACCAGTTTTAACAAGCTTCCGGAAAAGACCATTCTTAGGATATTGACCCTTTCATCTATTTTTAGCAATTCCTTCTCATAGACTCCCCTGTCTATGGGTTCCAGACCGTAGACTTTGCGAACTTCGTCCTGTAGGATATAGCCCCCATTAGTATTGAAAAAATCCTTATAAGCTGCATATTGGCCTTCGACATTTATGATTTTTTGCAGGTCTTTATGTTTTCCCAGTTTTATGATAGGAGCACTGTACCATTCCTGCTTGTTTACAAATAGACTTAAAAGAATTTGATCGGCCGTTAGTCCGAACAAACTTTCCTTTCTGGCCACTTTTCGCATAATTTCCCTGGAAAGGGTATGGGCCGGTTTCATCCGTCCCTTAAAATCTTGTACCACCAGTTTGCTGAATTTCTCGGCATGGTCCAATTGAACGGCCTGTGCCACATACGTATTATTTTCTTCCGATTGTGCATACGTCATGGAAGATGCCAAAAGGGCCAAAAAGATAAAAGTAGAGCTCTTTGCCCTCAATTTTTTAATTTTTTGGGTGACTTGGTGAAACCTGGTTCTTTTGCTGAAGAAGGTCAAGATCATTCCCAAGGTCAATAGGGTGTATCCTATATAGGAAACCACGGTTCCCCAAAAATCGCTGTTTACGCTTAAATAAGTGCCCTTTTCATCCTTATCAAAAGAAGACTGAAAAAAACGATAGCCATCGTAGTCCAGGATATTGTTCATAAAAATGCGGTAATCCATTGTTACATTCTTTTTGTCATCTACCAAGGTCACCTCACTGGCATAGGAAGAGGCACTGTTGGTACCCGGATATTTATCCAGGATAAACTTGTTTAGTTTTATGAAGAAGGGTACGGTCATTTCTTTTGCCCCATAGGAAACCGAAAGGTTCAAATTGTCAAAATTAAGTTCGTTGGGCCTTCCTGGGGCCCCTTTGCTACCGTACACATAGGTTTCGTTGGTCTTGCCGTTAACCGATATATTCATTAAAAGTGCCGTTCTACTTTCGTTCCTTACCTTGGGATCTTCGGATCGGAGCAGTACAAGACCGTTTTTATTAAAATCGGAAAAAACAAAACTGTTGATACCATCGGAATATAAAGCACGTAATAACAATGGCTTGTAGCTATTGGAAGGATATAGGGTGTCCTTTTTTTGGGTAGCCATTACCGTTTGGATAAGGGCCATATCATAATTGAATACCAAGGAATCGTTTTTATAGCGAATGTTTATGGCCCCGGGCAACTGTTTATCCCTAAAATTGTAGACCAGGTTCCTAATACGTTTGGTCTGGCCTTGGCCTATAAAGTATTCCTCCCTGCCATTGGCCCCTCCTACGACCATCTTCAACGTTGGTTTACCCTCCTTATCTTCACTAAAGACTTGTTTCGGATTAGGTATAAACCCCTTTACCTTAACGTCGATCAGATCGCTTCCAATCAAATAAGATCTGTGCCAGTCATTGTTTCCCAAGGATGCAAAAAGGACCGGCTCGTCAAAATAATAAGTCTGGTCATCCTTGTCTACATTGAACTTTAGAAATGTACGGGCCGAGAGAAAGCTATTTGCAGAGCCGTTTTCCCTGATATGCATAATCCCCTCAAAACCCAAGTATCTTGTTAATCCGGCACCGATTAAAATAATGATGATTGCACCATGAAATAGGAGCAGCGGCCACTTCTTTTGCTGTACCATCCGGAACTTAAAAATGTTTACGATTATAGTAATGCCGAACAGGACGAGCAAGAGCTCGAACCACCAGGATTTGAAGATAACCTTTTGGGCGGCGCTCGTTCCGTAATCGTTTTCGATAAAGGTAGCTATGCCTATAGCGGAAGCGAATAACAACAAATAAATTCCGGCTGCGCGGGTATTGAATAAGGGAGTTAAATATTTAGTGATGCCAGCAAGTGCTTTCTTCATATGTAACAGTATGGTTTTTTTAAGTTCGGCCTAAAAATATAGAGGACTTATATACTTCATTAAAACCCCTGTAATCTATAGTGTTAAAGGTCAATCGGAATATATGCCCATTATTCAACATGGCTCGCAAGCTAGTGAAACGAACATGGAACAAAAATGACATTTGTCATAGATAATCCTTAGAAGATAGGACCACATGGACAAGGCCTCGGCTTTCAATCCCTTCCGTCTTTTATCCCGGAAAAAGGAATAAAAGCCATCTTCCCTTATCCAAGGGACGGAGTAAAAAAAATATGGGTATGTGCTAACTTTCCGAGAAGGAGTTTGGCTTGGGGAAAGCCGGTTTTAATACATTTTTTAATTTTTAGAGATTACCCAGCCGTATGCCAAACCTTTTTACTTTCTCCCAATCGGTGTATTCAATTTCTGCGTCGGCATTTGTTGGCCCTTTGGTCATCCACATAATGAGCTGAATCATGATTCGATCGAAAAACGGATATTTTTTATAGTCCAGTTTTCCTGCGAATACTTCAACTACGGTAGGTGTCCAATCTATGGTCTTAAAAAACTTTACGACATAGGGATTTTTATCGGGGGTGTTCTTTTCCGGCTTTCTGGCAACCAGATTTACGGAAAAGAAAGCTGTTTTTAAGGTATCCAATTGTTTTTTATGCGTGTTTATAAAGTCGATTATTTTTTTATTGTGAACTCCGTATCTAATGCTTGCACCTATGATAAAACTATCGTAGTCGGTTATATCCCCATTAAAGTCATCAACTACGAACACATCAACTTTTTTGCTGTTTTGCTGTAGTTGGTCCCTAAGTATATTGCAAATTTTTAGAGTTTGTCCATCTACGGAAGAATACAGTATTGCAGTTTTGCCGTTCATATTAAATTCCTATTTCCAAAGTTCGGAATTAGTTTTTTATTACCTGCCATATGGATCGGAAAAAAAGATATCCCCTGGGGTCTTTTGAAAAAGAGTCCATTATACTATTAGGTATCTTACTGATATGGATTTTATAAAACGTTTTAGCAGAAGCCAACCAGTAATGATAGCTGCACATATGGATGTTCATTCTTATAATAGGCCAAATACATGACACTGCATAATTTTCGGAATGGTACGGAATAATAATTTTCCAAAATAGTACAGCAGTGAAAACTCAATTTTCATACATTGGAAATCTGCCCACAAGAATACTATTTTTCCTATTCCCAACTTTTATTTTAAAGAGCAAAGAGAAAACTGGAAGAATTAGGAATTATAGCAAAAACCTATGAACAATTCCCATATAGCGGATTATATGAAAGCAACAGATAGAGCGATAACGGGCTTTACACTCTAGGAAATGTCCAGAATTGATTAGATTTTAATCATAGAAAGGTTTAAAAATTTGCGAAAAATGCTACCCACAACCTATAATTCATTGTGACAGCATGGTAAAGCAACGACACTACTTTTACAATTTGTATTTTTATAGGGCATGAAAAATTTGACGCAGGCCATCGCGTTCAAAAACAAAGTGTTAAGATGAAAACTATAACATGGAAAATACACCTAAAGTCGAGTCCGGAAATCATCTTTAACTTCCTTGTCACCGCAGAAGGACGAGAGAAGTTTTGGTCCGAAAAAGCTTTGGAGAAAAATGGGGTCATCCACTTTCTTTTTCCAAATGGGGAACACTATGAAGGACGTGTACTAAAAATTATTACGAACAAGGAATTTCATTTGGATTATTTTAATTCAATAGTAAAATTTCAACTGGCACCCTCCGGGAACCATGGAACAGATGTAACATTAACTAATGAAGGAGTGTCCGAAGATGATTTTATGGAGGTACATTCCGGTTGGGTGTCGGTACTTTTGAACTTAAAAGCTGCCGTAGATTTCCAAATCGACCTAAGAAACCACCACCCGGATAAGACCTGGAACGAAAAATTCGTAGACAATTAAAAACGTGCGCAGGGAATACATAAAAATCAATACAAAAGATGAAACTTTATAGAATAATCTTACCAGTGGATGATATAGAAAAAGCAAGTGAATTTTATACAACTATTTTAGGAGTACAGGGCATACGGGTTTCTCCGGGGAGGCATTACTTTAACCTGCATGGTACTATTTTAGCTTGTTACGATCCCATTGCCGATGGAGATAAAATAGCTACAAAATGGAGTTTCCATGAGAATCAATACATCTATATCGCTACGCCTGATCTTGAAAGAACATTTACGAACATAAATACTTCCAATGCCATGTCCATGGATGAAGAGATTCGCCTAATGCCTTGGGGAGAGCGCTTGTTTTACGCCAATGATCCGTTTGGAAACCCGATATGCTTTGTTGACGAAACCACCATCTTTACGGGTACGTAATCAAATCTTAAATAACTTCCCTAAGGAATGGGTTTCTTTATTTGAAAATTTTTGCAATAGTTCTATCCCGATCGGCATGGAGATTTTTTGCTCCTATCTAGACGGAAAAGAAAATTTCATCCAGGATTCACCCACTAATTGACCCATGATATGGATGCGTACTTCTTATGAAAAATGATGATGAATACTTCAAAAATAAATCCATACAAGTATCTTTGCCAAAAACACGGCCTTCCTATTCACAATAGCAAATTAAATTGTTCGCAGCAGATTCCTAAGATGAACAAGCCGTAAGGAGATAGTAGGGATAGCTGCCAAAAATACTTAAATAGCACCAAAGAAATGGCATCAGGATTTTTTGCACTACTGGATGATATCGCAACACTTATGGATGATGTTGCAGCAATGAGTAAAATTGCCGCCAAAAAAACGGCCGGTATCATGGGGGACGATTTGGCCGTTAATGCCGAAAAGGCGTCCGGATTTGTTTCCTCAAGGGAAATCCCTGTATTATGGGCAATAACGAAAGGATCTTTTTTAAACAAATTGATCATTCTGCCCATTGCATTTCTGTTGAGCGCGTTCCTACCATGGGCCGTTACTATCATCCTACTGATCGGAGGGCTATATCTGGCTTACGAAGGTGGGGAAAAAGTATACGAATATTTAGTGCCACATAAACATGAAAAGAAAGAAGTTAAGACCGAAGCGCTTACCAAAAGTGAAGTGTTAAGTTTAGAAAAGGTAAAAATAAAATCGGCCATTGTGACCGA
>JBATTK010000008.1:0-6033 GCA_049670505.1 Saonia sp.
ATAAAGGACAGATTGGTTCAAGGTATCTTCCGTTATTAATTTCATAGAAGTATTGGCCCTATGAAAGAACACCAATAGAGCACCTAATATTACCGCAACCTTTAGGGCACCAAAGATGCCTCCCGCTATTTTGTTCAACAGTCCCAACATGGCAAAGTCGGCAATTTTCGTCAACAATTTACCGGCCAGATGAACAACAAAAACAATAAGGACAAAAGTGATAATAAAAGCGGCAAGATTAATATAGCGTTCGTTCCATTCCATATTTTCGGAAAGGTAGTCCCCGGTAATATAGGAGAAATGAATGGCACCAAAAAGTCCTGCAACAAGAGCGATTATGGAGGCAATTTCTACAAAGAGACCGTTTTTGAGCCCCCTGTAAAGCCCCCAAAGGAGTAATAGCCCAATTACAATATCCAAAAACCCCATATGAAATTAATACGATTAGGCCCTGACACCGATTATCAAGGTTAGTTCAACAATCTATTTTAATCCGCTTAAACGAACGGCTACTCAAAATAGGTATCACTAGCAAATATAGAACTTTGATTCGTACCTTTGAATTTTCAAATTTGATATGGCAAGAGACATACAATTAAAGGAACATTGGGATGAGTTGGTCTTTAAATTATCGGCTCAATTTGCGGACGGAGATCCTTTGGAGTTAGATGCTATCATATACCTTGTGGGGGTTCAGGAATTGGGCCAGTATCATAAAAAATACAAAAAGGACGAGAAGGTAAACCTAATGCATATTGCCATTTGTCGGTTATTGGAACCCTATGGATACTATGAATTCGATTTTTTTGATGAGGATGGCTGGCCGCATTATACGATAAAGGAAGAATTGCCCGCCTTAAAAGCAGGGGAGCAATCGGTTTTAATGAAAGAGGCGTTGGTCCATTATTTTTTGGAAAAGGAATACATTCAATAGCATGAATTTAAAAAAGCCGTACTACGCCGTTATTTTTACCTCTACCCGAACGGAAGGCGATAACGGTTATGCACAAATGGCCCGGAAAATGGAGGATTTGGCAAGACAACAACTTGGCTTTTTAGGAATAGAAAGTGCCAGGGAAGAAATTGGCCTTACCGTTAGCTATTGGGAAAGCTTGGAGGCCATAACGCATTGGAAAGCCCATACGGACCATGTATTTGCACAACAGAAGGGAATAAAGGATTGGTATAGCTGGTACAAAGTGCGGGTATGTCTGGTGGAGCGGGAGTACGAGTTTATCGCCTCCCCAAGCTAAAGCTTGGCACCTTTCTTGTTTAAGGAGAAGCGCCTGGGATTTTTTCATAAGTTTTAGTCCAAGATTAATCAGATGAAAAAATTGAAAATTAAAAATACGATCCAAATTCGCTTTGCGGATCTTCTCCTCCCAAGGCGTTGGGATGTCATTTCGTTTCTAAAAAAACACCCTAAAAAACTATTTGTATTTTCAATTCTTATCGTTGCCTATTATTTCTGCCTTCCCCAAGAACTTTTCGAAGTACCTACCGCTACGGTAGTGGAGGATAAAGACGGAACCTTGCTTGGTGCAAAGATCGCACAAGATGGTCAATGGCGTTTTCCGCAGATAGATAGTGTACCCCATAAGTTTAAAACCTGTCTGTTACAGTTTGAAGACGCCTATTTTTATAAACATCCCGGTTTTAATCCTGTGTCCATGGCAAAGGCACTAAAGATTAATTGGGCCGCTGGCAAAACTATTAGGGGAGGGAGCACTATTACCCAACAGCTCATTCGTTTGTCCAGAAACCAGAAAGAACGTACCTATCTTGAAAAAGGTATCGAGGTAATTTTGGCCACCCGTTTGGAACTCCGACATTCCAAGGAAGAAATTCTGGATTTATATGCAAGCAATGCGCCTTATGGGGGAAATGTAGTGGGATTGGAAGTAGCGGCCTGGCGCTATTTTGGATTGCAACCACATCAATTGTCATGGGCGGAATCAGCTACCCTGGCCGTCCTTCCAAATGCTCCGAGCCTAATTTATCCGGGAAAGAATCAGCAAAAGCTGTTGGCCAAAAGAAACAGGCTGTTGTATAAACTGCTTCGAAAAAATATTTTGGACAGTACTACCTACAGATTGGCATTATTGGAAGAATTACCGCAAAAACCCTATCTATTACCCCAAAGTGCACCACATTTGGTGGAGTATATCGCTAAAAAGGATAAAGGGAAGCGCGTAACGACCACATTGAACGGGAATTTACAAAGGAACATTAATTTCATCATAGGAAACCATCATAAAAATCTAAAGCAGAACCAAGTGCATAATGCGTCGGTTTTGATTTTGGATGTGAATACCCGGGAAGTGCTTTCCTATGTGGGCAATACCCCTACCGATAAAGAACATCAGAAAGATGTAGACATGGTACGGGCCAATAGGAGTACGGGTAGTGTTATAAAACCTTTATTGTATGCTGCCATGTTGGATGCAGGTGAATTGCTGCCAGATATGCTGGTCCCTGATGTACCCACACAAATTGCGGGGTATACCCCGGAAAACTTTACTGAGGACTACAGTGGGGCGGTACAAGCAAAAAAAGCCTTGGCCCGATCTTTGAATATCCCGGCTGTCCGATTGTTGCAATCCTATGGGTTAAAAAAATTCAGGCATCAATTGGATTTCTTTAAGTTGGGAGGCATCAATAAATCTGCGGACCATTATGGTCTTACACTTGTGCTGGGCGGGGCGGAGAGCAATCTTTGGGATTTGTGCAAAACTTATGCCGCCATGGCATCTACTATTAATAATTTCAATAAAACCTCTAGCGAATACTATTCCGATGAGTGTACGGAGCCTATTTTGAGAAAGGGAACGGCATTGGTTTTTGGAAAGAAGTCCATCCACAAGACCTTTTTTGATGCGGGGAGTATCTACCTCACTTTTGAGGCCATGAAACAAGTAAACCGGCCCGAAGGAAACGAATCTTGGGAGTTTTTTGATTCTTCCAAAGAAGTTGCTTGGAAAACGGGTACCAGTTATGGCAATAAGGATGCTTGGGCCATAGGAGTAACCAAAAACCATGTCGTAGGTGTATGGGTAGGTAATGCAGATGGGGAAGGGAGACCTAAAGTAACAGGAATAAGCAGTGCCGCACCTATTCTATTCGATGTATTCGATGTTTTGCCAAGATCTCCGTGGTTTTCAAAACCTTTGGATGAATTTACAGAAGTTGAAGTATGTGCCCAAAGTGGATACCTTCCCAGTGAAATATGTCCCAAAAAGACCATAAGCATTCCCTTTAAACAAAATTCAGTTGGTGTTTGCAACTATCACCGGCTTGTACATTTGGATGTACAAGGGCAATTTAGGGTGAACTCCTCTTGCGAAGATCTTGGAAACATCAAAGGCCAATCTTGGTTTGTTTTACCCCCTTTGATGGAATTTTATTATAAAAAAAGCCATCCTACCTATAGACCGTTGCCACCTTTCCGCGGCGACTGTAGAA
This sequence comes from Saonia sp., assembly GCA_049670505.1. Lineage (GTDB taxonomy): Bacteria > Bacteroidota > Bacteroidia > Flavobacteriales > Flavobacteriaceae > JBATTK01. The sequence continues at coordinate 3,463 of JBATTK010000008.1, forward strand.
GGGCGGAAGCTGCGGTAATGGAATTTATTTACCCCAAAGAGGGGAACCGCATTACCTTGACAAAGAATTTTAAGGGAGAAAAGAACGAGGTGGTATTAAAACTGGCACATATCAAATCCGGCACAACAGTCTTTTGGTATTTGGACGACACTTTCGTTGAACAAACAAAAAACTTTCACGAAATCGGGTTGGTACCATCCGTAGGGAAGCATAAAATTACCGTTGTGGATGCATCGGGCAATGAACTTGCCGTTACGATAACGATTGAGTAGATTCATTCCTTTGAAATAGGGCTGCAAACGTTTATATTTGAGGTTCTTATCCGCTTTTATGCAACAGGAATATATTATCGCTTTAGATCAGGGAACCACTAGTTCCCGTGCCCTTTTGATTAACAGGGAAGGTCGTATTGTAGAGATGGTCCAACAAGAGTTTTCGCAGATTTTTCCAAAACCGGGCTGGGTTGAGCACGACCCTAAGGAAATTTTGACTTCCCAGATGAACGTTTTGCAGCAACTTCTTAAGAAAAGTAATGTAAATGCGGGCGATATCAAGGGTATTGGTATTACCAATCAACGGGAAACGGCCGTGGTTTGGGACAAGAATACCGGGGAGCCCGTTTATAATGCTATTGTTTGGCAAGACAAACGTACTGCGGATATTTGTGAAGACCTTAAGGAAAAAGGACTAACGGACTATGTGAATAGCACCACGGGCTTGGTCATTGATTCTTATTTTTCGGGAACCAAAATCAAGTGGATCTTAGACCATGTAGCCGGGGCAAGGGAGAAAGCGGAAAAAGGGGATTTGCTTTTTGGAACGATAGATACGTGGTTAATTTGGCATATGACCCAAGGGAAGTCCCATGTTACGGACTATACCAATGCCTCGCGCACTCTGATTTTTGATATTTCCAAACTTAGATGGGATGAAAAGCTAATGGAAGAATTGGGTATTCCGGCAAGTATGTTGCCAGAAGTAAAACCATCGGCCTATCATTTTGGGGATTATATGTTGGACGGTAAGGCAATTCCAATTGCCGGGGTAGCGGGTGATCAACAAGCGGCACTGTTTGGGCAGGCCTGCTTTAAGAAAGGTACCGCTAAAAACACCTATGGCACAGGGTGTTTTATGCTGATGAATACAGGTAAGAAACCACAGTTTTCCAAAAATGGGTTGTTGACTACTATTGCTTACGGTCTGGATGGTAAGGTAAATTATGCGTTGGAAGGCAGTATTTTTATAGCCGGAGCGGCCATACAATGGCTTAGGGACGGTTTAGAGCTTATTACCGATGCGAAAGAAACAGATGCGCTTGCCAGCTCTTTAGAAGGAGAAAATTCTGTTTATGTAGTACCGGCCTTTGTGGGTCTGGGCGCTCCTTATTGGGATATGTATGCCCGTGGCGCCATTTTTGGGCTTACCCGGGATACCGGGAAGGCACATTTGGCCAAAGCAACCTTGGAGTCATTGGCCTATCAGACCAAGGATATTCTTAAAGCCATGGAGCGCGATTCCGGAATAGAACTAAAAAACCTTAGGGTAGATGGGGGTGCTTGCGCCAATAATTATTTAATGCAGTTTCAGGCCGATATTTTAAACACAGAAGTGCATCGGCCAGAGGTTATAGAATCTACTGCAATGGGAGCAGCGTTTTTAGCGGGAATTACGGTTGGATTATGGACCAAGAAAGATATTAGTCAAAATAGGCCCATAGACCGGGTGTTTGCACCTACCTTTGATGCTGCAAAAAGAAAAAGACTATACGGCACATGGCAAAAGGCCGTGGAGCGAACAAAAAATTGGGAAGCGAGTTAACGAATTTTTAGTTGCTTGATTTTCAAATAATAAAAAGATATAAACGTGTGAAAGAGAATATCAAATTTTCAAATCTGGATAGGGCAAAAACCGTTCAAAAACTAGCTAAGGAAACCTATGACCTTGTGGTTATCGGTGGCGGAATAACAGGTGGCGGAATTGCTTTGGACGCTGCCTCACGAGGTATGAAAGTAGCATTGATAGAGAAGAACGATTTTGCTTCGGGAACCAGTAGTAAATCTACTAAATTGATTCATGGAGGGCTGAGGTATCTAAAGCAATTCGACTTTTGGTTGGTGAAGGAAGTAGGTTCCGAACGCGCTATTGTACACAAATTGGCGCCGCATATTGTTCTTCCCGAAAAAATGTTGTTACCGCTTATAGAAAATGGTTCCTATGGTAAGTGGCTTACCTCCATAGGCTTAAAAGTATATGATATACTGGCACAGGTTACGGGTGACGATAAACGTAAAATGCTTGAGAAGAAAGAAGCGTTGAAGCTAGAGCCTTTATTGCCAAAAAAAATATTGAAAGGGGCGGGGTATTACGCGGAATATCGAACGGACGATGCCCGATTGACCATAGAGAACATAAAAACCAGTCTCCAATATGGGGCTTTGGCCTTGAATTATGCAGCGGTATCCGATTTCGTCTATGAAAATGAAAAAATCAGCGGGGTGAAAGTGGATGACGGTATTTCCGGAAAAGAGTTCACGATTAAAACAAAATATGTAATCAGCGCCGCTGGGCCTT
>JBATTK010000009.1:0-5964 GCA_049670505.1 Saonia sp.
GTTTAGGGAGTTTCGGGAATTGGAAAAGGGTGTTGCCGATTATATAGCAGGAGCTAGAAATTGTTGAGTTAGGGAAACCATTTGAAAATATAAGGGTTAAAAGGAAGGGGGATATACTCAAAAAGTATATCCCCCTTCCTATAATAGTTAACAATAGTATGTAGATTGATTGATGAATGTTTTTCTGTACGGTATAACCGTGCTTATTTTGTTAATATATCCTATCTGTAATTTCTGTGGAAGGCCCACTGCACTCTTTTGCTGGTCTTAAAACCGGTGAAAACGTCATAGGTTCTTTTTTCTGTCGGTGTCTTGCTTAATGTTGCTCTCATGATTTCTTTTGTTTTTATGGGTTGTTTTATGTTGTTTATCAGGGATGCCTATCTGTAATTTCTATAGGAGGCCCACTGCACTCTTTTACTGGTCTTAAAACCGGTGAAAACGTCATAGGTTCTTTTTTCTGTCGGTGTCTTGCTTAATGTTGCTCTCATGATTTCTTTTGTTTTTAAAATGATTAGTGATGTGCTTGTATAGTTTTCCGATACTACTTTAAGTTATATGTGACCGGTTTTTGTGTTCCAACCAAAACCTAGCAAAAAGCTTATCGTCTGGTTTACGTGATTCTTATTTTCTATATTCATGATTGAAATATATATTGATTTATACCTAATAGACGCACCACTTCTATTTTTGTTACAGTACTATGTAATAAATAGTACCATTTTAAGCATTATTTTAGATACCTTACCACAAGCAGTGTTTTTAAATCACTAAAAACCAATCGATTAAAAAAAATAGGCTACACTATTTTTTTTTGTAAATTTTATGTTGTCATATTACCTAAAGTGGGTATTACCTATTATTTCCATAAGAAAAGATGCCGGAATTCCGGCATTTGCATATACATTAAAGTATTAGGATATGCTTTTAATGCTATAGCTATATAAAGATGGTATCTAAAGGTATGATTTAGGTGTGGTTGTGAAGGGTGAAGTGGAGTAGGGGGTACTCTTTATTTTAGGTCAACCCATCTATTCCAATAATTTGTTAGCTATCTCTTGCCAAGTATCTACGCGTTCGTAACCGTTGGTATTTACGTTATGGGGGGATGTGAACAGTAGCGGTCTGCCGTCAAAACCTTTTAGATTGTAACTTCTGTCATCAATAAGGATGTCTCCCTTAAGGATATGTTTATCTCCACATAAGATACGTTTGCTCCAATGAATAAAGGGGAAATGTTCATCGAGCCAATCGGATTTTTCAATTAGGGAGTTGGGAAACTGCATTGCTGCGGATGCAATATAGACTTCATATTTTTTTGTAAGCTCTTTCAATACCCTTTTACTATCCCTTATAGGGTTCAATTCCCGAAAAAAGCCCTCCGTGTATGCATGTCTGCGAACAGTATCCTGTCGGTCTTCAGGTACTTTTTGCCATACTTCACTTCCCAGACAGGCGGATAGGGTCAAATTTTCCCGAAATTCGGTATTGTAGCGTTCAATATGTGCAAAATAGGTGTCGGCGATAACTTCATCCATATCCACAAATAGGATCATAGTCTTAAATTTTAGCGAAGTACGTAAAAAACACTTTAGATGTAAAGTAGTTTTTAAAAGTTATTTTTAATATTTTCAAAAGATTGAATAAAGGTTTATATTTATGTAGTAAAGAGCTTATAATAAATCACCGACCCGATATGTTTTGCCTTGTATACAGATCCATTGCCAATCCAATTTTTGGGCAGATCCAAATTGAGGAAATGCTCGAAAAGGCAAGGGATTTTAATGATAGCAATGGTATAACGGGCTGCCTACTTTATTATGATGGTGAATTTATACAGTATATAGAGGGTAATCAAGTTAAGGTCCTTGCCCTTTTTGATAAGATCAAGGAAGACGAACGTCATTCACAAGTGAAAGTACTTTCCCATGGTCATATAGACGCTCGGGAGTTCAAAGGTTGGGATATGGCTTTCGAAAACTTCATGGGCGAAAATGACCACCTACAATTCCTAAGGCTTTTAATAAGTTCTTTTATGGAGAATTCCAATAATTCAATGGAACCAAACCCTGCTTCCATGTTCTTCTGGAAAACTGCCAAAAGACTACTTGGTGGCAAACCCTCGCCAAGGTATAAATAGTACCTATATTTTTACAAGTGGACAAATAAAGGGCGGTAGAACTCAACTTTTGCTATATTTAGGGATAAACTAACGGATATGATCATGGTAAAAAAAATCTTTTTCATTTTTTTGGGTGTAGCGGCAGCTATGGGAATTGCATGGAACACATCAAATTCCGCTCAGGATGAGTCCCATGAGTTTCTTTTTGGAGATTTATTGCCGGATGCTCCCGAGCTGGCCAAACGCGGCGAGTATGGGGTAGGGGTACAGACGATAGATTTGGTACATAAAGATCAGGCGGATATATTGAATATCAAAGAGGGTAAAGCACCGACCTATGATCGGCCTTTGACCGTGGAAATTTGGTATCCGGCCATCATTCCGGAGGAAAAGGAACAAATAGAAACCTATACTCAGGTTCTGGGCAAAAATGGAACCCCGGACAGGCCCCTTGTTCCGTTCACTTTTAAAGGCAGGGCCTTAAGAGACGCCGTGCTATATAAATCCGATTCCAAATACCCTTTGGTCATCCTTTCCCATGGTTATGTAGGGTCTCGCTTTTTATTTACATATTTGGCGGAAAACCTGGCTTCCAAAGGCTATGTGGTAGTTTCCATTGACCATACCGACTCCACCTACAGGGACGCGGCCAATTTTACGAGTACCTTGGTGAATAGATCTTTGGACCAATTGTTTGTTCTGGATGAAATGGACAGACTTGGACAACCAGATAGCAATAGCTTTTTATCCGGAACAATAGACACCTCCAATACCGGACTCGTTGGTTATTCTATGGGCGGTTATGGGGGATTAAATACTTGCGGCGCAGGTTACAGTACCAAAGCGTTGGGCTTTTTTAAATCCTTAACGGAAGGAAGCGATGCCCTAGACCAGAGAGGTGCGGATAATGAAATGTATAAGGGTTCCGTTGATCCCCGCATCAAGGCATTTGTTGCATTGGCGCCGTGGGGAATGGCCAATGAAGTATGGGATGCCAACGGACTTGCCGGTTTAAGGACCCCTACGTTTTTTGTTTCCGGTAGCGAAGATGATATTTCCATGTACGAAAACGGTGTGAAAGCCATTTATGAGGGTGCTGTAAATAGCGATCGTTATTTATTGACCTACATAAACGCAAGGCATAATGTGGCTCCGAACCCTCCCGCCGAGGCTACCATGCAGGAAGGTCTCAGTATTGATGAATACTTAAGATATGCCGATTCGGTTTGGGATATGCGAAGAATAAATAATATCAACCAACATTTTATAACCGCTTTTTTAGGAATTCACCTAAAAGCTACGGACTATGAAAGCTACTTGGATCTTGAGGAGAACGCAAACACAGGAGATTGGAAGGGGTTTAAACCCAGGACTTCCATAGGAATGGAATTAAGGCATGCGGTTCCTACAAATTGAAACCAACTATTGAATTAATATGAAACGAAGGGATTTTTTGGTCAGTACCGGAGCTATGGTTTTTACCGCAGCCTCCTACGGGCGTATTATGGGATCTAATGATAGACTGGGAATAGCGGTAGTGGGTTCCGGAAGAAGAGGACGATGGGTGCTCCAGAAGTTCCTTGCCACGGATAAGGTAGATGTTATTGCCCTATGTGATGTTTGGGACGAACAGATAAAACGAACCAAGGATCAATTGCAGCTTTCAAAAATAGAGCTAACCTATGATCTTGACGAGGTATTGTCCAATAAACGGGTGGATGCAGTGGTACTTGCCACCCCAGATCATCTCCACAAATCGTATGCTATCCGGATTTTAGCCGCGAATAAACATTTATTTTTAGAGAAACCCGTAACCTTACACTATGATGAGGGAGCCGCAATACAGACTGCGGTACAAAATAGCGGCATGCTTTGCCAGACGGGGACCCAACAACGTAGCGGTACTTTATATAAGCGCGTTAAGGAAGAATTTTTTACGGATTCCAAAAAATTGGGCAAGATAATTTTTGCCAGGGCGGTGTGGAGTAATTTCGGGTGGCAACGAAGGGCAATAACGCCCCGACCGAAGCCAAAGCACTTTCACTGGGAAACTTTTTTAGGCCCTTCGGAAAAGCTACCCTATGAATGGGCAAGATATGATGCATGGCGCAATTATAAAGAATACGGAACCGGAATCTTATCCGATCTTTTGACCCATTGGGGAGATGTTGCGCAATGGATGATGGACGATGCCCATCCGCTCAGTGCAGTTACCACCGGTGGTGTTTATCACTTAAAGGACGGTAGGAGCAATCCGGATACGGTAAACTCCATTATTCAATATAAAGACGGGTGGAACTTTACCTTTGAATGTACCGTAATGCCCATTAAGAATACCCATGATTCCGTGCTATTTCATGGTACCGAAGGAAATCTGGAACTTTTTAGATCCGGATATATCTATACCCCACATACGGGCGAACAGGAAAAAGTGGAATCTACGGAAAGCCTTGATGAAGCACATGTCTCCAACTTCTTGGATGCAGTTCGCAAGGGCACCCCATTATCTGCACCCATTGATGTAGGATTGAATGCGGTAAAACCTTCTCACTTGGCCGCTTCGGCCTACTGGTCCGGTCAACGTGTAAAATTCAACGAGGACGCAACAAAGATTATAGCTGCTCACGAGAGATAGGATACAAGATTTGGCCTTAACAAGTCCTTTTCCGTGGAATGACATTCATCGGAGTCCTTGTGTTGCTCCATAGTACCATAGATTTGAACGAGGGAAAAAGAACATTTGCCTGTATCTACTACCATACATTTCGAAAATTATGGTCGACTACTATTTTTTCGGGTTAAAATCATCATCCATAACTACTTTCTTCTTAAGCTCGTCCCGGATCCATAAATTAGCTACCTCGCCCGCACCAAGGAATCTATAACGAATACCAACAAGTTCTCCCATAGACGCATTATAACCACCTGAATAGATTTCTATACCATCAATGGCTACCGCAACATTTTTATCCCGTATATGGATATCTACATTTCTAAAAGTTGAAAAATCGGCCCCAAAAGCGGATAGATCGTGTTCTTTGCCGCTTAGCGAAACATCGTTCATTAATAATCGGATATCCGAGACGCAGCCCGAAATAGAAAAGGGAATAACCATAGCTCCCTTTGTGCCCAGAATTACTATTCTTATGGATTGACAAACTGCCCATTTTTCATTATAAACATTTCGAACCGTAGTTTTTAATGTAAAATTGTCCCCTGATATATCACCGAAGTCCTTTATGAAATGAAAAGAAGAAACTAGGGGACTTTCATTGGATTTCACCTCCTCAATGATATTTGTGGGGAGGGATAGATTACCATTTAAAAGACTTGAACCTTTTAGATACTTGGGAACAGGTCTATAATCCAAAGTAGCTAACCAATGCTCCGATTTTATAAAAAGATCATGCTCCTTAATACTTTTTCCGTCTACCAAAAGTTTGGCCCTAAAATAACCGGGAAAATAATAGATTCCCGTTGCCTGATTTTGATTTCTTTTGATTTTGATAGTTTTTGTGGGATCCCAAAATTGCTGAATATAAATACTGTCCGATTTCAGTTCCTCAATATCGAAATCAAATACTACGGAATTTGGAATGCCCTGGGAAATAGGCCTACTGCTAAACGTAATCTTTGATAGATCTATAGTATCCAAGGAAGAGCCATTGGTGGTTACCATAGAATAAAACGAAACGAATACCAAGGTCATCAATGAAGCTGAGGTAATTATAATCCCTAGATTAGGGTTTATTTTACGCTGCACCCAAGATTGTTTCCGGTTTGTAGAATCATTTTTAAAATCCCTCCAGTTCAGATATCCGGCAAATTGGGCAAGTGTATTC
>JBATTK010000010.1:0-20016 GCA_049670505.1 Saonia sp.
CAAGGGCAGGGACAACCTAGTGAAGCGGAGCTTCAGGAGATTTACGAGATATATAAGGAACAGCAAATGCTCAGAGCGCGCTTGGAGAAACAGCTGGAAGATCTTATAAATAGCACCGATAGAAAGTTGGCCCAAAAACTAATTAAGCAGATGGAAAGTTTTGAAAACGATTTGCTGGAGAATGGTATTACACAACGAACGTTGAATAAGGTCAACAATATTCAGTACGAACTGCTGAAATTGGAGAATGCCGCTTTAAAACAGGGAAAAAAGAGGGAACGGGAAAGTGATGCAAATACCAAAGCATTTCAAAACCCTATTACGACTAAACCTTCATTACTAGAGAATTATCGGAACGAAATTGAAATTTTAAATAGACAAGCCTTACCTTTGCAGCAAATTTTTCAGAATAAAGTGAAGAATTATTTCAAAAACGATGATTGAGTATCATTACGAGACGGATTTTATACTGGATTCAGAAAAAGACTTTACCGATTGGATTACTAGGTTAATAGAACATGAGAATGCCGACTACCTACGGATAGACTATATCTTCTGTACGGATGATTATCTTTTAAGGATTAATCAAGAGTATTTAAATCACGACACATTTACGGACATTATTACTTTTGATTATTCTGAAGGGAGACAAGTGGCAGGAGATATATTTATTTCTGTGGACAGATTGGCGGACAACGCCAAAGAATTTAAAGTGAAATTTCAAGAAGAGTTATTACGGGTAATGTCCCACGGTATTCTTCACTTGTTGGGATATAAGGACAAGACAAGTACCGATGCCACGTTGATGAGAAGTAAGGAAAATGAAATGATAGCATTGTTCCACGTGGAACAATAGAAGTGTTATGTTTGATAAAGAATACGATGTTATAGTTGTTGGAGGCGGACATGCTGGAGCAGAGGCCGCCGCCGCTGCCGCCAATATGGGGTCTAAGACCCTGTTGATTACCATGAATCTCCAAACCATTGGTCAGATGTCATGCAATCCTGCCATGGGTGGAATAGCCAAGGGACAGATTGTTCGGGAAATAGATGCATTGGGAGGGTATAGTGGTATCATTACGGATAAGTCGGCCATACAATTTAAAATGTTGAACAAATCTAAAGGCCCCGCAATGTGGAGTCCACGGGCACAAAACGACCGTATGCGTTTTGCCGAGGAATGGCGTCTGGCGCTGGAGAATACCCCCAACGTGGATTTTTATCAGGAGATGGTGTCCAATATCCTTGTGAAGGGAGATAAGGTGGTCGGGGTTAGAACATCATTAGGGATAGATGTTAAAAGCAGAGCCGTGGTATTAACGAACGGGACCTTTCTTAATGGACTCATTCATATTGGTGAGAAACAGTTTGGCGGCGGTCGTGCGGGAGAAAAAGCCGCTACTGGAATAACGGAACAATTGGCTGATTTTGGTTTTGATAGTGGCCGAATGAAAACGGGTACTCCACCAAGGGTAGATGGTCGTTCTTTAGATTATAGTAAAATGATTCTACAACCTGGAGATGTCCGGCCCGAGAAGTTTTCTTATTTGGAAACACCTATGCTAGAAGAGCAAAGGGATTGTCATATGACCCATACAAGTGCCAAGGTGCATGAGTTGTTGAAGGAAGGATTTGATCGCTCACCAATGTTCAATGGTCGCATACAAAGTATTGGCCCAAGATATTGCCCATCTATAGAGGATAAGATCAATCGTTTTGCAGATAAGGACAGCCATCAGATATTCGTAGAGCCGGAAGGATGGCATACCGTAGAGGTCTATGTAAACGGATTTTCCACTTCTTTGCCGGAGGATGTGCAGTACAAAGCGTTAAAGTCTGTTGTAGGTTTTGAGAACGTGAAATTTTTTAGACCGGGCTATGCGATAGAGTATGATTATTTTCCTCCAACGCAATTAAAGCACACCTTGGAGACCAAATTGGTAAACAACCTGTACTTCGCCGGACAGATCAATGGTACTACGGGATACGAGGAGGCGGCCTCGCAAGGAATTATGGCCGGCATCAATGCACACTTAAAAAATAAAGAGAAGGATCCTTTTGTATTAAAAAGGGACGAGGCCTATATTGGGGTTTTGATCGATGATCTGATTACCAAAGGAACGGAAGAGCCATATCGGATGTTTACTTCTAGAGCGGAGTACAGAACCTTGTTGCGCCAGGATAATGCAGATTTAAGGTTAACACCCAAGAGTTTTGAAATAGGTTTAGCAAAGGAACACCGTTTGCGACGGATGGAGGAGAAGCGAAAAAAATCCGACACCTTTGTTGATTTTTTTAGGAGGACCAGTATTTCGCCCAAGGAGATTAATCCTATTTTGGAAGACGTTGCATCTGCTCCTGTAAAGCAGTCCGACAAAATGTTTAAAGTATTTTCTAGACCAAAAGTTACTATGGGCCATATGATGCAGTTGGAAGTAGTATCCAATTTTGTGGCCGAACAAGAATTGGACAGGGAGGTGATGGAGCAGGCCGAAATCCAAGTAAAATATTCCGGTTACATAGCTAAAGAAAAGAACAACGCGGATAAATTGCATCGTTTGGAGAATATTAGCATTCCCGATGACTTTGATTATAGCAAGCTTAAATCCTTGTCCTATGAGGCAAGGGAAAAACTGAATGCCATCCGTCCGGTGACCATTTCCCAAGCGTCCCGAATTAGCGGAGTGTCCCCAAGTGATATAAGTGTGTTGTTGGTTTTTATGGGCAGATGACCCAAATGTTCCACGTGGAACATGTTTTTGATTGCACCATCAAATTACCAATTAATATATCCTTTGGCCCCGTTCATTAATCTAGCCGAATGGGAATCCCTGCTAAAAGCATAGGAAGTAAAAGCGGGTCTTTGGCGTCATTTTTGATGAGGTTTATATATCATAAGCCAAACCAAAGATGAAGAAAGTTTTCCTTTTTACAGTGTCCCTTTTTCTTTTTCATTCCTGTATTCCTATTCGTATTGCCCCCAGTATTGATGATTATAAAGTAACAAAGGGTAAAAAGTTTAAAAGGGGTCTGCCCAAGCGACAAATGTTTCTTTTTGAAGACCCAAAAGAAGCTGGTCATTTTTATGATTATGTAAATACAAAGTTTCACTTAAATGACCATTTAGTGGACACGGACGTTCCGTTTAAAATTCTAGAACAGCAATGTTTTTTTTCTTTTTACGAAGTTGAAATTCCCACAAAGACCGTTAACTTGGTCCCGCTTATCATAGATGGGTTGTTGGATAGAGCGGATATGAGTCCAGTATTGGAAGATGCGCATAGCTCAAGAACGGGAACTTGGTATGTTGCGATAGAAGTATATAGCGACGTGGAAAAAGACTGTCTAAGTGAAAATTCACTTTCAAGAACTTCCGTTTTAAAGTATCTTCGAACGATGAAAAAAGAATATTTGTCTACACATAATTATAATGAAGTCGTATTTAAAAACTAAGGATTACTCGGTTTCGGGAGAGGAGTTTAATTTGCTCCACGATACGGATTTGAATATGTTGATTACCGACCCTCGACCACGGGAACTGGATAGATATTATCAAAGCAACTCTTACATTTCACATACCGATGCCAATACGACTTTGATAGATAAAATGTATCAAACCATTAAAAAGCGAAACCTTGTCAGCAAGCTTAAACTTGTTAAGGAGTTCGCTACTGAGAATAAAAAAGTTCTGGATATAGGGGCAGGTACCGGAGATTTTTTGTTGACGGCGCGGCAGCAACAGTTTTCCGCTACAGGAGTAGAACCCAATGTTGCCGCGCGTAAAAGAGCATCTGAAAAAGGAGTTGCCCTTTTTCCGGACATGGCATCTTTACCAAAAGAAAAATATCAGGTAATTACTCTTTGGCACGTATTGGAGCATTTGCCCGATTTGGATGAACAAATATTGAAATTAAAATCGGTACTAGAAGAGGATGGTGTTATTATTGTAGCCGTTCCCAATTTTAAATCGTATGACGCCGAACATTACAAGAAGTTTTGGGCGGCCTATGATGTACCCAGACATCTTTGGCATTTTTCGAAAACTGCCATTCAAAAATTGTTTGCCAAGCATGGGATGAAAGTGATAAAAATTAAACCTATGATCTTTGATACTTTTTACGTCGCTATCCTATCCGAAAGATATAAGACGGGCAGATCAAATTACTTAAAGGCTTTTTATGTTGGTCTGCGATCGAATCTTAACGCATGGACCAGCAAAGAGTACTCTTCCCATATCTATATCATTAAAAATGCGTAAAATCCATTTTAAGGCTGTTTCCCGACCGTTCAAACATAGTGTTGCATATTAGGGTTTGCGGTAAAAGATCTTCAAAAATAAGCCGATTTAACGGAGCCTTTTCAATAATCAAAAACAATTAAAATAGTAAAATACCATAATTTTTATCTATAGGTTTTTTTGGTCACGTCAATAGCATCAAGAAAGAAAACATATGCTGTTCATTCGAAATGACAGCTTAGTGGTTGATGCGGTCAAAGTGCTGCTAGTAGATCTGTCCCGTTTTGTCATTCAGAGTCTTTCGGCTGCGCTCAAGACAGGCTCCGCGAAACGGAGCGAAGAATCTATAGGCTCCAAATGGTGTAGATTCCTCATTGCGTTCGGAATGACAACATGGGGTTTTGTACCGCTCTATCATACTTTTAGGGTCATCCATCATACGAAGAACATCGACAAAAAAAGTACACATAGAGATTCAGAACAATTGGTGTAAATTCGTGACATATCCAGTCATATGAAAATAGTATTGATTCCGGACAAATTTAAAGGCTCCATGACCGCAGAGGAAGTCATACGATATTTGTCAAAAGGAATAAAAAGGGTAGATGCAAAAGCTGAAATCCATTCCGTGCTGGCATCGGATGGAGGTGATGGTTTTTTGGAAGCCGTTTCCATTCATAAAAATATAAGTTGGGAAGAATCGATTACCGTAGATCCCTTGGGTAGATCAATTAAGGCCCCCTACCTATGGGATAAAGATGAGATGTCCGCCTATATAGAACTGGCAAAAGCGTCTGGAATGGAATTATTGAAACCCTCGGAACGGAATCCGTTATTGACATCTACTTTCGGAACAGGTTTGCAAATAAAGGATGCTATTGCCAAAGGTGCCAAAACTATATACTTGGGCCTGGGCGGCAGTGCCACTAATGATGGGGGAATTGGAATTGCCATGGCTTTGGGATACGTTTTCACCGATGTAACCGGAAATGAGATTTTACCGATAGGAGCAAATTTACTGAATATCCACGGTATTGAAGGAAAGGTAAAAGAGCCGCAATTGGAGGAGATTTCATTTTTTGCCGTTAATGATGTCAATAATCCGCTTTATGGCATAAATGGTGCCGCCCATGTCTATGCAAAGCAAAAAGGGGCAAGTGAATTGGAGATAAAAAACTTGGATTTAGGGCTACGCCATTTAGACAAAAAAGTAGGGGAACTCCTTGGTGGAAATGCTGCATCGGAAGCCGGCTCGGGAGCAGCTGGAGGAACGGCATATGGATTAAACGTATTTTTTAACGCTCAATTTATAAGTGGAATAGATTTCATTTTGGATCTCGCCAAAGTGGATATGCTCTTACAGCAACAGAAAATAGATTATATCATTACCGGCGAAGGAAAAATTGATGATCAAACCCTGAACGGAAAATTGATTAAAGGAGTTATTGCAAAGGGAAAACAATTTAAAGTTCCTGTAATAGGGGTATGTGGGAAATTGGATATCAATAAGGAAAGTATACGTCAATTGGGAATGCTGGATATCGTTGAAATAGGTGACCCTACCAAATCCTTGCAATTTAATATGGAGAACGCCACAATGCTTTTGGAGGAAGCAAGCTTTAATTTCTTCAAAGAATTATAGTCCTGTCGATTAAAATATTGCCCTACGGTATAAAATTCCATAAACCTTTCCTATTTTTGCGCAACTTAAATTACAATAGCATGAAAAAAATAGCAGTAGTATTGGCCTTGTTGGCAATTGCAGCTTGTGAGCAAAATAAAATAGGGTATGTTGACAATGTAAAGTTGATGGACGAATATCAAGAAAAAATCGATATTGAGGCAAAATTTCAGACGAAGATAGATGCCCTTTCTAAAAAACGCGATAGTATTTCACAGGCGTTTCAAATAGAAGCACAAGCTTTTCAGACCAAGGCCCAAAGTATGGCCCAAAACAAAGCACAGGAAGAGTATGCACTCTTACAACAACGGGGACAGTTTATTGGTCAACAATTACAGCAAGAAGATCAACTATTACAATCGCAGGGCCAAACCGAAATGGATAGTTTGGTCGGCAGGGTAAAAGAACATATTAAGGACTATGGAAAAATAAACGGCTTTACCTATATCCTTGGAGGCGGAGATGGGGGAAGCGTCCTATATGGTGAGGAAGCCCTAGATCTTACGTCGGCGATACTCAAAGAGTTGAACGATAAGTACAAAAAATAATAGAGGAAATCAATATTATTAAAGCCCTGACGATGCTGTCAGGGCTTTTTTATTACCTCAGTTTGCCGAATCATATTTTGGACCCTGCTGTCAGGTTCGCGGAGCCTGTCTTGAGCGCAGCCGAAAGGCCCTGAATGACAAAAGTAACGGTTATCATTCCGAATACACAATAGATGATAGTCCTAGAAGTGGCACTGGATATTCCCCTTATGGATACCGTTCTGAAGTTTCAACCCTAATTGCAATGAAGAATTTTCCCTATAGATCCATTTGATATGGAATCCTTCTCTATACATTCTATTGAAATAGCAAAAGATTCCTTGTCTGCCCTGACAGCACCGTCAGGCCTTTTTTTATTTTGCCCCGAGCATATTTACTTTTGCAAAAGGAAAACTAAAAATATGGCTGGTACAAAATACACCGCTATGGTTTTGGCACCTTCGTAGTCCTTGGCCAAACGCTGCCCGAACAACAGCATTAATAGGGAAACGCATGATGTTATAGCACCATAAAGTGCCATGGTACTTTTCCCTAGTATGACCATTTGATAAATACCTATAGCACATAATATCCCTGCAATTACCTCCGACAACAATACTATACCCAGTAAAATGGGGACCAGGTTTTTTAAGGGTGTTTCGGCAAAATGTCCTTTGAGCCAGGAGAGATTCCCGCTCCAATCGAACACCTTGTCAATCCCACTTTGTAAGAACGTTATGATGAGGAAAAGCAACAATAGAATTTCCGTGGCATTATCCAATAAATGTTTCATACAAGTGGGTTTTTTATAAATTCATATGCGTTTAAACAACCTTCATCACGTGGGTGGATAATAATAAATTAGGCCGCTTTTTTATGGAGCAACCGTGTAAGTTTAATCGATAGATCGGTTAATATAATCTTGGAATTGCCGTTACGTTGAATATGATAAATAGCATCTTCTAATTCCTTAACGATAGTGGTAATATTATTTTCGTGAACAAAAGGGGCAAATTTTTCCAATTGAAATCCTTCGGTGTGGATACGCATAAAGGCAAGCTCCCCGGCATTGTAGTTAATCAACAAAGCCTGTCGCATCATGGCCAAACAATAGCTTAAAAATTTTTTTTGCGTCTCGCGGCCCGTTTTTGCCACTTCTTCGCTCCATAGAATAAGTTCGTGGATCGCTGCTTTGTTTCCTTTGGCCTTGAAAGCACTGCGCACCCATTGCACAAACCACTTTTCAAATATCAAATCTTCCGAATCGTTTCCCATGAGATCCAATGCCTTGTTAAAATTGCCGTGGGCCTCATGGGCTATTCTTAGCGCTTCCTCCCTTTTCAATCCTCTGTCCGTTAAAGCACCTGCAATAGCGTCTTCGGGCAAAGGAGGAAAATGCAATACCTGACATCTGGAACGGATTGTCTGTATAAGCTGCTCCTCGTCCTCGGCAATTAAGATGAAAACGGTTTTTTCAGGAGGCTCCTCGATTAACTTTAGAAGCTTGTTCGCTGCAGGAATATTCATTTTATCGGCCATCCAGATAATCATTATTTTATAGCCTCCCTCATAAGCTTTTAAAGACAGTTTTTTAACGATATCCTGCGCTTCGTCTACGCCGATCTGCCCTTGTTTTTTTTCTATACCGATCAATCTGTACCAATCAAAAAGGTTGCCATACGGCTGCACCTTTATAAACTGTCTCCAGTCCTCCATATAGTGGTTGCTTACGGCATGGCTTTTGGCCTTATCACTATTTGAGACCGGGAAGGCAAAGTGCATATCCGGATGGGACAGAGAGGCACATTTTATATTGCAATCCTCCCTTCCGTTTATGTTCTCCATACCCTTATTACCACAAAGTATATATTGGGCATAGGCCAAGGCCATGGGAAGGGTACCGGAACCTTCCGGCCCTACGAATAATTGCGCATGGGGAATACGCCCCGCATCGGCGCTTAAAGCCAAATGATTTTTAATATGCGCGAGTCCTAAAATATCCTTGAACAGCATGGTCCAAAGATAGGGTATTTTACTATTTTCAATGAAACCGGATCTTAGAGACTGTTTTGAAATATGTCACTTATTTTTATGCCCCTTTTTGCGCCCTTTTTCGTTAAAATCTTATACTGTAGCTAAGGCTATGCTATAAAATTTCGCCTAAAATGGCATCAAAAATGACCGATAAAAATTTTAACCACACATTTCAAAACAATCTCTTAATCAAAATAAGCATTTCAAGAAAGACACAAATAATATAGCGCGTCCCTTTACATGAACCCCATAAATCTCTACATTTGCGGTTCTCTAAAACTCCTTTACTACATGAAGACTATCGAAAATTTCAACTTTAAAGATAAAAAGGCGTTGATCCGTGTTGATTTTAACGTTCCGTTAGATGCGGAATTCAATGTTTCGGATGCCAATCGCATAGAAGCCGCAAAACCCTCTGTCATAAAAGTATTGGAAGATGGTGGATGTGCCGTTTTGATGAGCCATTTGGGAAGACCAAAAGGACAGCGAAATCCGGAGATGTCCTTGAGTCATATATGTAATAAAGTATCCGAAATTATTGGGGTTCAAATAAAATTTGTCGAGGATTGTGTTGGGGAAAAAGCGGAAAAAGCAGTTTCCGAATTACAGATGGGCGAAGTCTTATTGTTGGAAAACCTTCGTTTCCATGAAGAAGAAACATCCGGCGACATAGGCTTTGCGCAACAATTATCTAAATTAGGGGATATTTATGTGAACGATGCTTTTGGCACGGCACATAGGGCCCATGCTTCCACTACTATCGTGGCACAGTTTTTTCCGGAAAAGAAATGCTTTGGCTATTTATTGGCTAAAGAAATAGAGGCCATAGAGAAAGTAATGCGTACAGGTGAAAAACCGGTAACGGCTATTTTAGGTGGAGCAAAGGTATCCTCGAAAATCACAATAATAGAAAATATATTGGACAAGGTGGACCACTTGATCATTGGTGGCGGTATGACCTATACCTTTGTTAAGGCACAGGGTGGAAATGTAGGAGATTCTATTTGTGAGGATGACAAAATGGAATTGGCCCTGGATATTTTGAAACAAGCAAATGAAAAGGGCGTGAAAGTCCATATCCCAGAGGATGTTATAGCAGCGGATGATTTTGACAATGGGGCAAGGACCCAATTGGTGAATGTAAAGGATATTCCGGAGGGGTGGCAGGGCTTGGATGCCGGCCCTGTAACTTTGGCAAGTTTTAAGGAAGTTATCCTCGCATCCAAAACCATATTATGGAACGGTCCTGTAGGGGTGTTTGAAATGGAGAACTTCGCCAAGGGTACCATCGCTGTCGGAAACTTTATTGATGAGGCTACTCAAAACGGTGCTTTTTCATTGGTCGGAGGCGGAGATTCCGTCGCGGCGGTAAAACAATTTGGTTTTCAGGACAAGGTAAGTTATGTATCTACTGGAGGAGGCGCCATGTTGGAGAGTCTTGAGGGGAAAACCTTACCAGGAATTGCTGCAATATTGGAGGAATAAAGGCGTTATCGATAAACGGGGCTATAAGTCCCTAAAGGTGCTTTAACGGAATAAATTTTATTTTTTCGAAAAAAAAAGCGATTTTCGTTAGCCTTTTCCTATACAAAGGACTGCAATTATGGGATTTAAAACATCATTTTTAGGAATTTTTGTTTGGCTTGTTTTTATGCCATCCGTTATGGCACAGCAAAAGGATTCCCTTGCAAAAAAGGATACTCTTAGTATCGGGACCGAAGAAATTCCGTTGGATACGACCACCATGGATATGGAAGGAATTAAGCAGATGGAATTGATGTCGTCTCCCAACGGATTGGAAGGCAATGCTTTGGTTTTATCCAAACAACAAAACAAATATAACCTTAGGGATAATTTGGAGGCTTCTAAATATGATAGTCTTTGGTTAAAGGAGCTATATGAAAACGCTTCTTTTTTTGATGAGATGTACCATGAGGTTTCCGATTTAAAAACGGACTCCGTTTACCTAGGCAGCGTGGATACCGAAACCCTTAAGGCGAGACTTGAGGCATTAAATCAAAAAACCCCTTTTAATGTAGCCTATAACCCTTCATTGGAAAATGTAATAAAATCATTTCTCACCCGCAGAAGGGATCTGATGGAGCGTATGTTAACGGTGAGCCAATTCTATTTTCCCATGTTCGAACAGGAGTTGGACAACTATGATATTCCTTTGGAAATAAAATATTTGGCAATAGTGGAATCCGCACTCAACCCTAGAGCAAGGTCCAGAGTAGGTGCAACGGGGCTATGGCAATTTATGTACCGTACCGGAAAAATGTATAAACTGGATGTGAGCAGTTATGTGGATGAACGTAGAGATCCTATTGCTTCTACTAAAGCCGCATGTCAATACTTATCCAAACTATATGAGATTTTTGGTGATTGGGACCTGGCTTTGGCGGCGTATAACTCCGGACCTGGAAATGTGAACAAAGCTATTAGAAGGTCTGGCGGGTATAAAAACTATTGGAATATCAGAAGGAACTTACCTAGGGAAACAGCGGGTTATGTTCCTGCTTTTCTAGCTACGATGTATTTGTTCGAATATGCGGAAGAACATGGACTTAAAACAAGAAAAGTAGAACGTCCTTATTTTGAAACGGATACCATACGCATAAAAAACCTGATTACTTTTGACCAAATTTCAGAACTAGTGGGAATAAGTGTCGCAGAATTGGAAGTACTTAACCCATCCTATAAATTGAACATTATTCCTTATGTAAAAGGGAAAGACTATGTCCTAAGGTTACCCAAAGATGAGATAGGTAAATTTGTGACCAATGAAACCGCTATATATGCGCATGTGGAAAAGGAATTAAAGACAAAAGAAAAGCCCTTGCCCCAATTGGTAAAGTCGCAAGACCGCATAAGATATAAGGTCCGTAGTGGGGACTATTTAGGAAAAATCGCAGAACGTTATGGGGTTGGTGTAAGTCAGATCAAGAACTGGAACGGGCTTCGAAGCAATAATTTAAGAGTTGGCCAGCGGTTGACCATTTTTTCAAAAAATCCGGTAGCTAGTATTTCCAAGGTCAGCTCAACCAAAGCTAAGGGAGGAGTCTCCAATGTGCCCATTCCCAAAGGCGCAAAAGTACATACGGTGAAAGAGGGCGACTCCCTTTGGACAATTTCGAGAAAATATCCTGGAGTTTCCATTGAAAATTTACGGGAATGGAACGGTATTAGCGGTAATAACCTAAAATTAGGTACAAAATTAAAATTGTGCGATTGTTCATCGTAAACAAAATGTTATATGAAATTATTGGGAACACTGTTCATTGCTGTTTTATTGATTACCATTTCTTGTAAAGACGAAAATCAAAAAAATTATCGACCGGCATCTATCGGAGCTATCAACTCACTTGCCGTGGTTATGGACAATGACCTTTGGGAAGGTCCGGTAGGAGATAAGGTCAGAGAACATTTTGCCGCGCCTATCCTTGGGCTTTCATGGGACGAACCGTTATTTACGATCAATCATATGCCTGGGAAGGTATTCTCGGGTACGGTACGTAATACACGTTCCGTACTGGTGGTGGATCAAGACAGCTTAAGCATCTCTCATATAAAGAAGGATGTATACGCGGGCCCACAACGAATAGCTGTTATCAGGGGCAGAACGGAAGAAGAAATCATACAAAATATAGAAACAAAGGCGGACGAAATTATTGCATCCTTCAAAAATCTGGAAATTAACGAAACCCAGAAACGTTTCATGAAATCACTGAACAAAGAAAAGGCGTTGGAAGAAAAATTCAATATTTCCCTTACATTACCTTCGGTATATAGGGTGGGAAAACAAGAGGATAATTTTGTTTGGATAGATCGGCAGATACCTAAAGGGAATATGAACATCATTGCCTACGTTATGCCTTGGGACAGTTTTACCAAGGACTCTACCTTTGTTAGGGATATTGTGGAGATGCGTGATTCAATCGGTCAAAAGTATATCCCCGGACCCAATCCGGGCACCTATATGATGACCGAGAAAGCTTTTGCCCCCTATGTATTCTCATCAGAAATCGGCGGCAAAAAAGCTGCCGAAATCAAAGGGATATGGGAGATTAACGGGTATCCAATGGCAGGGCCTTTTATCACCTATATCATCAACGACAAAGAGAACAATAGAAAATTGGTTTTAGAGGGTTTTGCTTTTGCTCCGGCAACGGAGAAAAGAGAGTATATGTTTGAGCTAGAAGCCATATTAAAGACCGTAAAATTTGAAAAGGCATTATCACAATAGGACTACCCGATTATGGATAAATAAAAAGCGCCTTGACATTTACAGTCAGGGCGCTTTTAGTTGAATTTATCCGTGCTTATCAATCAAATGCGTAGCCGGTAGATACCCTAAAAATAAATGCATACATGACAACGAACAATAAAGCAAAACAAAACCAGGAGAAGGCTTTGAAATACTTTGTAAGCATCATATGTCCCAAATTTTTAAAAGCTTCCAAATAAATTTCCTTAACAAGTAATAGTTTCCTCATATACCTACTATTTTAGTTTTTAATTACCATACAAATGTCCGCCTTTGATATGGAACATGAGAAAAAATCGGGTGAAGAGACTAAAAAATGGATATAAAAAACCAGCTATTTTATTTGCTCTTCCAACGGCATTTTTATTCGTTGAAAAGTAAGTGTTTCCTATAAGAATGGACTTGGCCGGTACGTATATTGATACGATATACCGAACTGTCATAGCTTTTGAGCGTATTTGACCGCAAAATAAGCTACGAAACCATCCCCAACACGCCAAAGCCTTTGGCTTTGCCACCCGGATTGCTGTTTTAGGAATAAAAAATATCAAAATGTACAAAACGGTCTAGACTTAAAAAGTTTCATGCCGTCTAACTAGTTCTTTTCTTTTTTAGCGGATTGGCTATGATGGGGAAGATTATGTTCTTAAAAGCCTCTTAAATAGCCTGTATGGCCAGAATAAATACGCTTACCCATATAAGCAAAAAGTGCCCTGACTTTTATAGCCAGGGCACTTTTTGTTAAATTCATTTATACATTCGGTCAATCAAATGCGAAACCTGTGGAAACTCTGAACAAAAATGCATACAGTACAATAAGAAAGCTTGCAAAGCAGAACCAGGAGAAGGCCTTAAAATAAGATTTAACAAGAGCATGTCCTAAGTTCCTAAAAGCTTCTCTGTAAATTTCTTTAATAAGTAGTAGGTTTTTCATGATGTTGGGTTTTATTTTGATTTGGTTTTTAATATCCTTAATAACTCAAAATCGGATATTTACGTATTTCATGGAATCTATTTGTTGTGAAAAGAGGGGTTATGGTTGTGAAAACCGACTTCTTAACTACAGCCGTAGATAACATATGCTCTCGTTGAAAGACGTTTGAAGCGTTGTTAAACCCGCTTAGATGTCATACAAACAAAGACCGCCGCCCTATTAAGGCGGCGGTCTTTGTTTAATGGATAAGGCCTGTATAAAAAAGCAGGTCGGATTACATAGATACTATAATAAATTCCGAACGCCTGTTAAGTCTATGTTTTTCAGTACTACATTTGATACTTCCGTTACACTCGTTCAATAGTTTCTCTTCTCCATATCCAATAGCGCTTTCTATGCGATCGGCCGCTATTCCTTTTGAAATTAAGTAGTCCCGAGAAGATTTGGCCCTTTTATCGGAAAGGTACTTGTTATAGATAGTGCTACCCCTTGAATCCGTGTGAGATGCTATTTTAATGACCATTTCCGAATATTCGTTCATTACCGCTACTAATTTATCGAGCTCTTCTGCAGCATCATTTCTTATATGGAATCTATCAAAGTCAAAAAAAATCATATCGGTTTTAAGCTTCTTGATGCTATCTTCTATAACGATGAGCTCTTTCAGCTTTTTCATGGAAACATCCACAGTGACCGTTTCGTTATTTTTGGTGACCACGGTTTGCGCATCATCAAAGAACTCGCCTTTTAAGGTTCTTATTGTATACTTGGATGTACCCTCCAAATCTTCGAACACAAAGCTGCCATCTTCACCCGTCACTATTTCCTTCAATTTAATATTGTTTTCATCCAATAATAGCACTAGAGCTTCCGGCATTACATTGCCCGTAACCAACTCTGTTACGACTCCGGCAATGGCGTTGAGGTTCTCCCCGGCCTCTTCAACTATTAAGCGTTTAAAGGAATATATATCGTCATCTCCTTTTCCTCCTTTTCTATTGGATGCAAAATATCCTTTTTGTGTTTCTTCGTCCACGATATAGGAAAAATCATCTTTGTTACTATTTATGGGCTTACCAACGTTTTTCACTTTGCCAAAACCATTTTCGTCCAGAGCAACTTCATAAACATCCAAGCCTCCAAGGCCAACATGGCCATTAGAAGAGAAGTAAAGTTTTTTATCGTTAATAAAAGGAAACATTTCTTTTTGTTCCGTATTAATTTCCGGCCCTAGGTTTCGTGGCTCGGAGAAACTACCGTCTTTTAGCACATCGACTACAAAAATATCCGTAGCGCCTATACTACCGGGCATATCGGATACAAAATATAGCTGTTTGCCATCGGCACTCAATGCAGGATGTCCGGTGGAATACGTATCGCTATTAAATGACACTTCCCAAGCTTCCAGCCATTGCCCATCCACTTTATTGGACATATATATTTTGAGGTGGTTTATACCATTTTTGTCGCGCTTTAGTTTTTTGCCATAATTGTTCCTTGTAAAATACATTGTAGTGTTATCGGGGGAAAAAGTAACCGCCGCCTCATGGTACTTTGTATTGATTTTTTTAGAAAATTTAATGGCATTTTTTATATCCTGGGACGCTTCATTTATCTTGGCTACATATAGGTCCAAATAAGGCTGATCATTCCATTTGTATCGTCTGGTATTAAAAAAAGAGGAGTCCTTTGAGGATGCATAGACGAGCTCGTCTTCATTATAGAACATCGGTGAAAAATCAGAATCTTTCGTATTTATGTCCAAATTCTTGATTTCAAAGCGTTCTTTATCGTTGAGGATGTTATCAAGGGCTATTTCATTGGTGGTCATTGTCCTATCACCAGCTGTAATTGTTTTTTTCTCAAGCTTTTTATGGTATAACCTCATCAAACGTTTTGCCCTTGCGTATTTACTTGTTCCTTTTAAGGAATGGGCATACTTAAAGATATTATCGGCGGACATATCTTCCGCATACTTTTCATAAAGTATGGTATACCAGTATTGGGCCTTTTCCATATCGGTATTGAAATAATGGGCGTCCCCAACTTTTTGAATAATCTCGAAAGAATAATTATTCTTATCGTTTTGCAAGGCTTCCTCATATAATTCAGCAGCTTCTGCATACCACATCTTGCGAAAGTAATCATCCGCTTTCTGGATAAGCTTATGCTGATTGGGTTTCCTTTTTGCTTTTTTATGATTGTTTTTTGAGGATTCCAACATATCATAAGTGACCTCATCAATGGAAACAGTTTTGCCCAAAGTGGTTTCTCGACTACTATTTTCTATATGCAACATCCAAACCTCCTTATCGTAACTTCCGTTTAAGTTTGAACCATAGGCGGACATGGCTTCTTTTTCCGTTTCATATCTTTCTAGATATACATAGTTTAGGCCATTGGAGGGATGTGCTATATAATTACTGTTGAAACCTTCCTTCCGTAGTTTTTTTACCGCCCTCCTCGAATTACGATCACTGGCAAAAGTAGCCGAAATTAAATAGTGTCCACTATCAACACCTTCTATATTTTGAAAGGTCCTGCTCTTTATTTTATCGGAATTGGTCTTGGGAATAGTATCTTCATCAAAAGTACCTAAATCATGGGCAAGAGGTTTTATATCGGAACGATTGGAATTCGCCGATATATCTCTTTCCCTGATGTTTTGGGAACACACTCCTATTGAAAACAATAGGATGATGACTGTAATATGTTTTTTCATGCGTTATGCAGCTGGATAAAACGTAAAAATATCAGCGCTATTCTTTGGTTGGTATATATTTATGAAGCAATCACTCCGGTTTAAAGGCTAAATTTAGGGGTTATCCCACCTTTTCTTAAAACTTTGTTGTGAAACGGTTCTTTTTTGTCGTTAAACGGGATTCGCCTGTGGTTGTTTGGATAGAAAGACCCTATAAATCAAACTGTTTAGAGTGAAAGGACAATAAGTACACTGATATTTTTGAAAGACAAGAACGCCAACTAGGAGAAAAAAAACATCCGTAAAAACGGATGTTGCTATTCAAAGGAGAAATATTTTTTTACTATTCCTCTTTCTTTTCTTCCAATTGTTCATCTTCTTTGGAAGCATCCTTAAATTCTTTGATGCCGCTTCCCAAGCCTCTCATTAGTTCCGGGATTTTTTTACCTCCGAACAACAAAAGTACAACCATTACAATTATGGCTATTTGCCATGGCCCAATCGCTAAAAATGTAAGTAAGGATATCATGATATTGTATTTATAAGGCAAAGGTACTAAAAAAGTAGCTTGCATGATGTTAATGATAACGGAAGAGGGGCATTTTAATTGTGCCCGGCCATAATTCTATTTTAATCGTATACATAGAAGAACAGCTATATTTGAAACCTATAGAAATTTTATGATGAATCCGATCAAAATTCAATACTAGCCTTATATTTGTGTACTATGGCCAAGAAAGGGAAAAAAAGAAAGGAAATAAAAAGAAAGCTGCTACACAAGTATCGTTTAGTGATATTGAACGAGAGTACCTTTGAAGAAAAAATTTCCTTTAAATTGAGTCGCCTTAATGTTTTTGTAACGGGTTCGTTACTCATTATAGGGCTTATAGGCCTCACTACATTGTTAATTGCATTTACTCCTCTACGGGAATATATTCCCGGATATTCTTCCACTAAATTAAAGCGACAGGCCACTGCCTTAACTTATAAAACGGATTCCCTGGTAACCGTTTTAAATTATACCAATAGGTATTTAGATAATATTCGTTTGGTGCTAAAAGGAGATATTGAGAATAACGAAATCAACAGGGATTCTCTTTTCGAGCAATTTAAGCTAGATCCATCAACAATAGACCTTACGCCTATTAAAGAGGATTCTATGCTAAGGGCGGAGGTGGCCTTGGAGGATAAGTATAACCTTTTTGAAAGTAGTTCGGGAAGTAAGAATGTAGTTTTGTTTTCTCCTGTAAGTGGTACTTTGTCCCAGGCTTATGATACTCAAAAAAAACATTATGCCGTAGATATTGTAGCACCAAAGGATACCCCGGTCAAAGCGGTAGCGGATGGTACCGTAATTTTTTCTGAATGGACTACGGAAACCGGATATGTAATTATCCTGGAACATAAGGATGGTCTGTTATCGGTATATAAGCATAACGGATCCCTGAACAAAGATCAAGGAGATATTATTAGGGCCGGGGAAGTCATTGCATCTGTTGGGAATACGGGGGAACTTACTACCGGGCCACACCTGCATTTTGAATTATGGAGCAATGGAAGTCCTGTTAATCCGTTGGACTATATCGATTTTAAATAGTGTATATGTCCTTAAAATCGTTAGCTGCTAAAATATTTGCGAGAAGAATAGCCAAAAAAACTTCAAAATGGGTCAATAATCCTATTGAAACGCAAGAAAAAGTATTCAATCAACTTATCAATACAGCTAAGGACACAGATTTTGGAAAAGCCCATGGGTTTGATCGAATACATTCCCATTCCGATTTTACACGTCAAGTCCCTATACGCGATTATGAAGCCTTAAAGGGATATGTGGAAAAAATAATTGATGGGGAACAAGATGTACTATGGCCGGGAAAACCAGCTTATTTTGCGAAAACTTCGGGAACAACCTCGGGGGCTAAATATATCCCGATTACTTCGGCATCCATAAAATATCAAATCGAAGCATCTAGGAACGCCATCCTTAACTACATACATGAGACCGGAAATGCGGATTTTGTGGATGGTAAAATGATTTTTTTGCAAGGAAGCCCGGAAATGCAAGAAAAGAATGGCATAAAATTGGGAAGATTATCAGGAATATCTGCACATTATGTGCCCAACTACCTTCAAAAGAACAGATTGCCCAGCTGGAAAACCAATTGCATTGAAGATTGGGAAACCAAGGTAAATGAAATCGTTAAGGAAACGGAAAATCAGGATATGACCGTTATAGCGGGCATACCTTCGTGGGTGCAAATGTATTTTGAGCGCTTATATACGAAAACCGACAAAAAAATAGGTGACCTCTTTAAAAACTTTCAGTTGTTTATCTATGGTGGTGTCAATTACGAGCCCTATCGGGCAAAATTTGAAAACCTGATCGGCAGAAAAGTAGACAGTATAGAGCTTTTTCCCGCCAGCGAAGGTTTCTTTGCCTATCAAAACTCCCAAAAGGAAAAGGGGATGTTGCTTTTGCTGGATTCAGGTATATTTTATGAATTTGTAAAAGCCGATGCGTTTTTTGAGGAGAACGCGGAACGAATTACGCTAAAGGATGTAGAGGTAGGCGTAAATTACGTTATGATTATCTCTACGAATGCCGGACTTTGGGCGTATAATCTTGGAGATACCGTTCAGTTTATTTCTATACACCCCTATAAAATAATAGTCTCCGGGAGGATAAAACACTTTATATCCGCTTTTGGGGAACATGTTATCGCCAAAGAAGTCGAGGAGGCTATGAAGAAGGCCATTGATGAAACAGGAGCCCGTGTAAATGAGTTCACCGTAGCACCGAAAATAACGACCGCGAACCAAGAACTCCCTTATCATGAGTGGTTCATTGAATTTGAAAAGCATCCCGAAGACCCAACCTATTTTGTTCAAGTATTGGATAAAACACTTCAAGAACAGAACAGTTATTATTTTGACCTTATCGAAGGTAAGATTTTACAGACCCTTAAAATAACCACGATAAAAGAAGGTGGTTTTAGGGAGTATATGAAATCTATTGGAAAATTAGGTGGGCAAAACAAGGTGCAACGTTTGGCAAACGATAGATCTGTAGCGGATGTTCTGAATAACTTCAGAAAGTAAGCGCTTTCCAAATGAAATCATGAATATTAATTGTAATTTTGCCCGAACTTCTTTTATGAGCAAAGTCACGAACACTACTAGGGCACAAGAATCCACCAATGCCATTGAGCGTTTATATATTACCATGCGTCATCTGTTCAATCGGGGTTTTTATAAACCTTCGGGCGTTTCGGGTGAAGCACTTAGGAATGCATTATTACTGTTAAGACCTGAAATATATGGCTCTATTGCCGAGGAAAAAGCGGAGCTAAATGGACTCATCTATGTCTTGGAGCGTTTGCCCGAAGGTATAGAACAGTGTCGTTTTATTAATCTTACTACGGATGAAGGCTATGGAAGATCACATTTTAAACCTATAATTCCCCCAAAAAGAAGAAGAAACTGCTATAGGATAGATGATGAGCAAATGAATATTGAGATTACCAGGGGAAGATCTGACATTTACGATATCCTCACCCATCTTACTTTTTTGTTCATTGAGTCCAATAAAATATGCAAGCGTGTTCTGATAGAGGATACCGATAAAACCATACGGG
>JBATTK010000011.1:0-14168 GCA_049670505.1 Saonia sp.
AGAGGGGAAGAAGGGGAAAAGATTACTAAAATTAGCAGTAGTAAAAATGTTTTTGAGCTCTTGCAACCTATAATCGGAGAATTGCCCCATGAGGAATTCTGGATTATTTATCTGAACAATTCCAATAAAGTTATGCATACGGCGCAATTAAGTAAAGGAGGTATTACCGGAACTTTGGTAGATGTGCGCTTAGTGCTTAAACAGGCTTTGGAACTTGGGGCGGTAGCACTGATATTGGCACATAACCATCCTTCCGGCACCCTTAAACCAAGTGAGTCCGATAAGAAAATTACAAAGAAACTGAAAATCTCCGCCGATGTACTGGACATAAAGGTGTTAGATCACTTGATTATTACCGAAAAAGAGTACTTTAGTTTTGCCGATGGAAAGATGTTGTGATGGTAGCTGGCAGCCCAATGTTCACGATTAACAACAAGGG
Organism: Saonia sp.; assembly: GCA_049670505.1. Taxonomy (GTDB): domain Bacteria; phylum Bacteroidota; class Bacteroidia; order Flavobacteriales; family Flavobacteriaceae; genus JBATTK01. The sequence continues at coordinate 440 of JBATTK010000011.1, forward strand.
ATGGAAGTATAATTTTAATCCTATAAAACTTTTTAAATCCTACCATATTCCCTAAAAAATTGGTTTGGTCCGCTCCGTTCGAAATCTGAAAACTGCTATTTACCCAATGTTTACGGTTATGATTTATATAAAACTGTACTTTTGGGATTTGTATTTTAAAACTTGGAATGTAAAATGTTATTGATCTACACCCATAAAATTACACCCCGCTTTAGTTATATCATGAAGCATATATTTACCGGGATTTTAGGGATAGATGTTATATTTACTACAAAGGTCGAGGATTTTATAAAACACAACGGACCTAAAATCACTTACACCAAACAGCCTTTGCAGAATGAGTTTTTTATCAGGAGCAATGATTTATTGTTTGAACAGGGGATCAATGATCTTCAGATAAATATTCTTGATTGGGATGGGGTTCCGTGTTTTTTTACCACCGGGGAACGCAGTACTATTCCTTATGATATTTTTTCTGCTAGTTTTTATCTGCTGAGCAGGTACGAAGAATACCTTCCACACGTAAAGGATATTCACGGAAGATTTCCTCCAACGGAAAGTATTGCTTATCAAAATGATTTCTTACAAAGGCCCGTAGTTGATATTTGGGCCAAGAAGCTTCTAGAAAAACTAAAAGAGCGTTTTCCGGATATAACGGGTGCTAAAAAGGGTTATACATATACATCCATTATAGATGTTACTTCCTCCCACTGTTATGCCTATCGAGGTTTTGTCCGAAGTCTTGCAGGGTTTTTATTGGATATCGGAACCTTTAGGCCAAGCCGGATCGCACAGCGTATTTTAGTTTGGTCAAAGATGAGAAAGGATCCCTATGATAATTTTTCATTTTTAATAGCACTCCATAAAAAATTTAAGATACGGAGTATGTTCTTCTTTCAGTTCGCCGAATATTCTACCTATGACAAAAATATATCGCCTAACAATAACAAGTTTAGATATCTTATTAAATCCATAGCTGATTATAGTATTGTTTCCCTGGCAGCTTCCTACAGTTCCTTTTATGACGTAAATTTGTTGAAAGAGGAGAAGAAAAGGTTGGCCAGCGTCATAAACAGACCTGTTACGTATTCCAGGTTACGATATAATCGGGTGGATGTCCCGGAAACATATAGAAATTTAATAGCGGCGGAATTTACGGATGATTATACTATGGGGTATACCCATGAGTTGGGTTTTAGGGCAGGTACATGTTGCCCCTTTTATTTTTATGATATTAATTTGGAAGTGCAACAGCCTATTAAAATACATCCATTCGCTATCCATGATTATGCACTGATACACTTAAAAAGCAAGGATGCCATTTTAGACAAAATCAATTTACTTCATCAGCAGGTGAAGCAAGTGAATGGGGAACTTATAACCATTTTTTCAAATGAATTGCTGGGGAAAGAGCATCGGATAGATTGGAAGGAATTATACGAATGCGTCATAAATGATTACCATGTATAGGAATATTATTTCGGACGTTTTTTTTGATTTGGACCATACCCTATGGGACTTTGAAAAAAACTCTGCACTTACCTTTAAGAAGATATTGGATGATAACGGACTTCATATAGATTTGGAAGCTTTTTTGAGGACCTATGTTCCTATCAATCTTTCTTTTTGGAAATTGTATAGGGAAGAAAAAGTTACCAAAGAGGAATTGAGATATCAACGTTTAAAAATTACATTTGATTCGATCAAACAACCTGTTTCCGATAATATGATTTACATATTGGCCGATGCGTACATAGAACATTTATCATCATTTAACCACTTGTTTCCCCATGCTACGGAAATTTTGAAATACTTAAGGCCGAAGTACAAACTTCATATCATTACCAATGGTTTTCAGGAGATACAGGAGAAAAAACTAAAGAATGCCAATATTCATGGATACTTTGATGAAATTGTGGATTCCGAAATGGCAGGAGTAAAAAAACCAAATCCTATTATCTTTGAATTGGCCTTGGAAAAGGCAAAAGCACTTCCGGAAAAATCCTTGATGATAGGAGATAGTATTGAAGCGGATATACTTGGTGCGCAGGCGGTTGGTTTCCATACATTGCATTTTAACGTACATCAAGACGATACGCATCAGTATTGCAAGATGATTCATGATTTAAGTGAAATAAAAACCTATTTATAGAGTTATGTTATATATGAAAGGGTAGTATCCGTCCTCTCATATTAGCAACACTATTAAATGGGTAAAATGGAAAAGATTAAAAAACAAATTGCTTTTGGTTTAACACTGCTGTTTATCTTGATTTCCTGTACGGAAAAACAAGACTTCGATCAATTTGATGAGATACGATTAGACCCTACCTTGGAAGCGAGTATCCTATATGTAGAGGCCCCGGAGAGTACGATCAATTTGGTTCCCAGTATGAACTTCATTTCCCAAGATTTTAATTTCGATGCTTTTTCGGAGGACTATCTGGCCGAAAGGGTGGTGGAAGGGGTCATTATCTATGAGGTAGAGAATACTACGAGTAAGACGTTGGAGATTTTGGTCGAATTTTTAGATGAGGCAGGAAATGTTTTGGATACGGAAAGTTTTAATATAGACCCTGCTCCCCAACCGGTTTTACAGAGGGAAATTTTCTACGGTATGGGCGGACGTAGTATAGACATTATAAAAAATCTGTCCGGTATACGTGTTAGTGCCACTAATTTAGGAGATACTTCTAGTACCTCAAGCCTACCCGAACCCAAAGTTTTACTAAGATCTAGCGGTAGATTTACCTTTTCCCTAAGATGAAAAAACGGCAAGTACTTATGATTTCCCTTCTAGGGGTGCTGTCCTGTGCGTATGGTCAAAACAAGCAATTGTTATATGATTTCACGGAGATTCCGCAGTCGCTGATGATAAATCCAGGTGTTGACATCGATTATAGCTGGTATGCCGGTATTCCGGGTTTATCCGGTATATCCATTCATGGAGGCTCAAGTGGAATTAGCGTAAACGATATTTTTGCGGATGATGGTGTAGATGTCAATGATAAGGTGAGAGATCGTGCGATAAATGGTATGGGTATTAGGGATGAGCTAAGTGGAACGTATCAAGTGGAAATTCTGAACGGGGGTTTTAGGGGCAGAGATCGGAATGTTTTTTATTCTTTTGGTATTTACAACGAAGGAGATGCCGTAGGATATTGGTTTCGGGATTATGCCATATTGGCTTTTGAGGGCAATGCGGATCGTTTAAACGAGGAATTTGATTTAAGCCATTTGAAGGCAAGGGGAGAAATGGTAAACGTTTTCCATTTCGGGGTCAACAAAAGAATGAGCAGGAACCTGACCGTGGGTGCAAGGGGAAAAATCTATTCGAGCATCTTCGATTTCAATTCCACTAAAAATGAGGGCTTTTTTGTGACTACGGAAGGAGAAAACAACTTATTGGCAAGTACAATAGATGCGGATTTAAGACTTAGAACTTCCGGAATTTATGAACTTGAGGATGCCGAGGAAAATGGTGACCTGACCAACACCCTTATAAAAAGGGGCTTTTTTGGGGGTAATCTTGGATTGGGCTTTGATGTGGGCTTCACCTATAACCTCAATAAACAGACTCTGATTACCGCAAGTCTTTTGGATTTGGGCTTTATCTACCATAGCAATGATGTAAAGACTTTTACTTTGCAGGGTAGTGATACGGTTGAAGGTGTGGAAATTATCCTTCCTGTAGATCTATTGGATCCGGATCGTGATTTTTGGCAAGATTTGGTGGATCGCGTAGAGGAATCGGTGCCCTTTGAAGATAATGACAAAAGTTATATTACATTCAGACCTACCAAATTACACGCTTCTTTTCGATATAATTTTGGAAAAGAGACGGATGGTAGACAGGATTGCAATTGTGAGGATCTAGTGACGGGAGTAGGTATTAGAACCTACTATACAGATGGTGTGGGTGCCCAATTGTACATGGTCAATAGACCAAGAGGTCCCCAGGCCGCCCTAACAGCTTTTTATTTAAGGAGGTTGGGTAATTCCCTTTCGGTCAAGACGACGTATACCGTAGATAAGTTTTCGTTTACAAATGTTGGTTTAGGTGTTAGTATACAGGCCGGGCCATTAAATCTGTATGCCATGGCCGATAATTTATTGGCCTACAGAAATTTGGCGGATACCCATTACGCATCTTTTCAGTTAGGATTAAATATCATATCTTGGGGCCGGAAATGATACATAGGAATCCATGAAAAATATAGTAATAGTACTTTTTTTGCTAGTAAGTTATTTTGGAACATCCCAAGCCGTGTTAAACGACTATAAATACATTATCGTACCTAAGAATTTTGATAGTTTTAAAAAAGAAAATCAGTACCAAACTAGCTCATTGGTTAAATTTTTATTTAATAAAAAGAACTTCAATGTTGTGTATGACGATGCTATGCCCGAAGATTTAGTCCGCAACAGATGTCTTGGGCTTTTGGTGGATCTTGTTGATAATTCTTCCATGTTCAGCACAAAAACAAAAATAGTCCTTAAGGATTGTACGTCACAGGAAGTCTTTGCAACTCAAGAAGGAAAAAGTAAACTTAAGGAATATAGACCTTCCTATGCAGAGGCAATTAGGGGAGCTTTCCGATCTTTTGATGGGATATCGTATAATTATGAACCAAAAGAAGATAAAAGTGATACTCCCATTACTGTTAGTTTTAAAAATGACGTTATGAAATCCGAGGAAGAGGTGCAGGAAAATACGGCCGGGAAAGAAATGGTAGAACAGGAGGCCACCCCTGAAAATCAAAGCTTCAAGAGTAGGGAACCTGTGGAATCCAATATAAAGAAAGCAGAAGCAAATCAGCAAAAGGAGATGGTTTCCGCTAGCGATGTTTCCATTTCCGTTGTTAAAGCTTCCTCGGTATTATATGCACAAGAACTTCCTAATGGATATCAACTAGTAGATAATACACCTAAAATTCAGCTTACGATCTTTAAAAGCTCTATCCCCGATATGTATTTGGCCAAAACGGATGAACAAGACGGAGTAGTGTATAAGAAAGATGGCAAATGGTTCTTTGAGTATTATAAAAATGAAAACCTAATTGTAGAGGAACTCAACATAAAATTCTAAGAGACCGTTTTGAAATGTGTGATTGGAGTTTATATAGGTACTTTTTGATTCCATTTTAGGCATCCGCCAGCTGGCGGACAAGCATAGCTTTAGCTACGGTATAAAATTTTAACAGGGCCGAAAGAAAAGGCCAATGATTTGGCCTTTGAAAGAGGAGCCAGCTGGCGCGTTGGCCGTAAAAAAGAGTATAAAAAAATGATCGACATATTTCAAAACGGTCTCTAAAGGTCGTATTTATTTTTCCATCTTTTTTTTAGGAATTCTTTGATCGCCTGCTCTCGTTGATTGCCATTTGGACAATAAAAAGAAGTTCCGGACAGCTCTTCGGGAAGAAACTCTTCATCTACAAAATTATTTTCATAATCATGGGCATATTTGTACTCTTTGCCATAACCCAAATCTTTCATCAATTTTGTAGGAGCGTTCCTCAATGCTAAAGGAACGGATAGGTCGCCTGTTTCCCTAACCATCTGTTGTGCTCTTTTTATGGCCATATAACTAGCATTACTCTTTGGGGAGGTCGCCAAGTATACCGCACACTGGCTCAATATGATCCTTGCTTCGGGATAACCAATGATAGTTACGGCTTGGAAAGTGCTATTGGCAATCACCAAAGCCGTTGGATTGGCCAGACCAATGTCTTCCGATGCCGAAATCAACATTCGTCTGGCAATGAATTTTACATCTTCCCCACCTTCTATCATTCTGGCCAGCCAATAGACCGCACCATTGGGGTCGCTTCCTCGAATAGATTTTATAAAAGCGGATATGATATCGTAATGTTGTTCTCCCGTTTTGTCATACAGGACGGTGTTTTTTTGGACTTTGCCCATAACCAGTTTGTCCGTTATGGTAATAGTATCCTTTTCTTCCCCGGTTACTACTAATTCAAAAATGTTCAGTAATTTTCTCCCATCTCCTCCCGAAAGCCGAAGCAAAGCTTCGGTCTCCTTCAATTTTATTTTTTTAGATTTTAGAAAACTGTCCTGTTGTATAGCCCGTTTTAGTAATGCCTCAAGATCTTCCTTTCCAAAAGGATTCAAGATGTAGACCTGGCATCTTGATAGAAGCGCGGGAATAACTTCGAAACTAGGGTTTTCGGTAGTGGCACCTATTAAGGTTACCCACCCCTTCTCAACAGCACCTAGCAGGGAATCTTGTTGCGATTTGCTGAAACGATGTATCTCATCAATAAAAAGGATAGGATTTTTAGAGGTAAACAAACCTCCACTTTGTTTGGCCTTTTCTATAATTTCCCTAACATCCTTAACACCACTGCTTATGGCGCTTAACGTATAGAAAGGTCTATCACTTTCATTGGCAATGATATTGGCCAGAGTGGTCTTTCCTGTTCCCGGAGGTCCCCATAAAATCAGGGATGGTATCATACCCTGTTTTATTTGACGGGTCAGTGATCCTTTTTCACCTACGAGATGGTGCTGGCTAACATATTCGTCCAATGTCTTTGGGCGTATCCTTTCTGCAAGAGGTTCGTTCATAGTGTAAATGTAAAAAAAGTTGCTATAGGATAATCTCCTTAAGGTAATTTTGGAGATGTTTTTTCGGTATTGGAACGTAAATAAACACTTGTTCGTCCGTTGAATGACAATTTATCAGGTTTTGGATTTTTGGCCGATAATTTGAGGATAAAATGTAGTAAATTCAAAACATGTCCGACAACGGTTATTTCAAATTTTCCAATACGGTTATCATAGTACCATTTATACTGGTGTTATTGATATGGACCGTTTTTTGGGTCGAGATACGTTTTCAGGTCAATCTAAACCAATATGGTATATATCCAAGGACATTTACAGGTCTACGAGGCATATTCTTTAGTCCCTTTATTCATGGATCGTTGGAACATCTCTATAACAATACCATACCTATAGCCATATTGACCGCTTCTTTGATCTATTTTTATAAAGGTATCTCTTTTAAGGTTTTGCTATGGGGTATGTTATTATCCGGTCTATTGACCTGGTGCATTGGAAGAGCGTCATATCATATAGGCATTAGCGGCATTATTTATGTTCTGGCCAGCTTTATCTTTTTTAAGGGAATTTTCACCAAACATTATCGGCTTACCGCCTTGTCCTTGTTTGTTGTTTTTGTGTATGGCAGTTTGCTCTGGTATATCTTTCCCATAAAGGATGGTATTTCTTGGGAAGGCCATTTGGGGGGATTCATAAGTGGTTTGTTACTAGCGATTTTCTTAAAGGCTAAAATACCCACGGGGAAGAAGTTCGATTGGGAGAAGGAGAATTACAACGAAGACGACGACGAATTCTTAAAGCACTTTGATGAAGATGGAAATTTTATAGAAAACAAAGTTGATGGATTAATAACTGAAGAAGAACCTATAAAAATTACCTACCATTTTAAGAAAAAGGAAAGGGATGGCGATGACCTATAAATTAACCCATGCGCTGCCTTACCGTTTCATACAGAAATACACCGCAGGCTACGGATACGTTCAAAGAGCCTATTTCTCCTAATAGCGGTAGCTTTACCATATGGTCGGAAGCTTTTAGTATGGATGGGGAAATTCCCGTATCCTCCGCTCCCATAATAATGGCCAAAGGTTGGTTGAAAGAAACGTCATAGATTGTTTTTTTGGTTTTTTCCGTAGCCGCAATTATCTTAATGCCAGAAGCCTGTAAATAAAAAACGGCATCTTTAATATGATCTACCTTGGCAATAGGAACTTTGAATGCGGCCCCTGCAGATGTTTTAATGGTATCTGCTGTAACAGGTGCAGCTCCTTTCTTTTGGATAATAATGCCATCTACCCCCGTACATTCGGCCGTCCTTATGATTGCCCCAAAATTACGAACATCGGAGAGTTGATCAAGTAAAAGAAATAATGGAGTTTCTTTATTTGTTACCACATTTTCTACAAGTTCTTCAAAATTATGGAATTGAATAGGGGAGATGTTGGCTACAACACCTTGATGGTTGTTTTGTGTAAGCCGGTTCAATTTTTCAATGGGAACATAGGAAGAACTTATCCCATTTTTGCGTATTAAAGATTCCAATTCCTTGGATGATTCGCTCCTTAGTCCCTTTTGTAAAAAGATTTTATCTATGGGTTCATTGGATTTTAAGGCTTCCATTACAGCTCTAATACCATAAATTTGTGTGGTTTTTTGCATGGTGCAAAGGTAAATAAAAAACCATCCTCCGTATGAAGAGAATGGTTTTTGTGTTACGTTATATCTCACGAAAGTCTATTAGGGCTTTTTCTAACAAGCCTCCATCGTAAAACATTTGAGTATACAAGCATGATCGTTCATACTAGATGTACATGGTCCAGAATTAATTGCTCCACCATTTAGTTTGTTCACTTCAAAGGAAGCAACAATTTTTTTGTTCAACGCTAGGGTCGTTAAATTTTTTCTTTTCATTTTCATAAAATTTAGGGTTAATAATACTATGATCCGCAGACTATTTTGCATACGACGGGCCTAGCCGATGTTTGGCCGTAGCCGGGACACCCATCTTGTCTTAAAGAACCTCCTTTCACAGCATTTGCGGTTACATTTAGATTAGAGACTACCTTCTTTTCCAACTTTAAATTTCTAAGACTTCTTTTTTTCATGATACGGATTTTGTGGGGTTACAGAATTTCTAGATAAGATAGTTTTATGTAAGAATAAAAACAATAATAAAGTAAGATTTAACTTTATGATAACACCAAAAATTCATAATACTATTTCAGTATTGTATTGTAATCTTATGGTTAATAGTTTTATATTTAACCATGCCTTTAAAAGCTTTTCCATTCTACAGACAATTAGATCAAATGGATTGTGGACCTACCTGTTTGCGTATGGTCGCAAAGTATCATGGAAAGTCGTATGCCGTTGATTATTTGAGAAGAAAAGCAAATATTACCCGGGAAGGTGTTTCTTTGGGAGGAATTGCAGAAGCTGCGGAAGCTATAGGCTATCATACCTTGGCGGTAAGTTTGGATTTTAAGACTATGGTTGAGGAAGTTCCTTTCCCATGTATTGCACATTGGCGTCAAAGGCATTTTGTGGTGGTCTATGAGATAAAAAAAAATACCGTTTATGTAGCGGATCCGGCCCATGGATTGGTAAAATACTCCAAAAAGGACTTTTTGAACGGATGGATCGGGAAGAATGCGGACGAAAACTCCGAGGGATATTTACTTTTGTTGGAGCCCACCCCTAAGTTTCATGAAAACGACGCAGAGGATAAACGCCAATATGGCTTCAAGTTTTTGTTCTGGTACTTTAGGCCGTACAAAAAGTATATTATCCAGCTTTTATTGGGTCTATTTGTTGGGAGTCTATTGCAATTGATATTTCCTTTCCTGACCCAGGCAGTTGTAGACTATGGGATAAACTATCAAAATCTCAATTTCATTTATCTTATCCTTATTGCCCAGCTCACACTTTTTGTCTCCCAAACAACGGTAGATTTAATACGCGGCTGGATTTTATTACATATGACCAGTAGGATCAACATTAATTTAATTTCGGATTTCCTTATCAAATTAATGCGTTTGCCCATATCTTTTTTTGATTCCAAGAATACCGGGGATATCATCCAAAGAATATACGATCATGATAGGATACAGGACTTTTTGTCGAGCACCACCTTAAACACTCTCTTTTCGGCCTTTAACCTGGTAGTGTTCGGACTTGTTCTTGCCTATTACAACCTAACCATTTTCATTATCTTTTTTATAGGTTCTTTTGTTTATATAGGTTGGACCCTTTTATTTCTTAAGAAGAGGGAAGAGCTAGACTACAAGCGTTTTGATCAGGCTGCCGATAATCAAAGTAGCATTTATCAACTTATTTCGGGAATGCAAGAAATAAAACTTAATGGATCGGAGAGGAGACGTCGGTGGGAATGGGAGGCCATACAAGTAAAACTATTCAAAGTATCCATTAAAAGTCTGACCCTTTCGCAGACACAAAATACCGGGGGACAATTCTTTAATGAGCTTAAAAACATATTGATAACATTTGTAGCCGCCAAATCGGTAATCGATGGTAGTCTTACATTGGGTATGATGTTATCTGTACAGTACATCATTGGTCAGTTAAATCTTCCGATAAATAATTTTATAACATTTATTCAGACCGGTCAGGATGCCAAAATCAGTCTGGAGCGTTTGGCCGAAATACATTCCAAGGATGATGAGGAAGGAGAGGAAGAGGATATTAAGGAACTTCCCAAAAATAGGGATATCATTATAAAAGATCTTACTTTCATGTATGGGGGGAAGAATTCTGCAAAGGTACTGGACAATATTAATTTGGAAATACCGGAAGGAAAAGTGACCGCAATTGTTGGTGCCAGTGGAAGTGGGAAAACGACGCTTATTAAATTATTGCTGAAGTTTTATGAACCTTCTGAGGGCGATATCATGGTAGATAAAACCAAATTAAAGAACATTGGAACCAACTTTTGGAGAAAAAATTGCGGTAGCGTTATGCAGGATGGCTTTTTGTTCGGAGATACCATCTCAAGAAATATCACAGAATCGGATTCGGAAGGAATAGTGGATAAAAAGCGGTTGTTGCATGCAGTGAATGTTGCCAATATTGAAAATTTTATTGAGGAATTACCTTCCGGTTTTAATACTAAAATTGGAGGTAGCGGGACCAATATAAGCGGAGGACAAAAACAGCGTGTTTTGATCGCAAGGTCTGTGTATAAAGATCCGAACTACATTTTTTTTGATGAAGCTACCAGTGCCCTGGATGCTAATAATGAAAAGATAATCATGGATAAACTGGAAAAGTTTTATGAGGGAAAGACCGTTGTGGTGGTGGCGCATAGACTGAGCACGGTAAAAAATGCGGATCAAATTATTGTGTTGGACGGGGGTAAGATCGTAGAGCAGGGAAATCATAGGGAATTGGCCAATAAAAAGGGACTGTACTATTCTTTGGTAAAAAATCAACTGGAGTTGGGAAATTGATATAGATGAGTGAAAATCCCCAAAATATAAAAAGAAAAATCGACCTGCTGGAAGAACGTTCCGATCAGGTAAAGGAAATTTTGGGCAAGGCTCCCAACTGGGTTATACGCTCTGGTATTTCAGTAGTGTTTATCATAGTTCTCCTGTTGATTTTAGGGGCGGCCATAATTAGTTATAATGATATAATTCCCGCAGAGATCACTATAACCAGCAAAAATCCGCCGGTGTATTTAAAAGCGAATACCGCGGGTAGGCTTACACATATTTTTGTGGAACCCGATCAACAAGTCCAAAAAGATGAAATGCTTGCGGAAATTGAGAATACAGCGAATCTGGAAGATATTCTTCACCTTAGAAATAGGATAAGTAAGTTTAATGCAGGAATACCAACCTTGGATTCCTTAAGGCTTATGTATGCCCCTTATTTGGATTTGGGTTCCGTACAATTGGCGTATGGGGAGTTTTTGACCCAATACCAAAACTATATTCTTTTTAATGCCCTGGCACCAAATGAAAGAGAATCTACTGTAATCAGAAAGCAATTAAGGGAGCAGCGTGGGTTTTTGGAAAAACAACAACGTCAATTGGATATCTTTAAAGAAGATTTGGAGTTTTCCAAGAGTTCCTACGAGCGTAATGCTACCCTTTATGAAAAAGGCGTGATCTCTAAGGCTGAATTTGAAACTGCGTCTAGGGACTATCTTGCGGATAAGCAACAGTATGAGGGTTTTTTAACAGGTATTTCCAACACCCGGATAGCCATTGCCGATTTTAATAATTTGCTGACCAAGACTAATATTGAAGGTACGGAGTTTGAAAATAACTACAGGCAACAATTGGAAAAAGCATATCAAAACCTCAATAACGAACTTTTGTCGTGGGAACAGCAATTTTTGTTGAAAAGCCCTATATCCGGAAAGATTACGGTGTTCGATATTTGGAACCAATATCAGAACGTTGCTGTTGGGGAAACACTTTTTACCGTTGTCCCGGATAATCTGGAAGAAATCATAGGCAGGGTTACCCTACCCATACGGAACTCTGGAAAAGTAAGGGTAGGCCAAAAGGTCATTATTAAGCTGGCCAACTATCCCTTTGAGGAGTGGGGTAGTCTACAGGGAGAGATCGCCAACATATCCGAGGTGCCTAAACAGGGGGAAGAAGCTTTTTACACTTTGTATATAGAAATTGAGAATTTGAGGACCTCTTATGGAAAGGAAATTAAGTTTAGACAAGAGATGCAGGGCACTGCGGAGATTGTAATAGAGGAGCTAACGATTTTGGAGCGTATTTTTTATCAGCTCCGAAAAGTTTTTGATAGGGCATAAAAAAGCTGCCTTTGGGGCAGCTTTGATTTTAAGTTTTTATCTATGGTAACAATCATAGTATTTACCCTTACCCTTTAAGGGAAAGGCAAAGGCAAAAACTAGCTCTTCTTATTTACATTTCTTTGACTCCCCTGGTTCTACTCGGCTTCCACCGCACGCACAACTTTGGGCTCCCGTACAATATCGTCCGCTACCTCCCTTTAAATGTTGGGAATCTAGTTTTGAAACTGTTTTTTTGTTCAAAGACAAACTGATTTTCTTTGCTTTTTTCATGATTTTCTTTGTTAAATGGATGTTTATTGGTGGTTACAGCCTGGATTCCCGGAAGGAGCTGGTCCGCCGGTTCCACAACCTCCCTGTAAGGATTGTCCCGCGCCGCAACCTCCACGGGATATGGAAGATCCTCCGGTAAGCGCATTGGCCGTAAAGTTGGATACAACTCTTTTGTTCAATGATAATTGGATTTTTTTGGAATTTTTCATGCTTTATAGTATTAAGTTAAACATTCTTTACAAGGTTTTGAGTGCTACATGAAAGTAGATGAAGAGTATGGTTGTTTAGTCAATTGCTAGCATCCGCATCCGGCGGCTGGATTTGTTTCTCTTGTAGGATGCATGGGTATCGTAGGGTCATCCGGGATGTTGCTTACACACATATGCGAAGGCATTGATCCTCCGGCTATTTTTTGCTCCTGTAATTTTGAAATAATTTTCTTGTTCAACGTCAAGCTAATCTTTTTTACTTTTTTCATCGTATAAATTTTAGCGGCCATTACTAATAAATCGTAATAAAATTACTACATATAAAGAAAATAAAAACTATAATTAATGTAATTAACTATTTATATGTTAAATGAAAAGCATTAATTTTTTTTATGTATTGTCATTTACTATTCATCTACTTAAAATGATTAATTCTTTATGACCGTAAATATGTAGCTATCATTTATATAAGGAGGTACATACATCAATAAATTTCTGAAAACTGTTGAGCTAAAATAATCGGTGTTGGTATCAAACAGTTATATGCTTGTCCGATTCATTTTTGATTTGAAACTATAATACCAAATTGACCCGGATATATTTATATAAAGAATACTTATGTGTACTGTCAAATAGATAAATAGTTAATTATCTTAAAAATCTTACAAATCTAATTCTTTATTCTTATTTTCAATATGAATTTTAAAAACCTATTATTATGAAAAAAAGTCTCAAGAATTTATCACTGAACAAAAAAACAATTTCTAAATTTCAGGTGTCAAGTATTGTGGGCGGAACTGTTTATACCAACAACGGTTGTAATTCAGTACCTACCGAAGGACATGGTGATCCCTACAAACAATGTGAT
>JBATTK010000012.1:0-59471 GCA_049670505.1 Saonia sp.
GTTATAAACAGTTCATTGCAATCCAAGGGATACGCGGTATATCAAAAAATAGGCAACACCTATTTTGATGCCTTGATCCGCAGAATTAGGGGGCAATGGAACAACACCCCCATTACACAGCAGGAAATGGTAAAAACGGTTATTCGGAATCATCAGAATAACATAAATGGCGTTTATGGCGTGGTCAGTGATCAATCGCCCCAAGTTTCCCGGGCACAATATTGGAGTAAGTTTATGGGGATTAAAGTCCCTATACACAATGGTGCGGATATCCTTGCTCGAAAGCTGGACTTGGCCGTTGTATTCCTAAAAACTACCAAAGTAAAAAGAGGGTATTATGAAGTGGAGTTCATTCCCATTACCACCTCGGGCAAGGCGACCAAGAAAAATGAGATCATCGACCAATTTCTGAGGGAAACTGAAAAGCAGATACGGGAAAGGCCCGAACTTTATCTTTGGACGCATAAAAGATGGAAGCATCGTGATAAAGTACCCGAGAAGTTCAAATGATCGGATATGCCTGGATGCAATCGACTTAAAAATGTAATTATGCAGGATTAGCATTCAAAAAGTTTAAACGAGTTCTATGATACCGAAGCGATTTAAAAAGCGATATTTTATGTATTTGGCTTCTTTAGCGTATCTCCTATTTAATTATTCCTGTCTTAGCATGAGAACTTCACGGCCTAAGACCAAAAAATATTTTACCGCCGAAAATGTTGCTTATCTAGATACGATTGTATCCATACAAAACCAGAACATCCATTATGTTCAGACCGGATCAAAAGAGGCGGCTACCCTGGTATTTGTTCATGGTTCACCAGGCAGTTGGGACGCTTATAAAAGTTATCTAACGGATTCCCTTTTGCTCAAAAACTTTAGGATCATAGCACCCGATCGGCCCGGATTTGGATATAGTAATTATAGGAAGGGTATGGGGCTAAAGGCCCAAGCCACTTTATTGAACCAACTATTGATCGAACTTAGCAATGGGTGGGAGTACACACTTATTGGACATTCCTATGGCGGTCCCTTGATCGTACAAATGGCCATAGACCAACCAGCACTTTATGACCATCTTGCCATTTTTGCCGGTGCATTGGACCCCAACTGTGAGAAACCGGAAAGATGGCGGTACCCTTTTCGCTATTTTCCCTTAAAATTCTTGGTTCCAGGGGCCTTAAAACCTTCAAATGAAGAGTTGATTTTACTAAAGAGCGATTTAAAGGACCTTAAAAAAGAACTGTACAAACTATCGCAGCAGGTGTTGATCATGCACGGAACAAAAGATAAATTGGTGCCCTATGAAAATGTATCCTTCATGCAAAAGGAGTTTACAGCGGTCAGCGACCTCAAGCTCATATCCTTGGAAGGCCAGAATCATTTTTTTATTTGGGAGAAGGAACGTTTTGTAAAGGAAAGCCTGATACAATGGCTGGATAAGCTTCCCTAACGGTAATTTTAACCCGTTGTGCACTTTGATTTTAAGATTCAAAATGCACAACAGGTAAATTTTAGATGTTACCTATAGTCCGGCTATTTCCTTGATTTCCGCTATTATCCTATCGGCCAGGTCATCGGCCTTGGCTTGACTCTTAGCTTCCGTATAGATGCGTATAATGGGCTCTGTATTGGACTTTCGCAAGTGTACCCAACAGTCCGGAAAATCTATTTTGACCCCATCTATCGTGGTCACATCCTCGTTCCTATACTTTTCTTTCACTTGTACCAATAGCCCATCCACATCTAACTCCGGCGTTAATTGTATTTTCTTTTTGCTCATAAAGTAACTTGGGTAACTCGCGCGTAATTCGCTGACCGTTCCCCCGCGTTCCGCCATAAGCATTAGGAAAAGGGCAGTTCCTACAAGGGAATCCCTACCATAATGGCTTTCCGGGTAAATGATACCTCCATTTCCTTCCCCACCGATAATAGCATTGGTGTCCTTCATTTTGGTCACCACATTTACCTCGCCTACGGCAGCTGCTTCATAAACACCCCCATGTTTTTCCGTAATATCCCTAAGTGCCCTTGAAGAAGATAGATTGGAAACCGTATTTCCTTTGGTTTTGCCCAAAACATAGTCCGCACAAGCAACTAGCGTATACTCTTCCCCGAACATTTCCCCATCATCGCTGATAAATGCCAACCTGTCCACATCGGGATCCACAACAATACCAAAATCGGCCTTTTCTTTTAGGACCAATTCACAAATATCCCCTAAATGTTCCTTTAGAGGTTCCGGATTGTGTGGAAAATGTCCCGTAGGTTCACAATACAACTCCACTACTTCCACGCCTAGTGCGTCCAGTAACTTTGGGATCGCTATACCCCCGGTAGAATTCACACCATCTACAACGACCTTAAATTTTGCGCTTTTAATGGTTTCGGCATTTACCAATGGAAGATTCAACACTTGATCAATATGAATATCCATATAGGAATCCTTCTTTATGACCTCCCCTAAATCATCTACTGCGGAAAATAGGAAGTCCTCACCCTCTGCTATCTCCAGAATTTTGGCACCCTGGGCAGCATCCAAAAATTCTCCTTTTTGGTTCAATAGCTTCAAGGCGTTCCATTGTTTGGGATTATGGCTTGCAGTGAGGATAATTCCGCCATCGGCTTTTTCCAAAGGCACTGCGATTTCCACGGTTGGAGTCGTAGAAAGGCCTAAATCCACCACATCTATCCCAAGGCCTACTAACGTTGATACTACCAGGTTCTGTATCATTTCACCGGACAATCTGGCATCTCTTCCAATAACAACGGTCAACTTATCCTTTTTTGAATATTCTTTTAACCATATCCCGTAGGCTGCGGCAAATTTCACTGCATCCAAAGGAGTAAGATTATCTCCCGGACGACCGCCAATAGTTCCACGTATTCCTGAAATCGATTTGATAAGAGTCATGTGCTATAAAAAGTTTTTGCAAATATACATGTCTGACTTTAAACCTATGTTTTGGAATTCGTAAATTCGGACTCCAAAAGTTTTCCATCGGTCCATGAATTTTTTAGCCCATATATATCTTTCCTTTGATAACGATGAAATTACTATTGGCAATTTTATTGCGGATAGTATTCGAGGCAATAAATACAAGCACTTGCCGAAAAAAGTTCAAAAAGGCATTTTATTGCATAGGGCCATAGATACGTTTACCGATACACATCCGACCGTTAGAAAAAGCACTAAAAGACTTCATAAAAACTATAGCCACTACAGTGGGGTTATTGTGGATATTTTTTATGATCATTTTTTGGCAAAAAATTGGTCCGACTATTCCCAAGTGCCCTTAGAGCGTTTTGTGGAGTCCTTCTATGATCTCCTAGAGGATAATTACAACCTATTACCGGAAGGTGTTAAGCGTATGATGCCCTATATGATAGCGGACAATTGGATCTATAATTATTCCAAAATGGAAGGAATCGGAAGGGTCCTTAACGGAATGAACCGAAGAACCAAAAATAGATCCAAGATGAATTTTGCCATTGTAGATCTAGAGGAGCATTACGATAAGTTTGAATCGGAGTTCACCTCCTTTTTTGAAGAATTGATTATCTTTTCCAAACAGAAATATAAATCCTTATGAAAAAAATCCTATGCTTCCCCCTACTCTTCCTTTTTATTTATTGTTCAAAGAGTCCGGCTCCCCCAACAGGTTTGGTCACCGAAAACGCCATGGTAGTATCTGCGCGGGAAGAAGCCTCTAAAATCGGATCAGAAATTCTTAGAAAAGGTGGTAATGCATTCGATGCCATGGTGGCTACAGAGTTGGCACTGGTGGTAGCGTATCCGTTTGCCGGGAATATCGGCGGGGGCGGATTCATGGTATACCGCAAAAGTAATGGTGATTTCGGTAGTCTGGATTATAGGGAAAAGGCCCCTTTATCGGCACATAAGGATATGTATCTGGATTCTTTGGGCCATGTGATTCCAAATAAGAGCACTGTGGGCGCTACTGCCGTGGGTGTTCCCGGAACCGTAGCAGGGGTTTTTGCGGTACATAAAAAGTTTGGCTCACTCCCCATTAAAGAAATATTAGAGCCGGTAATAGCACTTGCCGAAAATGGTGTTGTGGTGACCGAAAAACAGGCCGGTCGCTTTTCCTACGTACGGGAAATCGTTATCCAGGTAAATGGCGATAGTACCCTGTTCGCGACCCCTTTTAAAGCCGGTGATACCATAAAACATCTGGCTTTGGCACGTACGTTCCGCAGAATAGCCAAAAACGGGAGAGACGAGTTCTATAAAGGGGAGACTGCTAAAATATTGGCAAAGTTTATTCAGGAAAGAGGCGGTTATGTTACCGAGACAGATTTGGAGAAGTATGAGGCCAAATGGAGACCACCAATTGTTTTCGACTATAAAGATCTGAAAGTCATTTCCATGAGTCCTCCCAGTAGCGGAGGAGTTACCATGAACCAGATCTTTAAAATGATCGAGCCCCATGAAATATCTGATTTAGGGCATAATTCCGCAAAGTCGATTCAATTGTTTACCGAAGCATCAAGAAGAGCTTACGCCGATCGTAATTATTATTTGGGAGATCCCGATTTTGTGGATATTCCCCTGGATATGCTCTTGAGTAATGATTATCTTCAGGAGCGGATGCAAAATTTTTCCTTCGATCAAGCCACCAAATCTTCGCAGGTGGAACGGGGTAATGTACAGATCGTGGAAAGTATGGAAACTACCCACTACTCCATTGTAGATCAGGAAGGCAATGCAATATCGGTCACTACTACCTTGAACGGAGCTTTTGGTTCCAAGTTATATTGTGATGAGTTGGGGTTTTTCCTAAATAATGAGATGGACGATTTTAGCGCTAAACCGGGTGTACCCAATATGTTCGGGCTTATTGGAGCTAAAGCGAACAGTATTGCTGCCGAAAAACGGATGCTAAGCAGTATGACGCCTACTATTGTAGAAAAAGACGGCGCGTTATGGATGGTTGTCGGTACGCCAGGGGGCTCCACCATTATTACTGCAGTGGCACAGACTATTCTAAATACCTACGAGTTTAATATGAGTATGCAAGAAGCAGTGAACGCACCTCGTTTTCATCACCAATGGTTGCCCGATATGGTGATTTTTGAGCCTGAGGGTTTTTCCGAAGAATTAAAATCCGTCTTGAAGTCCAAAGGGTATATCATTAACGAGGAACGCACTCCTATCATTGGCAAAGTAGATGCCATCCGCATTTTGCCCAGTGGAAAATTGGAAGGTGGCGCCGACAAGCGTGGGGACGATACGGCCGTGGGATTCTAAACGCCGACGACCCTAAATCGCCAATTCAGCAAACAAAGGATCATAGGGTTACCCGCAAAAAAACCATACAAGAAAGTCAATGATCAAGAACTTATTTAGAATTGCCCTAAAATTTGTGCTAGGAACCGCACTATTCCTATTGGTGGCTTTTGGAATCCTCTATATTGCCTATAATGAGCCCTTGCCCAAAACCGAGGAAAGCTTTGAAGCGGACATGCTGGCCAATAAAATGCTCAAGGCGTTGGACCATGAAGCCTATAAAAATACACGTTATTTGGAATGGTCCTTTAGAAATGGGGCACATGAATACGTGTGGGACAAAAAACTTGGCCTGGTAGATGTAAAGTGGGACAATTATTCGGTAGCACTACATCTAAACAATACTGCAAAAAGCCGAGTATATAAAAATGGTCGGGAAATGAAAGACGATAGCAAATCCAAACTTTTAAAAAAAGCTATCTCCCTGTTCAATAACGACTCCTTTTGGTTAGTTGCACCTTTTAAGGTTTTTGATAAAGGAACAAAACGAAGTATTGTGACACTGGAAGACGGTTCTAGAGGTTTATTAGTGAATTATACCAGTGGGGGAACTACCCCCGGAGATGCCTACCTATGGAAACTTGGAGAGGATAGTCTTCCAAAAAGTTACCAAATGTGGGTCAAGATTATTCCCATAGGCGGCATAGAAGCCACTTGGAATAATTGGCAACGAATGGAAAGTGGTGTGTTTTTGCCTAAAACCCATGAACTGGGACCTATAACTTTGGACATGGGAAATATAAAGGGATATAATTAGTAGCATTCCGAAAATACCATAATGAGGGAGAATCTTGGTTCATGGGCGAGAACTTTTGTTTGTTTCCCAAGACCTTCTTCCCCAGCATTACATTCATGGCTACCATTGCCAAGGGTAAAATTCAAGTTTTTGCCCCACTTAAATTGATCGCATCCAACGGAAAAAGGGTAGAAAATACACTTTCAGACTTTGAGTTAACAGACCCTAGTTAATGTTCTGTTTGAACTGACTTTTTAGTTCCTCCATAGACTCTTGCAGTTGTTTTAACAGTCCTTTTTCGGTTGTGGCATCCACACCAAAAGTAATTTTACTACTTACCTGCCATAGTTCTTGAACCTGATGTGGTTCTATCTCATAAGGCGGATAGGTCTCATTTAAGGAAATCAATATTATATTTTGGGAATTCGGGGATTTTTCGATTTTTTTCACCAAAACCGCATCCTGTAAGACCACCACATACATTTTGTTGGGGTTAACATCATCTATGTGTTCAACGGCTTTGGCCAATACCCATTCCCCCGCTTTCAGGTTTGGAAGCATACTGTCACCTTCTACCTGAAAACCTCTATATGTAGCGTTTCGGAACTCCGGGATAGGCAAATCAAAGGCCGGTAACTGTCGGTACCAGCTAGTGTCCTGAATATTCTGAGGGTAGCCTGCGGCCGCTTTTGCGTTTACCAAGACCATATTTTCATTTTCAGCGGTATCCACGGTAACCACTTTGGGGATTACACTGGTGTTTGTAGTGGCCAAATGTTTTTGGCTACTTTCACCAAAAAGCCACAGCGGGTTAATGTTATATTGTTTTAACAACTCCGCCACTACCCTACCGGATAGCTTTGTCCTTCCGCGTTCAATATCGGCAGTGGTATTTGAAATTCCCAAGAGTTTTGCAAAATCGGATTGGGTAAATCCCAACTCCCTTCGTACCTCCGTAAATCGTTTTGCCGCTATATCCAATTCATTTTCCATACTCAAATATACATCATTTGGATTATTTCCAAAAATTTTATTGGATTATTTCCAATTTTAGGAATAATTCCATAATTTTGGAATAATTACAACTCTAAGAAAATGTCATTCGAACGCGTACGAGAAAAATTGAACATTCTGGCGGATGCCGCTAAATATGACGTGTCCTGCTCCAGCAGTGGCAGCAAGCGCTCCAATACGAATAAAGGTCTGGGAAACAGCTCCGGTATGGGAATCTGTCATAGTTACACCGAAGATGGCAGATGCGTATCCCTACTAAAAATATTGCTGACCAATCATTGTATTTTTGATTGCGCCTATTGCGTTACCCGCAAGAGTAATGATATTAAACGTGCCGCTTTTAAGATTCAGGAAGTTGTAGATCTTACCATTAATTTTTACCGAAGAAATTATATCGAGGGATTGTTTTTAAGTTCTGGCATCTTCAAAAGTCCCGATTATACTATGGAACGTTTGGTCTCGGTGGCCAAAAAATTACGTTTGGAAGAAAACTTCAACGGCTATATACATCTAAAATCCATTCCCGGTGCCAGCGATGAACTCATGTACGAAGCCGGACTGTATGCCGATCGATTATCGGTCAATATTGAAATCCCCACTGTTTCCGGATTAAAGTTACTGGCCCCCGATAAAAAACACGAGGATTTTACAAAACCTATGCTAAAGGTCAAAAACGAAATCATTCGCTACAAGGCCGAAAAGAAAATCATTAAAAGCGCCCCTACTTACGCCCCTGCCGGCCAAAGCACTCAAATGATCATTGGTGCTACCGGAGAATCGGACAAGGACATTATGTATTCCGCTACCTACTATTACAAGACCTATTTCATGAAGCGCGTATACTATTCCGGTTATATTCCGGTAGCGGACGATAGCCGTTTACCTTCCGTAGGTTCACAAGTTCCCATGTTACGGGAAAATAGATTGTATCAAACCGATTGGCTATTACGGTTCTATGGATTTGCCGTTAATGAGATTTTGAACGATACCCATCCCAATCTGGATATGGATATAGACCCCAAGCTGAGTTGGGCCCTTAGGAACATGCACCATTTTCCGATAGATATCAATAAAGCGGACAAAGCAGTTTTAGCAAGAGTACCCGGAATAGGGATGCAATCCGTCAACAGGATACTCAAGGCGAGGGAATTTCGGAAATTGGACTGGGAACACTTAAAAAGAATGGGCGTCGCCCTAAACCGGGCCAAATATTTTATCCGCTGTAATTCCAGATTATGGGAACGTAAGGATATGGAGCCCCAGACCATAAAAGGACTTATTCTACAGAATTCCCAAGGGAAGTTCAGATCCACCTATAGTACACAATTAAGTTTATTCAATTGATTATGGAAAATGCTAAAATTTTAATTTACGATGGTAGTTTCAACGGTTTTCTAACAGCAGTCTTTATGGCCTTTGAAGAGAAACTGACCGTTGCCGATATTCAAAAAGAAACAAAAAGTCAAGAGGGACTATTTTCGGAAACAGCGATGGTTTTTACACAAACGGATAAGGCAAAAAGAGTGTGGAACGGTATTCAAAACAAAAGCAATGCTGCCATAAAGAATATTTACTTTGCCTTTCTCAGCGAAACCACGGGAATTGAACGATTGTTATATCGATATATTCGAAAATTATTTGCAAATACGGCCGCTTCCGTTTCGGACTATGGAAACGATGTGGTGCTCAAAATAAGTCAATTGGCCAAAATGGTAGGTCGGGAAAAACATCGCATGGAGGCCTTTGTACGGTTCCAACTGACCCAAGATGCCATCTATTTTGCAAATATAGAACCCGATTTTAATGTACTTCCCCTTATTTCCAAACATTTTAGATCTCGTTATGCCGATCAAGAGTGGATCGTATATGATGTAAAACGAAAATATGGGCTGTACTATAACTTGGAATCGGTAGAAATCATAAGCTTGGACCTCAAGGAAGTCTATGCAAACAGTATACTCAAAAGTGACCGTTTCCTGGAAGAGGAATACAGTTATCAGGAATTATGGAACAATTATTTTAAAAACACCAATATAAAATCCCGTATCAACAAGAAACTGCATACCCAACATATACCCAAACGGTACTGGAAATATTTAAGCGAGAAAAAAGCCGTATAAAAGGTAGGCAGTTGATTCCTAATTTAGTATTGATTCCACGGTATTTTGCCAAGAGTAATTTGACCAAATGTTCCGGATATTTGTCAAAGGCCCGTTTATTTGCTTCGCTCTCCCACAAAATGATCACTTTTGTTCTTGAAAAGGACATTGAATGTGGTTAGGCTCCCATAAATTCTGGTGATATATTGCTGTAAATCTACTTTTTCCTGGTCGTCAAGATTAGGGCTGGCATTGATTTTCTGCTCCATTACACGGATTCTATCGCGTACCATAACAATTTTATGGAAAAAGGTGGCTATGGGGATTTCCTTATCGGTCAGATTAGCATCCCCTGTTTGTAAAATTAAATTTCCCTTTTTCCATTTATCGGCCAAAGGGGTGATCTGGGAAGCGTCGCTCCAACGTCTTAGAATAGTGATCAAGGATTGTTCTACTTCAGAAAAACTAATCGTATCCACTTCATCTTCCACAGCCTCTATAACTTCAAAATCGGCGCTCAATTCAATGGTCTCCAATCCATTATCCATAAAAGTCACCCAATAATGTTTGGAAGTAACATTGGTTACTACCCCTTTACCAAATTCGCCATGTTGTATGCGTGAACCTATTCCTAAAAGTTGCATTGATTTCATCATTTTATATTAAGGTCACTAATTTATAGTTAAGCTTTGAAATATCAAAAACTAAACAGGCCCGGCTTCCTTTTTAGTCGTCAAAATCGTAAGTTTGCAACTTTGCTATAGAAAATGATAAATTACGAAGAAAATATTGAGGTTAAGGGTGCACGTGTACATAATCTTAAAAATATAGATGTTACCATTCCACGAGAAAAATTGGTCGTGATTACCGGGCTATCCGGTAGTGGTAAATCTTCTTTGGCCTTTGATACTATCTATGCCGAAGGCCAACGGCGGTATATCGAAACATTTTCTGCATATGCCCGTCAGTTCTTGGGAGGATTGGAGCGTCCGGACGTGGACAAAATAGACGGACTTTCCCCTGTTATTGCCATAGAGCAAAAAACGACCTCAAAATCCCCACGTTCAACAGTAGGGACTATTACCGAGGTCTATGATTTTCTTCGCTTGTTGTTCGCAAGGGCCGCCGATGCCTATAGTTATAATACCGGCGAAAAAATGGTCAATTATAGCGATGAACAAATTAAGGAACTCATTAAATCGGCCTACGACGATAAAAAAATCAATGTCCTGGCCCCGATAGTCAAGTCCAGGAAAGGCCATTATCGGGAATTGTTCGAGCAGGTCGCAAAACAAGGTTTTGTAAAGGTGCGCATAGACGGGGAGATAACCGATATTGTAAAAGGCCTAAAGGTAGACCGTTACAAGACCCATGATATAGAAATCGTAATCGATCGGCTAAAGGTTAGGAACAACGAAGAGTTGGACAAAAGACTCACGGAATCCATAAACACGGCCATGTACAGTGGCAATAATGTTTTGATGATTTTAGAAGAAGGTCGGTCGGAACCCCGTTATTTTAGCAGAGATCTAATGTGTCCATCAACGGGAATATCATATCCTACTCCGGAACCTAATACATTTTCATTTAATTCCCCCAAGGGAATGTGCAAAAACTGTAATGGTCTGGGGCACGTATACGAAGTAAACGAAAACAAGATATTCCCGAATAAAAAATCATCTATAAAGGCCGGTGGTATCGCCCCGCTCGGGGAGTATAAAAAATCATGGGCATTTAGGCAAATAGAGACCATTGCGCAGCGTTATGGGTTTGAACTAACAGATACCATTTCGTCCATTCCAAAAGAAGCCCTGGATATTATATTATATGGCGGAGAGGAGCGTTTTGAAGTAGATTCCAAGACCCTGGGCGTAAAAAGGGAATATAAAATAGATTATGAGGGTATCTCCCATTTTATCAAAAGTCAGTTCGATCAATCCGATTCCACTTCGATCAAACGTTGGGCCAAGGAATACATGGACAAAATACAGTGCCCCGTATGTAAAGGTTCCCGATTAAAAAAGGAGTCCCTTAACTTTAAGATAGACAACAAAAACATTGCGGAACTTTCTAATCTGGACATTGCGGAATTGGCTGATTTTTTTAATGATCTACAAGAAAGATTGAACGGTAACCAACTAAAGATCGGTGAAGAGATCATTAAAGAAATTAAAACACGTATCCGTTTTCTTTTGGATGTTGGACTGGACTATCTGTCCTTGGGTAGAAGTTCCAAATCCTTATCGGGAGGTGAGGCGCAGCGTATCCGCTTGGCCACGCAAATAGGTTCACAACTGGTAGGAGTGTTATATATTCTGGATGAGCCTAGTATTGGACTTCATCAGCGGGATAATGAACGTTTGATCAAATCCCTGGAATCCCTTAGGGATATAGGCAATTCGGTCATTGTGGTGGAACATGATAGGGATATGATAGAACATGCGGACCACGTCATAGACATTGGTCCTAAAGCGGGCAAACACGGAGGGGAAATTATTTCGGAAGGCAATCCTGCGGATTTAAAAAAGTGGCACACCCTTACGGCGGATTATATTACGGGAATAAAAAAGATTCCCGTTCCTAAAAGCAGAAGAAAGGGCACTAAAAAAGAAATAATGCTAAGCGGATGTACGGGAAACAACTTAAAAAATGTTACCCTTAAAATTCCATTAGGGAAAATGATCGGAATAACCGGGGTTTCCGGAAGCGGGAAATCTACCTTGATCAATGAGACCCTCTATCCCATTATGAACGCCCATTACTTCAATGGGGTAAAAAAGCCATTGCCCTATAAAAAAATCGGGGGGCTGGAGCATATAGATAAGGTCATAGATATTAACCAGTCCCCCATTGGGAGAACACCACGTTCCAATCCGGCAACCTATACCGGGGTCTTTGGTGAAATACGCTCTCTTTTTGCCAAAACCCCCGAGGCTGCCATAAGGGGGTATAAACCAGGACGTTTTAGTTTTAACGTCACTGGAGGTCGTTGTGAAACTTGTCAGGGTGGTGGCCTAAAAGTCATAGAAATGAATTTTCTCCCCGATGTTTATGTGGAGTGCGAAACTTGTAATGGAAAACGTTTTAATAGGGAAACATTGGAAATACGGTATAAAGCACAATCAATATCGGATGTACTGCAAATGACCATTGATGAAGCGGTAGACTTTTTTGAAAACATCCCTAAGATCCATAGAAAACTGAAAACCATCCAAGATGTAGGATTGGGGTATATTTCTCTCGGACAGCAATCTACCACTTTATCCGGCGGGGAGGCTCAACGGATTAAATTGGCCACAGAACTATCAAAACGGGATACCGGAAATACTTTTTATATCTTGGACGAGCCTACGACCGGTCTACATTTTGAAGATATCCGGGTTTTAATGGAAGTTTTAGATAGATTGGTGGATAAAGGAAATACGGTCCTAGTGATAGAGCATAATATGGACGTAATCAAAATAGCAGATCATATTATAGATATCGGATACGAAGGTGGACGTGGAGGCGGCATGATAGTTGCGGAAGGAACTCCGGAAGAAGTGGCCTTGGACAAAAAAAGTTATACCTCCAAATTTTTAAGAAAAGAATTAGGTTTGTGAGCTATACCTATTTATAAACAATGATCAGCTACATACGGTTACTTTATTAGTTAAAAAGATGAGAAAAGAACAACATCATAAGGGTTGGAACGAAATAAAAACAAATGACTCATGGGCCCTATTTAAGATTATGGGAGAGTTTGTAAGTGGTTTTGAAAAAATGAGCGCCATTGGTCCTTGCGTATCCATATTCGGTTCCGCCCGTACTAAAGAATCCGATAAATACTATCAACTTGCGGTCGATATCGCCAAAAGTGTAGCAGAAGCGGGTTATGGAGTTATCACTGGTGGCGGTCCGGGAATCATGGAAGCAGGCAACAAAGGGGCCCACCTAGCAGGGGGCACATCTGTGGGACTCAATATAGAATTGCCATTTGAACAGCATGACAACCCATTTATCGATGGTGATAAAAGCTTGGATTTTGACTATTTCTTCGTTCGAAAAGTAATGTTCGTGAAGTATTCCCAAGGTTTTGTAGTAATGCCGGGCGGGTTCGGCACTTTGGACGAGCTTTTTGAAGCCATCACATTGATACAGACCAATAAAATTGGAAAATTCCCGATAATACTGGTAGGGTCGGACTTCTGGAAAGGCCTTATCGATTGGATAAAAAATACGATGTTGGAAGTCGGAAATATTGGTCCAAAAGATCTAGATCTGATTAAAATCGTGGACACAGGAAGCGAAGTTGTAGAAATCATAGACGTTTTTTATAGGGGAAATATCTTAAGCCCCAACTTTTAATAGTTTTATGTCCCCAAAAAAAAACGCATATCTATATCATAAAATAGGCTTTCTGGCCCTGGCCCTTATTTTTGGAAAAATTCAGGCCCAACATACCAATGACATAAAGGCCACCTTGGACGGTGATTCCAAAATTATAAGTATTCAACAAGATTTTACGTATGTAAACTCTTCCAGGGACACACTGAAAACCCTATACTTTAACGATTGGGCCCATGCCTATTCAGATAAGAATACCGCCTTGGCCAAACGGTTTGACGAGGAATTTAAAAAAAGCCTGCATCTGGCAAAGGATAAGGAAAGGGGTGCAACAAAAATCATTAGTGCCGTAGATAAGTATTACGGGGGACTCCAATGGGAGCGAACTTCTGGCAAGGATATCATAAAACTCCAATTAAAGCAGCGGTTGGCACCTTTGGATTCCGTTAGAATTTTTATCACCTATGAGGTAAAGTTACCTCCCAGAAAGTACACGGTCTATGGATATGATGGAAGAAATCGTTACTACCTAAAGGATTGGTACCTTACTCCCGCAGTTTACAATGGTAAATGGCAGTTGTACTCCAATAAAGATCTAGAAGATCTATATACCGATATTACAAATACCAACATTGATTTTATTTATCCACAGGGCCTGTTCTTAAACACTAATTTTGAAAAATCCAGTATCACCACATTTCTAAAAAAACAAAAAATAATATTAAAAGGAGACCACCAAAAAAGTTGCGAAATCATTTTAGATCCCATCAAAAGGTTTACCAGGCATGTAACCCAGTTTTTAACTGTTGATACCGACTTGGGAGTAAATGGATATGATGAAATATCACAGGGCATATCCATAGAAAAAGTTGCCCGGTTTATTAATGAAAACTTAGGGGAATATCCTCACAAAAAATTACTGGTAAGTGAAATAGATTATAACAAGAACCCCCTATATGGAATTAACCAATTGCCTTCTTTTATACGGCCCTATGAGGAACAGTTTCAGTTTGAACTGAAATTTTTGAAGACCGCACTTTACAGTTATCTCAGGGAAACCATATATATGAACCCAAGAAAAGAGCAATGGGTGATCGATGCTATCGTCAATTATTTAATGATAGCCTATGTAGATAAAAATTATCCCAACTATAAGCTGCTGGGAAAATTATCGAAGATATGGGGCGTGCGTAGTTTTCGATTGGCGCAAACAGAGTTTAATGACCAGTATTCCTTGCTTTTTATGCTTACGGCACGTAGAAATCTTGATCAAGCTTTGACCACTCCGAACGATTCCCTGATAAAGTTCAACCAAAAAATAGCAAATCGTTATAAAGCGGGACTTGGACTGGCCTACCTCGCCAATTATATAGGAAAAGAAAAAATAGACCAGAGCATCAAGCATTTTTACCACTCCTATAAATTGAGCCCGGTAGATACCGACGGTTTAAAAAGTATATTGGAACAATTTGCCGAAATTGATATCGATTGGTTTTTTGACACCTACATATCCAGTAGCAGAAGAATAGATTTTAAAATTAAAAAAATTAAGAAACATCAGGACTCGGTAACATTTACGCTAAAGAACAAAACGGGTACAAATGTTCCTATTTCTTTATTTGGAATCAAAAAGGATTCGGTAATATCCAAATATTGGTTTACGGATGTGGCCGATGAAAAAACATTTACCATCCCCCGAACTACGGAAGAAAGATTGGTTCTGAACTATGATCAAAAAATTCCGGAGTTTAATCAAAGGGATAACTGGAAAACATTGAACGGCTTCTTTTCGGGCAACAAAAAATTAAAGTTTCAGTTTTTTAAGGATGTGGAAGATCCCAATTACAAGCAAATTTTCTACGTCCCGGTAGCAACGTTCAATGTTGATGACGGAATTACTCCTGGACTGCGATTAACGAACAAGACCTTTTTGCAACGGCCTTTTATTTTTGATTTTTCCCCCTCCTATTCCTTCAAGGAAAAATCCTTGGTGGGATTCGGAAGGTTTTCCTATACCAAATTTCATGCGAATGAAAAATTGTTTGCATCCGTATACTCCCTTGGTGGGTCTACTTTCCATTTTGCGCGAAACTCAAGGTTTATGACCATTACCCCCTCCCTAAGCTTTGTATGGCGACCTAATGATCTTAGATCAAACAAAAGATCATCATTGACCTTTAGACATGTAAATGTTTTTAGGGATCCCGATGAAAATTTGGATATAGATGAGTTAAATCTGGATGAAAATCCGGATTATAGCGTATTCAATGTGCGCTATAGGAATTCCGACAACGGTATCATAGATTTCTATTCCTGGTTTCTGGATGCGCAACATTCGGCAGATTTTACCAAACTGGCCCTTAATGTAGACTATAGAAAGCTTTTTCAAAATAACACACAATTCAATATCCGTTTTTTTGCAGGTAAATTTTTTCGAAACAGAACCGATTCCGATTTCTTCAGTTTTGCCCTGGACCGACCAACGGACTACTTGTTCGATTTTAATTACTTAACGCGTTCGGAAAGTACGGGACTTGCCAGCCAGCAGATCATTATTGCCGAAGGCGGATTTAAATCGCAATTAGAAAATCCGTTTGCGGATGATTGGTTGGTCACTACCAATGCAAGTGTAAATATTTGGCGCTGGGTAGAGGCCTATGGAGATTTGGGATACATAAAAAATAAAGGGCAAAGTGCACGTTTTGTTTACGATTCCGGCATACGTTTAAACTTGGTAACCGATTTTTTTGAGCTGTACTTTCCCTTTTATTCCAATAATGGGTACGAAATCGCCCAACCAAATTACGAGGAAAAGATACGTTTCGTGGTTACTTTAAGCCCTAGGACGTTGCTTGGCCTTTTCAATAGAAAGTGGTTTTAGTTTCTTGATGAATCCTCAGAAAAAAATACTTTTACTGCGATATAATTAACAATACAAAACAAAAATGTGCAATTTTTAGTTATTCGTTAACAAATATCCTGTTTTCTTGATTGCAAAACCGTTCCATTTTTTTATTTTTGTGAAAAATTCACCTGCTGCCGATGAAAGTTCAATTCCAAACAAGTAATGATATTTCTTTCGATGATTTTAAAACCCAGATCATGAAAGATTATGAAGTTGCGGTAATTAGTAGGGAATGTAGCTTATTAGGAAGAAGGGAAGTATTAACGGGAAAAGCAAAATTCGGTATTTTCGGTGACGGAAAGGAACTTCCCCAGTTGGCAATGGCCCGTTCTTTTAAGGACGGGGACTTTAGGAGTGGCTATTATAGGGACCAAACCTTTATGATGGCTTTAGGCTTATTAAGTCCAAAAGATTTCTTTAACGGTTTATATGCCACTACGGATCTGGATAAGGACCCTATGAGTGCAGGCAGGCAGATGGGCGGACATTTTGTTACGCATAGCCTTAACGAAGATGGTAGTTGGAAGGACTTGACCCGTCAAAAAAATAGTAGTGCGGATATCTCGCCTACTGCGGCACAAATGCCCAGGTTGTTGGGCTTGGCCCAAGCTTCAAAAATATACCGTCACGTAAAAGGAATAGATGCTGCCAAATTTTCCAACAAAGGAAATGAAGTGGCTTGGGGCACTATAGGGAACGCAAGTACAAGTGAAGGTCTGTTTTTTGAAACTATAAATGCCGGGGGAGTTTTACAAGTGCCTATGGTGGTTAGCATATGGGATGATGATTACGGTATTTCCGTTCCTGCAAAACACCATACGACCAAAGAAAATATTTCTGAGATTTTAAGCGGGTTTCAGCGCAATGAGCAGCATAGGGGTTATGAGATTTTAAAAGTAAAAGGCTGGGACTACACCGCATTGATACATACTTTTGAAAACGCCTCGGACATTTCCAGGGAAGAACACGTGCCGGTTATCATACATGTTACCGAGCTTACCCAACCACAGGGACATTCCACTTCTGGCTCCCATGAAAGATATAAAAGTGAGGAACGATTGGCATGGGAAAAAGAGAACGATTGCAACAAACGCTTTAGGGAATGGATTTTGGAAAAAGGGATTTCTGACGAGGACCATCTTAAAGCGCTCGAAAAAAAAATAAAAAGGGATGTAAGGGCCGCAAAAAAAGAAGCTTGGACAGAATTCCTCGTATCCCATAAAGAGGCAAAGAAAGTATTGGTGGGGTTATTGGAAAAAGCAGCCGGTACCAGCACTAATAAAGCTTTTATAAGCAAAATAAAGAACGACCTTATAGCGATTGAAGAGCCTATAAAAAAGGACTTGGCCTCCAAATCGAGAAAGGCGTTACGCTATCTGTTGGGCGAAGATACCGCAGAAAAACAAGCACTCTTAAATTGGGTCGATGACTTTTTAAAGGAGATGCAACCGAAATTTAGCTCTCATTTGTATAGCGAACTTCCAAACAAGGCCACCAATATTCCTGAGATAAAACCGACTTATGATACGGATGCAGAGCAAGTGGACGGAAGGGTTATTTTAAGGGATAACTTTGACAAACTCTTTGGTCAATATCCCCAAGCTTTGGTTTTTGGGGAAGATAGCGGTGCGATAGGCGACGTGAATCAAGGATTGGAGGGCCTTCAAAAAAAATATGGCGAGTTACGGGTCGCGGATACGGGAATACGTGAAGCTACCATTATAGGTCAAGGTATAGGGTTGGCCTTACGTGGCTTGCGCCCTATTGCCGAAATACAATATTTGGATTATGTACTATATGGTCTACAAACGCTTAGTGATGATCTGGCTACCCTATTGTATAGAACCGTTGGCAAACAAAAAGCTCCCTTGATCGTTAGGACAAGAGGACATCGCCTTGAGGGTATTTGGCATTCCGGCTCCCAGATGAGCGGATTAATTCATCTATTGAGAGGAATGTACATTCTGGTTCCCAGGGATATGACCCGGGCCGCAGGATTTTACAATACATTGATGAAAAGTGATGAGCCGGCCCTGGTCGTCGAAAGTTTAAACGGGTATCGGTTAAAGGAGCCCAAACCCAACAACCTTGGGAAGCTTTGTACACCCATAGGTGTTGTGGAAACAATCAAGGAAGGAACCGATATCACTGTAGTATCCTATGGTTCCACCTTACGAATAGTGACCCAAGTGGCGCAGGAATTAAAAGAAGTGGGTATTGATGCCGAAGTGATAGACGCACAGAGTTTGTTGCCTTTTGACATCGATCATGAGGTATTGAAAAGCATAAAAAAAACCAATCGACTGCTGGTCATAGACGAGGATATGCCAGGCGGTTGTTCTGCCTATCTAATACGGGAAATTGTGGAAAAACAAGGGGGATATCAATATTTGGATAGCGCTCCCCAAACTCTTACCGCAAAAGATCATAGACCTGCCTACGCAACGGATGGTGATTATTTTTCAAAACCCAATGCAGAGGATATCTTTGAAAAAATCTATGACATTATGCATGAGACCAACCCTACCGACTATCCCAAGTTGAGATAGTTAACCGGTATTTTACAATTTAATCCTGTGCCTTCGATACGATCGTTTCACGATCACTCAGGCACGCAAATATAGTCATTGAGTGATTTTCAAATTGAAAATCGTATCGAAATGACATTCCAGTTTTCAGTATCTAGCTTCCAGTTTCTCGTTTAAGGTTGAAAGTTCAAGGTTTTTGGTCTTTTATCTTTTCTCTCTCATCTTTTCTCCTTCATCTTTGGAAAGATAGTTTTTGGTAGTCCGTAGACGGTCTTATCGTTTCCAACTTCTAGTTTCTGGATTTTGGATTTTGGGATTTGGAATTTGTTTTCCAGTCTTTCGTCCTTTCTCCTTCATCTTTTTTCCTTTGTTTTCAGGAAAAAATAATCGATATATTTTAAAACAGTCTCTAAATTGTTCTAAGTTTATTTTTCATTTAAGCAGTATACCCTATGGAAATAGATGGAATCTTAAAAAATTCATATGCCTTATCAGGGATAGCATTGACAAAGATGGAAGGGTACGATAGTATAAATTACAAAGTAGCGGCCAAAGAGCGGACGTATGTGTTGAAACAATACCAAAGTTCTCCCGAAACCATTGCTGTTTTAGCGTCTGAAAATCAAATACTACTTCAGTTAGGTCAATTGGAAAAATATGATTTTCCTTTCACCATACCCACCAAAGAAAGTTCGGATCTGGTAGTTCATGATAGTTCGGTGTACAGATTACTTTCTTTTGTTGAAGGTGAATTTTTAGCCGAAGCACCCCACACGGATGAAATGCTGCAATCATTAGGATCCTTTTTAGGGGAAACGGACAAAGCCTTGAGCGGCACTTATGCCGCGGCAATTGCCGCTAAGAATACCCCATGGGATTTACAATATTTCCAAAGCAATTACAAGTACCTCAAATTCATCCCTCATCCTGAAGATAGACGTCTGGTCGATTATTTTTTTCTCCAATTTGATGAACACATTTATCCCGTTCAACATCAACTTAGAAAACAAATCATTCATAATGATGCCAATGACTGGAATGTGTTGACCAAAAACGGGAAGGTTTCGGGCATTATAGACTTTGGGGATATGTGTCATTCGTGGTTGATCAACGAACTCGCCATTGCAATTACCTATGTAATGATGGGAAAGGAAAACCCATTGGAAATTGCCGTTCCGGTAATAAAGAATTACCACAAAATTTTTCCGTTGGAAGAACATGAATTGGAGGTGTTATATTATTTAGTAGCTGCAAGATTGTGCACCAGCGTTTGTAATTCGGCATATTCCAAAACTTCAAACCCCCACTCGGACTACATTACTATTAGTGAGGATAAGGCTTGGGAGCTGTTGCGGAAATGGATTACCATTAACCCTGTAAAGGCCAAGGATACATTTAGAAAAGCCGCAGGCTATACCCCCTCTAAAAAGGCTAACTTGGAAAATCAGCTCAAAAAAAGAAGGGAATATCTTAGTAGTGCACTTTCATTAAGCTACACCAGTCCTATAGCCATGTCTCGCTCCGCATTTCAATATATGTACGATACCCATGGCAATACTTTTTTGGATGCATACAACAATATAATGCTCTTAGGACATTGTCACCCAAAAGTAATTAGGGCGGGACAAAAGGCCATGGCCAGGTTAAATACCAACACCAGATACGTTTATGGGGAATTATTGGAGTATAGCGAAAAATTACTCTCCAAATTTCCCTCGAAACTAAATAAAATATTTTTCGTCAATTCTGGAAGTGCGGCAAGTGATTTGGCCATACGAATGGCCATGACGCATACCCGCAAAAATAAGGTAATGGTTTTGGAGCATGGTTATCATGGCAATACACGAATGGGAATAGACATCAGCCCATACAAATATGGCCATAAAGGCGGGAGTGGAAGACCGAATTATATCATACAAACCCCTATTCCCAAAACTTTTGGTTCGGGTATAGACGATGAAAGGGAAGCAGGAAACTATTTTGCGGCCCAAGCAGTTAGACAAATCGAGGAAAATAAGGGTGAAATTGCGGCATTCATAGCGGAACCTATAGTAGGTTGTGGAGGTCAGGTTCCTTTGGCAAAAGGTTATTTGGAACAGATTTATCCCAAAATACGGGAAGAAGGAGGTATATGCATCAGTGATGAAGTACAGGTAGGTTTTGGCCGATTGGGAGATTATTTTTGGGGTTATGAAATGCATAAAATTGTACCGGATATAGTTATCCTTGGGAAACCGATCGGAAACGGACATCCTATCGGGGCGGTAGTGACCACGTCGGAAATTGCGGAAAATTTTAATAACGGTTTGGAATTCTTTAGTTCCTTTGGTGGAAATCCGGTCTCTTGTAGTATCGGAAAAGCCGTTTTAGATATCATTGAAGAAGAAAACTTGCAAGTGCATGCAAAAATAGTGGGAGATCATATGATATCGCTTTTCAAGAATTTACAAAATGATTTCATTGAAATTGCGGACGTTAGAGGAAGTGGACTCTTTCTAGGAATAGAGCTGACCGATAAAAATGGGAAACCAAATACGCGCTTAGCCTCGGAGATAAAGAATAGGTTACGCGAGGATTTTATTTTAATCGGCACGGACGGCCCTTATGACCATGTGCTAAAAATAAAACCACCTTTACCCTTTTGTATTGATGATTCCGAAAAACTAGTGGAAAAAATTAGATTAATTCTTAATTCTTTACGATAATTTTAACATATAAAATTATACATTTACAGCTTTTCAAATCTTGTTGTAAATGAAAAACAACTTACAAACAAACATTGGGCTGGCACTACTTCGGATTGTTCCCGCATCAATGATGCTTACCCACGGATTCCCAAAATTGCAAAAATTGCTCAATGGTAATTTTGAATTTCCGAATCCTTTGGGCATTGGAGCCTCTCCTTCTCTTTTCCTGACGGTAATCGGTGAATTCGTTTGCCCTATATTATTGATCATTGGATTTAAGACAAGGTGGGCTGCAGTACCTTCGGCGATTACTATGCTTGTTGCCGCTTTTGTTATACATGGGGCAGACCCTTTTGCAAAAAAGGAACTCGCTCTGTTTTATTTGGTAACCTTTGTAGTTATAATGCTGCTAGGTCCGGGTAGATATAGTATCGACAGAAAATAGGTTTAAATAATTTTGACGAGGAGTTCTTTTAAAAGGTCCGCTTGCGAAATGTTTTGCGCCCCTACTCCTTTTCCTTTAAGGTCTAGTTCCCGAAGATCGGAAATAATATGACTCACCTTTTTCATGGGATAATTTTTGGCCGCAATCTGGTATTCTCCTACAAAATAAGGATTTACTCCTAATACACTGGCCACATTTCTGGGCGAATGATCTTTAAGTCCGTGGTAGTTCAACAATTGTGAAAAGAAAGTGTGCAGTAGCGTGATAGTAACTACAAACGGATTATCCTTGGGATTTTGCGCAAAATAATTAATAATTCGAGTCGCCTTCACCATATTTCGTTCACCAATAGCCTTCTTTAGCTCAAAATTGTTGTAATCTTTACTAATCCCTATATTTTCCTCTATAAGCTCCGGGCTAATCTCGGTCTCCTTGGGGACGACCAATTGTAATTTTTCCAATTCGTTGTTGATCTTACTAAGATCGGTCCCCAAAAACTCCACCAATAACATGGTTGCCTTAGGAGCAATGCGATATCCTTTCCCCTGTAATACTTTTCGAATCCATTCCGAAACCTGATTTTCATATAATTTTTTGCTTTCAAATAATACTCCGTTTTTCTGAACGGATTTGTAGAGTTTCTTGCGCTTGTCCAGCTTGCTGTATTTATAACATATGACCAGAACCGTAGAAGTCTGCGGCTGATCCACATAGGAACTTAGTTGGTCAATCGTACGCGATAGATGTTGGGCCTCCTTAACGATAACTACTTGCCGCTCGGACATCATGGGATAACGCTTGGCGTTCGATACAATGTCCTCTATACTAACATCCTTCCCATAGAGCACCATTTGATTGAACCCCCTTTCTTCTTCCGTTAG
The DNA here is from genome assembly GCA_049670505.1 of Saonia sp. Lineage (GTDB taxonomy): Bacteria > Bacteroidota > Bacteroidia > Flavobacteriales > Flavobacteriaceae > JBATTK01. The sequence continues at coordinate 22,933 of JBATTK010000012.1, forward strand.
CACGCTCTTTTCTATGAATTCGGCAATTTTGTCAATATAATAAGACTCTTCGCCCATCAAAAAATATATGGGGCTACTATTTCCATTTTGGATTTGGTCAACTATCCGCTTTACTTCATCCATCCAAAAAAAATCATCAAATTTGTATTATGCAACCACTGAACTTTTCAGCATATGACTTTCGATTCAAAAATAGCAAAAATAAAGTCCATATTTTTGATGCTATCCGTAAAAAGTTTGTGGTCCTACAGCCCGAAGAATGGGTACGACAACATGTAGTACACTATTTGATATTGGATAAAAAATACCCCAAAAGCCTTATAAACGTTGAAAAACAACTAAAATTCAATACGCTTACAAAAAGGTATGATATTGTTGTATTCAACCCTGATGGAACCATAGAAATCCTAGTAGAATGTAAATCCCCGAAAATTAAGATCACACAGGGGGTTTTTGATCAGATCGCCCGTTACAATATGCAGCTAAATGCCAAGTATTTAATGGTTACGAACGGTTTGGATCATTTTTATTGTCAAATGGACCTTAGCAAGGAAAAATATACCTTTTTAAGGCATATTCCTCAATTTAGTCGTTGATTATCCAAAGTTTTAATCCAAAAATCTTGGAAGTGGCCCTTGAAATAAATTTCATTCCTAAGAGGAATCCTTTTTTAGTTCAAACCGATTAATACGGAACATCGCATTCAACAGTCCTAAATATTTCTTTACTTTGTCAACTTTTAAAACAATTCGTTTAAAGTAATAAAGGTGCCAAAATAAATTTGGCACAACATGAATGTTGAAAATAGCGATTGTCATACTCAACTGGAACGGAGAAGCATTGTTGGAAGAATACCTACCATCTATAACTCAATACTCCAATGGGGCCGATCTTTATGTAGCGGACAATGCTTCTACCGATGGGTCAATAGTGTTTTTAGAAAAGCACTACCCTTCCATAACCATCATAAAAAATTCTGTCAACGGAGGTTTCGCCAAAGGTTATAATGACGCCCTTGAGTATATAGAAGCAGATGTTTTTTGCTTATTGAATTCCGATGTGGAGGTAACCCAGGATTGGTTGGAACCCATTAAAGAAGTCTTCGAAAGCATTCCGGATGCCGCTATTGTCCAGCCTAAGATATTGGATATAAAGCGAAAGGAATATTTTGAATATGCCGGTGCCGCAGGCGGATTTATCGATCAATTGGGTTATCCCTTTTGTAGAGGACGCATTTTTCAAGCCTTGGAAAAAGATACCGGACAATATGATGACGTGCGGGAGATTTTTTGGGCGACCGGAGCTTGTATGTTTATCAAAAGTGAGGTTTTCAAATCCCTTGAAGGGTTTGATGAGGATTATTTTGCCCACCAAGAAGAAGTAGACCTTTGCTGGCGTGCAAAGAATGAAGGCCATAAGGTATATTATACCGGTAAATCCCATGTGTATCATTTGGGCGGATCTACCTTGAGCAATATGAATCCCAAAAAAACCTATCTTAATTTTAGGAATTCGTTGTTCTCGATCACCAAAAATCTGCCTAGAAGAAAGGCCTTGCCCATTGTTCTCATACGCCTTCTATTGGATGGGGTAGCGGCCATACGCTTTATTTTTCAATTAAAGTTAAGTCACTGCATTGCCATTTTTAGGGCTCATCTAAGTTTTTACAGACACTTTCGGAAGATGTATAAGAAAAGGGAAAAAGCTAATTTTATACTAAAGTACTATACCGCAAAGTCCATAGTATGGTCTCATTTCGTAAATCAGGTAAGAAAATTTAACATTTTAGTAAAAGATTAACTAATTTCGATTATTGTAAGATTGCATTTTATCTAATTTTGAAATCAATAAATAATTTAACGCTAGTATTATTATTATGAAAAAAATCATTTTAGGCTGTTTAGGAATAACCTTGTTATTGTCTTCTTGTGTCTCTCAAAAAAAATATGCCGATTTAGAGGCGAAACAAAAAGAAACGCAGGATTTGTTGAACTCTGCTACAGTAAAATTGAACGATTGTCTAACGGAAAAGGAAACTGCTAGTTCTAGACTTAAAACTTTAGAGGACCAAAATGCATTTCTTAAGGCCAACAATCAGGAATTGATCAATAATATGGGTAATTTGACCACCCTTACCACCAAAGGCGCAGAAAATCTGGAGAAATCTCTGGAAAGCCTACAAGAAAAGGACCTTACCATCCGTAAATTACAGAACGCCATTACCAGAAGGGATTCGGTAAACCTATCCTTGGTACAAAGTTTAAAAGGTGTTCTTGGAAACTTGGATGATGAGGATATAGAAATCAGCGTAGAAAAAGGTGTTGTATTCGTTTCCATTTCCGATAAGTTATTGTTCAGCAGTGGAAGTTATAACATTACCAGTCGCGCAAAAGAGGTTCTGGGCAAAGTTGCCAAGGTAGTGAACAACAAACCGGATTTTGAATTCATGGTAGAAGGTCATACCGATGATGTTCCTTACAGAAGTGGTGTTTTATTGGATAACTGGGACCTAAGTGCAAAAAGGGCCACAGCGGTAGTACGCATTTTACAAAATGATTATGGTGTTGATCCCAAGCGTATGACAGCGGCAGCTAGAGCGGAATATGTTCCGGTTTCAGAGACCGATAAGTCCAAGAACAGAAGAACACGTATTGTGGTACTTCCAAAACTGGATCAGTTCTATAGCATGATCGAAGAAGGCATGAAAGATCCTGCTATCAACAACTAATCATATATAGCATCTAAATTTATAAAGCCGCGACTTGTAAAGTCGCGGCTTTTTTTATTGAGTTCATTTAAAAAATATTGATGTCGCCCTTTCCTTCTCGAAGTACCTGTGGTTCATCTTGGGATAGATCAATAATCGTAGATGCTACGTTATGACCATATCCGCCGTCGATTACAACATCCACACGATTCGCCCATTTTTCAAAAATAAGTTCCGGGTCCGTAGTATATTCCAACAGCTCATCTTCATCCCGGATAGAGGTGGAAACAATAGGATTTCCCAATTCCTCTACCAAGGCCCTTGCAATCTTATTGTTCGGCACCCGTATACCAACGGTTTTTTTCTTTTTGAAATCCTTGGGAAGATTATTGTTCCCGGGAAGAATAAATGTATATGGCCCCGGTAATGCCCGCTTTAAGATTTTAAAGGTCGATGTGTCTATTTGGCGCACATAATCCGAGAGATTACTTAAATCCGCACAAATGAAGGACCAGTTGGCCTTTGCCAATTTTATCTCCTTTATACGGGCTATTTTTTCTAGTGCTTTGGTCTTCGTGATATCACAGCCCAAACCATACACCGTATCCGTAGGATAAATGACCAAGCCACCCTTTCTTAGGATATCGGCTACTTTTTTGATTTCCTTGGGGTTTGGATTCTCCTCATATATCTTAATGAATTCGGCCATAAAACGATTTTCAGTTTAGGATAGTACCTCCAATTTTGCAAAACGGAGTAACAATTTCTTGATATCGCCCTTTTCAAATTGGATCTCCGCTTTTTTATCATTGCCGACACCTTCTATCTTCAGTACCTTACCACGACCAAATCGGGTATGGTTCACTAAAGATCCTTCTTCTAGATTGGAATCTATTGTATTGGTGTTTCCAATTGGTTTTGCTAGCTCGGGTTTTAACTTACGTAACCGTTTTAGCTGTTTTTCATTAGGTTTTCCCATACTGGGAGGTGTCCCATTTGTAGGTTTGGTCTGTCTAAGTCCGGACTTGTCCACTTCCCCGAATATGTCGGTGTCTATAAGCGACTTATAACGGTAGGGTTTCTCTACGGGGGTGAGGTTTTCAATATATTGCTCGTCGATTTCTTCAATAAACCGACTGGGTTCCGCATCGATCAATTTTCCCCAGCGATACCGGTTTTGGGCATAGGTTAAATAGGCTTGCTTCTCGGCACGGGTAAGGGCAACATAAAACAATCTTCGCTCCTCCTCCAGTTCACTTCGCGTATTCATACTCATAGCCGAAGGAAAAAGATCTTCTTCCATTCCCACGATATAAACATATGGAAATTCCAATCCCTTGGCCAAATGAATGGTCATTAACGCTACACGATCGTCATCACCGGTATCTTTATCCAAATCCGTGGCCAAGGCCACATCCTCCAAAAATTCACCAATATCCCCAGTGGCATCCGCAAGCTCTTTTTGTCCTTCCACAAAATCCTTGATACCGTTTAACAATTCTTCAATATTCTCCATTCGGGCAATGCCCTCTGGAGTACCATCTTTTTTAAACTCCAGTAAAATTCCCGTTTTTTTCGCCACGTGCTCCGCTAAGGCAAAAGCATCTGCCCCTTCATTCATAATCTGAAAGCTCTTGATCATGGTTACAAAATCGGCCAACTTACGCTTGGTACCGGAATTGATCTTTAAATCTATTTTGTCCAAGTTCTCCATTACTTCGAACATGGAACGGCCATAGTGATTGGCGGCAACAAGCAATTTATCTACCGTGGTCTGACCTATTCCCCTTACCGGAAAATTAATGATTCGTTTTAAAGCTTCTTCATCCTTGGGGTTGATCACCAAACGCAGATAGGACAATACATCTTTGATTTCCTTGCGCTGGTAGAATGAGAGTCCGCCATAAATACGGTATGGAATATCCTTCTTGCGCAACGCATCCTCAATGGACCTAGACTGGGAATTGGTTCTATAGAGTACCGCAAACTGCCCATTGGCCTCTTGTTTGTGCATCTTGTTCTCAAAGATTGAACCGGCAACAAATCTACCTTCCTCCGCATCCGTAACGCTCCGATGCAGTTTGATCATTGGGCCGTCATCATTTGCGGTCCACACTACTTTCTCCAACTGATTTTTATTCTTGGCGATAATAGAATTGGCAGCGTTTACGATGTTTTTTGTGGATCTATAGTTCTGCTCCAAACGATACAGGGCCACATCGTCATAATCCTTTTGGAAATTAAGGATATTGCTAATGTTGGCACCGCGAAACGAATAGATACTCTGGGCATCGTCCCCTACGACACAAATATTTTGGTAGCGGTCGGACAAGGCCTTTACGATAAGATATTGTGAATGGTTGGTATCTTGGTACTCGTCTACCAAAATATATCGGAACCGATCTTGATACTTCATCAAAACCTCTGGAAAGCGACTCAATAATTCGTTGGTACGCAATAAAAGGTCATCAAAATCCATTGCCCCCGCCTTAAAGCATCGATCCACATAATTCTGATAAATATCCCCGGTCCTGGGGCGTTTGGCCATAGCATCGGCCTCTACCAGATCCGGATTATTAAAGTAGGCCTTTACGGTAATAAGGCTATTCTTATAGGACGATATCCTATTTTGGATCTGTTTGTATTTATAAATATCCTTATCTAATCCCATTTCTTTAATGATCGAAGCTATTAAGCGTTGGGAATCTTGGGTATCATAAATCGTAAAATTACTTGGGTACCCAAGTTTGTCCCCATCAAAACGCAATAGTTTGGCAAAAACGGAATGGAAGGTTCCCATCCAAAGGTTTTTGGCCTCTGAACTACCTACAATATCGGCAATACGCTTTTTCATTTCACGTGCGGCCTTATTGGTAAACGTAAGGGCAAGAATATTAAACGCATCTACACCCTGTGCCATCAGATGGGCTATACGGTAGGTCAATACCCGTGTCTTTCCGGAACCTGCTCCGGCAATGACCATCAAGGGTCCATCTTTGTGCAGTACAGGCGCTTTTTGGGCCTCGTTCAATTCATCTATAAATTTGTCCAATATCTTGCGTATTAATTACTTTGGAAACGTAAATTTAGCCATTATTGCTCCTATCCTAAAATCATCTTCCAATAATTATGAACAATACCGAAGGGATTTCTTATGATTTGAATATATTAGACGCTTAGAAACTGTTTTGAAACCAAAACCATGAAAAAAAAGAGCGGTCTACTTTTTGCTTTTTTCCTTGTTTGCACCTATGTCGTCGTATTTTCACAGGAGAAAGAGGCCGGACCCATTATAAAGGATTTCGGAAAGGTCTTTAAAATTGAGGATGCCGATATTTTAGTTGATCCCGCCAAAGATTATAAAGTAGTCTTTGATATTATGAATACCCCTGAAGGTAACGACAAAATAAATGCAAGTATAGAAACGGCGGCACGTTTTTTAAATATGCATGCACAACATGGTGTACCCGCTGAACAATTAAGTGTAGCCTTGGTAGTCCACAACAAAGCTTCAAAGGATATCATAACCAACGGGGCCTATAAGCAACGATTCGGTGTTGATAATCCCAATACCAAATTAATAGAAGCGTTGGTAGCGGCCAACGTTCAGGTTATTTTTTGCGGCCAATCTTCCAAGTCCAGAGGTTTTCCCAAAGAAGACTTGATACCTGGCGTAAAACTATCCTTATCGGCAATGACCTCTTTGCTCCAATTACAAGATGAGAATTATAAATTGATCAAATTTTAAATAAACGCTTATGAAATACTTTCTATTTTTCGGAATGCTCTTTTACGGGTTCACATCCGTTGCCCAAGGACTCAATTTAACCAATGACTATGCATCTATTGAGGATAAAGTCGTTGAATGGCGACGTGATATCCACCAAAACCCCGAATTGGGCAATAGAGAGTTCAAAACAGCGGAAAAAATAGCCAAACACTTGAAATCGCTAGGTATTGAGGTACAGACAGGGGTTGCGAAGACAGGCGTTGTAGGCACCCTAAAGGGAAAGGGTACAGGAAAGGTAATTGCCCTACGGGCTGATATTGATGCCCTTCCTGTCACAGAACGTAACGATCTGCCCTACAAATCTACGGTCACTTCTGAATTTTTGGGTGAAAAAGTGGGCGTAATGCACGCCTGTGGTCACGATACCCATGTTGCTATACTGATGGGGGTTGCGGAGGTGCTTTCTAAGAACAGGGACAAGATAAAGGGTACCGTAAAATTCATATTTCAACCTGCAGAAGAAGGTCCGCCGCCCGGAGAGGAAGGTGGAGCATCGTTAATGATCAAGGAAGGGGTTCTAGAAAATCCGAAAGTGGATGCCATTTTTGGACTGCATATCAATTCGCAGACTCCCGTAGGAACGATCCGATACAAATCTGGTGGAACCATGGCGGCATCACAACGGTTTGTTATTCATGTAAAAGGAAAGCAAAGTCATGGTTCACAGCCATGGTCCGGTGTAGACCCTATCCTTATCAGTGCAAAAATCATTGATGGGCTACAGACTATCATTAGTCGGGAAGTTAAACTTACGGATGAGGCGGCCGTTATCACCGTTGGAAAGATTACAAGTGGTGTACGCTTCAATATTATTCCTGAAAGTGCGGAACTCATAGGTACGATCCGTTCCTTGGATTATGATATGCAAAAAATCATCAATCAGCGTATGCGGGAAATGGTGCCTGCCATTGCCAAAGCATATAAGGGAGAGGCTACTATAGAAATCAAGGACGGTACCGCAATTACCTATAACGATCCGGATTTGGTGGCCCAAATGCTTCCTAGTATGCAACGTGTGGCAGGAAAAGCAAATGTACAAGTGCAAAAGGCCATTACCGGAGCGGAAGACTTTTCTTTTTTTCAAGAAAAAGTACCGGGATTTTATTTCTTTTTGGGTGGAATGACACCTGGGAATACAGAATCCTTTCCACATCATACGCCCGACTTTAAAATTGATGATAGTGGTCTGATCCTAGGTGTCAAGACATTGACCGAAATGAGTCTGGATTATTTAAATCGATAAAAACCCATGGATTCGTTCTTCAATATATTTTCCAACATACCTTGGTGGGTATGGATTATTGTTTTTTTTCTGCTGGTAGCTATACGGGATATCTTTTTTCAACAGGCCCATACCATCAGCCATAACTTTCCCATAGTGGGCCATTTACGATATTGGTTAGAAAGCATCGGCCCGGAAATGCGGCAGTATTTTGTGGCAAACAATAGGGAAGAACTCCCTTTTAACCGGATAGAAAGAGGATGGATCTATGCATCTGCCAAGAAGGAAAACAATTATGAAGGCTTTGGAACGGATAGGGATATTTATGCACATCAGCATATTTTTGTAAAGAACCAAATGATGGCCTATAAAGTCGCAGAGGACCATCCAAATGCGATGGACCAAACTTTTCTTCCCTGCGCAAAGGTCATCGGAGCCTATAATAAACGTAAAAAGCCCTATCGCCCAGCCTCTGTTATCAATGTTTCCGCCATGAGTTTTGGATCACTTTCCGCTGCGGCCGTAGAAGCCATGAACCGAGGAGTATTAAAATGCAGGGCATACCACAATACAGGTGAAGGCGGACTTTCCCCTTATCATAAGCAAGGAGGTGATGTTATCTTCCATTTTGGTACGGGATACTTTGGCGTACGTAGTAGGGAGGGTAATTTTTCCATGGAAAAAATGAAAATACTGGTCGATGAAAATCCTTGTATCAAGGCTATAGAAATAAAGCTTTCCCAAGGAGCCAAACCGGGCAAGGGAGGTGTGCTCCCAGGTGCGAAGATAAGCTCGGAAATTGCGAAAATAAGAGGTGTGGAAGTAGGTAAGGACGTGTTATCACCGTCAACCCATAAAGCTTTTAATACGGTTTCCGAATTATTGGAATTGATAGAGGCCATTGCCGAGGAAACCGGCCTTCCGGTAGGAATAAAAGGGGCCATTGGGAAGTTGGACCAATGGGAAGAATTGGCAGATATAATGGTCAAGACCGGAAAGGGACCCGATTTCATAACCGTGGATGGCGGTGAAGGTGGCACAGGTGCGGCACCTCCCAGCTTTGCGGACCATGTTTCCTTGCCCTGGGTATACGGATTCAGCAGTCTATATAAAGTATTCAAAAAAAGAAAGTTGACCGATAGGATTGTATTTATAGGTAGTGGCAAATTAGGTTTTCCCGCTAAAGCTGCCATGGCATTTGCTATGGGCGTGGACTGTATTAATGTAGCCCGCGAGGCCATGATGAGTGTCGGTTGTATTCAGGCCCAAGTCTGCCATACCAACCGTTGCCCTGCTGGCATAGCCACGCAGAGCAAATGGCTACAAAGTGGTATCGATGTTCCCCTGAAATCGGATAGATTGGCGCAATATTTTAAAACCTTTAGAAAAGAATTTTTGGAAATTACACATGCCGCCGGTTACGAACATCCGTGCCAGTTTACCATGTGCGATATACAGGTCAATGTAGACGATAATGAATTTAACCATGATCTGCAGGCTGCCTACGGTTATGAGAAAGCCCCAATACCCTTTACCCATATGCAAGACCTTTATAATTGCATATATTTGGGCGGAAAGAATTTAGAAGCAATTAAAAAATAACACTAATACACTTTAATCCCATGAGAAATATCATTGCATTCGTTTTGTTCCTGCTATTGAGCAGTTCGTTCCTTCATGCCCAGAAAAAAAGCGAATTGTTCGCTGAAATAGAAGGTTTAAAATCACAACTGGATACTACGGAAAGAGCATTGAACAAATCAAAAATAATCGAAAAAACCAGTCTTGCAAAGGCAGAATCCCTAAGTGCCCAAGTCAAAGAACTTCAGGATGCCAATGCCACACTTCTTAAAAATCTAAACAGTTTTGCAGAGGTCTCCAATAAAAAATCGGATAATATCAATAAAACATTGGCCAGTTTGGATGAAAAGGAAAAACAGCTAAAATTGATTAAAGATGCCATAGCCATTAATGACTCTACTACCATTGTAGTATTGACCAATGCCAAACAGACCCTTGGGGAAGATGCTAAAATAGGGGTCGTAAGCGGGGCCGTCGTCATTAGTACGGGTTTGACCAAGGTCTTTGGAGAAAATAGTACGAGCGTTACCGTGGAAGCATCGGCAGAGGCTTGGCTGGAAAAAATTGCAAATATCCTGACTACAAATCCGGATGTGGGTATTACCGTAGAAGGACTGAGCATGACGGGGGAGTTGGATCTGGCCGCCCAACAGGCTACGGCAGTCGCCGCCGTGCTTCAAAAAAAGTTTGGTATCACTGCAGATCGTATTTCTGCTTTAGGAAAAGATGGGGATTTTAAGGAAGGTGTCAACTTAAGGATACATCCCAGATTCGATCAATTTTATATCAGGGTTAGGGAAAATATGAAAAACGGGAAATAAAAAATTTCAAGAAATTTTTTATTTTACCTCACCCGGAACTGCCGAAAATGGCAGCCTCTGACCTATGCATTCCTCTCTCCCGAAGTCTCGGGGTCGTCGGATGCAAGCGGAGCGGTGGAAAGGAAACCCTGTTTGCAGCGGGCAGGCCCGACCCAAGGGTCGAGGAATCTTGAGATTAAAAGCGCACATTGAAAATTATACCTATAATTTTTATTGAAATCTTACGTTCTTAGTCCATTAACCATCCCAAGGTGTTGGGAAAATAGCCAAAAATATGAGTGGAGACCAAATTTTTCAATTGTTTGCCTATTTATTGCCTGCGGTAGTTACCGGTGCAGTGGCTTTTTACTTTTTCAGGATGCATACGAACAACGAAGAAGGGAGAAGACGGTTTTTGTTACATAAGGATTCCCAAAAAAACACCTTGCCGATACGTTTACAAGCCTACGAACGTATGGCCTTGTTTTTAGAGCGTATTTCCATTCCCAGCCTTGTAGTGCGTATTGCCCCAAAATCCCCGGATAAAGGTGAATATGAAAACCTATTGATCAAAAACATTGAAAACGAGTTCGATCACAATCTTTCCCAACAGATTTATATGACCGATGAATGTTGGAATATTATTAAAGCAGCCAAGAACGCTACCATACAATCCATAAGAAAAGCGGCCGTGAGCGATACGGATTCGGCAGATAAGCTACGGGAGCATATACTAACCGTAACAATGGATGTACAATCCCCTTCGGCTACTGCCTTATCTTTTGTTAAAAAGGAGATTGGGGAATTATGGTAGGGTTCGCGAGGATTCCAACGCTTTTGCCTCTGCATAGTTAAATCCTTGAAGCCACCATTGCGCCATTAATTTTTTATTAAAAACCAAGGAGTTTTCCGTAAGTTGTGTGGGCGTGTAATATAAATTAAGTAGCACTCCATTGTGTTTGGCCGCTAGCTTTCCCCCGGAAATATCATGATGCTCGATCTGATCCAATACAAAACCGTAAATACTCAACATTAACGAAAAGGGATTCTTGCCCAATACCTTGTTATACTCCATATTTTCGGACTCCAGAATAATCGCATCTATTTCCTTAGCCCCTCTTCTAATGGCTTCCCTAATGGGCAACACGCAACCAAGTCCCCCATCACCATATTCAAACCCATTTTTTTTTACCAATGACATAAAGGGTATATAATTACAGGAAATCCATATCCAATCACAAAACTCCTCATAGGTAAAATCACGAATGGATTTATATTCCACCCGGTTCTTGGAAAGATTGGAAACCGTTACTACCACATCTTTATGGGTCTTTAATATTTCTTGATACTCGGGAAGGGAAAAATTCCTTTTAATAGTTCTTCTCAGTGCCTTGCTCTCTCCAAAGGTCCGCCTACGTTTTACAAATTGAAGGAAGGTGTTTAAAAAATTGATGGATACAAACTCCCGATCCCCCTTTTTCCGAACTACAAAAGGATTTAGGCTGAAAATGGAACGTTGATTTACATTGGTATAGATATCATGGAGCTTACCAACATTGTTCAAGGCCAAATGCGGGATTAAAAGTCCACCCGTAGAAGTACCCATCAAAATATCGTAGTCCCTCTTTTCCACATCCATTAAATACTGCGCTACTCCCCCGGCAAAAGCTCCTTTACTGCCCCCGCCACTAATTACCAATGCTTTCATTACAATTCGATTTGGTTGGTTTCTTGATTCTTATATTTTGCATAATTATAACCATGCTCCCACCAAGAGGTCATTTTTTCCTTATTAAAAATAAGGGAGTTTGTGGTTAGCACGGTAGGCGTATGGTAAAAATTGATTAGGGCATCGTTGTGATTCGCAACATATTTTCCAATGCGGATATTCTGTTTTTCTATCCGTTCGATCATAAACTCGATCATATTGGTAAGCAACGAAAAAACATTTCTGGAAGGCATCCTATTTAAATGAATTATTTCTGTTTCCAATATAATCGCATCTACCTCGGTGGCTCCCTGTTTAATGGCTTCTTCTATCGGCACCATGCTCCCAAGGCCGCCATCCGCATATTCGCAGCCATTCTTTTTAACCAGCGACATAAAAGGGATGAAATTGCAAGAAATCCATACCCATTCACAAAACTCTTCATAGGTACAGTCATTGATGGATTTATATTCTACCTGATTCAAGGATAGATTGGCAACGGTAACCAAAATATTTTTTGTGCCGTTTTTTACTGTTTCAAATTCCTGTTGCGTAATCGTCTCTTTGATCAGGTGCAATAGGTTATGACTTTCCCCAAAAGTCTTGCTCCCCCTGTAAAAATTTCTAAGGACCCTAAAATGATTGATACCGATATTCTCCACTCCATATTTTTTGGTCACCTTAAAAGGGCAATTGCTAAAAATATCATCTTGATTTACAGAGGTGTACACTTCCTTTATTTTTTCTATTTTTTGTAGCGCTAAATGGGTTATCAAAAGGCTACCGGTAGAGGTTCCTAAAAAAAGGTCGTACTCGTATTTGAGTTCTTGCATCAAATATTGTGCAACGCCCCCCGCAAAGGCACCCTTGCTACCACCTCCCGAAATCACCATTGCCCTCATTCCGTATCTAGTTTATTGCTAATATAACGCAGTTCTTCCCCTTTTAGTTCTTGGGACAAATTGGTAATACGCTTTCTATAGTTATCATCCTTTAAAAGCTTATCCAACAAATTTCGTGCAAACTTTCTAAATTGCCAGTTGTGATGCACGGAGGCATTTGCCAAATCTTTTAAGTTTTGATCGGTAAAGTTAAAAACCTCATCTATCCATTGAAATGCCCCCAGCCTAAGCTCAAATGGATTTTTTGGTGAGGTATACCCAAATAATTCGGTATAATAATCCTCCCTTTTTTCCTCGTCATAACCTTTGGTCAACAGGGCTAGGGTAAGCCATAGCAACCTCACATTTTTGTTGTTGAAACCAATCGTATTTTTTGTTTGATCTAGATAGGTGGCCCTATCGTTCGGATGGTACAGCCAAAGTTTGTAAAGCGCATTTTCCACGGTCACATAACTTTTGTCGTCCAATAGGCTTGTATACTTAGTACTTAATGTATCTGGTATACTTTCCAAAGAAGTGGCCAGTGCCTGCCTTATTTTGATATCATTATTGTATTCGAACACCCTACTTAAAAAATCATCGGACAAACTCTTATGATATCTGGCAATAATATTCCGTTTCAAATCATTGGATGTCGTGATATCCCAATAGCGTTGAATTATTTTTTCATTATTTTCGGAACTGGTCGTCAACTCCCATTGTAACGTAAAGAATTGTTCCAAATCTTTGGAAGACGAGATCAAATTTTCCTTCACCTCCGTAAAGGGAAAATCGGTTCCGTTCAACCATAATTCTTGATATTCGGATAAATCCTTGCTACTGGCAAGCTCCATTTCCGCTATGAAATCCGAAATAGTCACGTTATTGAATTGGTATTTCCGCAGATAATTCTGTATCCCTGTCCTAAAGGCCGCATCACCTATTTGGGCGCGTAACATATAGAGGGCCCAAGCGCCTTTTTCATAAAAGGTAAGGCTACTCGCTTTTGCATCGGTGAGCGCTTCACCCTTGTTCTTTTTAGACAGATCGTTTAATTGTTTGGCAGATTCGTAGAGTTTCCAATAAAAATAGTTCTCCCCGAATACTTCCTTTTCCGCCAGTAAAGCATAGTATGTTGCAAAACCTTCGTGAAGCCAATGATGGTTCCCATTAAACTCGGTAACCAAATTACCGAACCATTGGTGTGCCAGTTCATGGGCGTTCACATTCACATAGTTTTTATCTACAAATGCAATGGAATCTATCATAAAGGCATCTGAAAAAATAGTGGTTCCCGTATTTTCCATTCCGGCATACAAAAAATCCCTGACCGGAACCTGTTTATAATTCTGCCATGGATAGGGAACACCTATTTCCTGCTCCATAAAATCAAAAATCCGTGCCGTATGTCTATAGCTAGGTTCTACTTTAAGACTGTCAGAAGGATAATAATAGAGCTGTATGGGAACTCCATTTGCCGAAGTTTCCGTTATCGTATCATAATTCCCGATGGCAAAGGCTAAAAGATAACTGCTCATTGGGTTTTCCATATCAAAAGACCATGTTTTTAAACCATCCTTTTCTGTAGTTTTCTTTAGTTTGCCATTAGCGATCACTTCATAGGTGTTATCAAAGGATATATTTAAATCGAACTCCACTTTTTCGTTCATATCATCAAAACTGGGCAACCAATGACTGGTATACTTCCCTTGCCCCTGTGTCCAAACTTGCTTTTCCGCTTCTTCCCAAGTGACTGAAGTATTGGCATTTTTAAGACGTAAGGAATCCATAGCGACATCTTGGTCCCAACCCATAAAATAAACTGCTTGTTTGGGGATTGCGGTATACGAAAGGGATAGCACATATTGCCTACCTTGCTTCAACTTTTTTTTTATGCTAACGGTTTCTCCCGTATTGAAAAGTCTAACACTTTTATTATCCAAACGAGCTTCACGAAACTGCATTTGCCTTGCATCTAGAAAAATAGAATCTGTTTTTTCCAGAACGTTAAAAGTATAGCTGACGGAACCACTTATGGTCCTTTCATACGGATGAACGGAAATGGAAATATCGGCGTGGGTGAAATCAACTTTATCTTGCCATTGGGCGGTTACCGACAAGCCTGCATAGAGCAGCACTGTTAGAAATAAATACTTCATAGCATACATCTGGGTAAAATACTGTACCAAAATAAGAAATTTGCCTGTTGCAGTTGAATCTGTTTACCACTATTTTAGTCGAATGAACGGTAATTTCCTTCAAACTCCGATCGCTTACCTCAAAGGTGTTGGCCCCAACAGGGCGGATACGCTCCAATCAGAACTTGGGATTCATACATATCAGGACCTTATCAACCTTTTTCCCAATCGATACATAGACAAGACCCGCTATTATAAAATTGGGGAACTGCAACGTAGCAATGCGGATATACAAGTCATCGGAAAAATAGTCCATATCAAAAGCGTAGCACAAAAAAAGGGCAATCGCTTGGTAGCTTCCTTTGTAGATGATACAGGAGAAATGGAACTGGTCTGGTTCAGGGGACAGAAATGGATCCGGGAAAATTTAAAACTGAACACCCCTTATGTAATTTTTGGAAAGACCAATTGGTTCAGCGGGAAATTTTCGATGCCCCATCCGGATATGGAGTTGTTTTCCGAACACGAAAAAGGGCTTAAAGTATCCATGCAGCCCGTATACCCATCTACCGAGAAACTGGGCAATAAAGGAATTACCAACCGGGTCATTAGTAAATTGATGCAGCAACTGTTCCTGGAAACCAATGGGCAGTTTATGGAGACCCTCTCCCCCAACCTGCTTAATGAACTAAAGTTGATGCCTAAAAACAAGGCGCTGCTCAATATCCATTTTCCGGTCAGTCAGGAATTATTGGCAAAGGCCCAATTCCGATTAAAGTTCGAGGAGCTATTTTATATACAGATCCAATTGATTACCAAAAAGCTTATCAGAAAGCAGAAGATAAAAGGATACAATTTTGACCAAGTAGGGCAACTTTTCAATGATTTCTACAACCATCACCTCCCTTTTGAGTTGACACGGGCGCAGAAAAAAGTAATCAAGGAGATACGTTTCGATCTAGGAAGTAATGCACAAATGAACCGCTTGTTGCAGGGCGATGTGGGTTCGGGAAAGACCATTGTAGCCCTAATGACCATGTTATTGGCCATAGATAATGATTTTCAGGCCTGTTTAATGGCCCCTACGGAAATTTTGGCCAACCAGCACTTTAATGGTATAACCGAATTATTGGGCTCCATCGGAATCAATATTGCACTCCTTACGGGATCGGTAAAAAAATCGACACGAAAAGTTATCCATGAACAATTGGAGAACGGGGAACTACATATATTGATCGGTACACACGCCCTGTTGGAAGACAAGGTGCAATTTAAAAACTTAGGGCTTGCCATTATTGATGAACAGCACCGGTTTGGCGTAGCGCAACGGTCTAAACTATGGCACAAAAACGAAATGCCCCCGCATATTCTGGTCATGACGGCCACTCCTATCCCAAGGACCTTGGCTATGAGCCTATACGGGGATCTGGATATTTCCGTAATAGATGAGCTACCCCCCGGAAGGAAGCCGGTAAAAACCGTTCATCGCTACGATACGAACAGGTTAAAGGTTTTTCGGTTCATAAAGGAAGAGATCAAAAAAGGCAGACAGGTATATATTGTATATCCGTTGATCCAGGAGTCGGAAGCATTGGACTATAAGGATTTAATGGATGGGTACGAAAGTATCGTACGCGATTTTCCCCTGCCGGAATATCAAATTTCCATTGTACACGGAAAGATGAAACCCGATGACAAGGATTATGAAATGAATCGTTTTGTAAAAGGCGAAACGCATATTATGGTGGCCACTACGGTCATAGAAGTAGGCGTAAATGTTCCCAATGCTTCGGTCATGATCATTGAAAGTGCCGAACGTTTTGGCTTATCGCAACTACATCAGTTACGTGGGCGTGTAGGTAGAGGTGCCGATCAAAGCTATTGTATACTGATGACAAGTCATAAACTTTCTACTGAAGCCAAAACCAGACTGGAAACCATGGTACGCACCAATGATGGTTTTGAGATCGCCGAAGTGGATTTAAGGTTAAGGGGTCCTGGAGACCTTATGGGTACGCAACAAAGTGGTGTACTGAACCTAAAAATCGCGGACATCATAAAAGATAATGATATTCTTAAGACTGCGCGTTTTTATGCGTTGAAGACCTTAAAACAAGACCCTACATTATCCTTGGAAGAAAATAGGGTACTTGCCTATACCTATGCACAATTGGTAAAGCATAAGAATATATGGACGTATATTAGCTAAACGCGCCACCCTGTTGTATTCAAAAAAAACGCCCAACGAACGGTGGGCGTTTCTGATAAATACAATGAAGGTGTCCAGTTAGTTGATATCCTCGCCATTTTCCAGTTTCACCAAGAAACCGGCAATGGCATTTTTGTTCAAGGCATCAGGAGCTCTTCCTTCCGCTATTTTCAGATGCTTTAAGGCCGTTTTGTAATTTCCGACCGCTGCATAACCCCTTGCCAAACCAAAGTCTACAGGCCAAGTGCCTTTATGCATTTTGGCGTTCTTTTGGAAAACGCTAAGTGCTTTTTCCTTTTCACCTTGTCCGATCAGCTGTCTGCCATACCCGTGGATTTGCAATGCCGTGCCCATTTCCAATGCTTCGTCCATAAGTGCTTCCGCTTCCGTGGTCTTTCCCTGCTTCATTAAAATCCTAGATTTAATGCCCAAGTTATTGAAGTTCTTTTGGCTAAAAAACTGGCCTTGGATAGCGGCATCTACCCAACCTAGGGCATCATCCAAATTCCCATCATTGTTCAACGCGTAATTGGCCGCTTGTTCCCATGACTGCCTGGCAAATCCAGGCGTAGTTTGGAGTTTTTGCTTCACATCGGCCATGACCAGGTCGGTAACATCGACCTCCACTTTAAAAGGAATCTGTTTTTTCTCCCAGTTCAAAGAAGCCACGGTAGAAGTCCTGTCGACCTCGTTGAAGGCATAAGTAAGCTGTTCCGTATGCGGAATTTCCTTAGTGGTTACTTCCACGCGAAGGGCATCTTCCGAAGGTTCATAGAAATAACTCCCCCAAGCCCCGTGGTTTTTAGAAAAAATGACGGTAGCCTTATCCCCTTCCTGAATCACCATATGAAGACCATATTTTCCTGCGGATAAAGCTTGCCCCTCTACTTTTACGTCATGGGTAAATTTAATGATCGTGTTTTCGTTGGCTCCGGCTCTCCATGGGGATTCCTTAGCAGTTCCAAATCCTAGATTGTTCATTCCATAGGGTACTAATTTTCCCCATACTTCCCTGTCATTTACACTAGGTCTTGAGTAAATGATAGCAATGTCCGTAATACCTACACGTTGGGATACTTTTGCCATTTGGCTACCCCTGGGAAGGTCTAATTGTGCCGTTGCCTCCAATGAAAAAAATAGGAGTCCCAACGACATGAAAAACAAATACTTGATGTACGCTTGTTTCATGAGATTGTTTTTAAGTTGTTTATATAAAAATTAGGTTCTTTTTAAAGGTATGTATAGACAAAATCCGAAAAAGTTACGGTACTGTTAAAGTCGATTAAACCCATGTTAAACTATCTTAATAATACCTTAATTAATGCAATTATATCGGTTGAACATCGTAATTCAGAAGTGTATTTTATGTTAAAAAAAATCGTATTCCATAAATTTGTATCTCAAATTATCACATTAAAATGTAATTACGATCGGGCAAATAGCGCTCCGTTTTATAAGAGACTCCAAGAAAGAAATTAAGTTCAGCTTACGAAAAGAGAAATGAAAAAGACACTATTTGACAAAGTTTGGGATTCCCATGTGGTCCACAGTATTGAAAATGGCCCCGATGTATTGTTTATTGATCGTCATATGATCCATGAGGTAACGAGTCCCGTTGCTTTTTTAGGTTTAAAGCAAAGAGGCATCGGTGTGCTATATGCAGAGCGAACTTTTGCAACGGCCGACCATAATACACCGACATTGAATCAACATTTACCGGTTAAAGATCCATTATCCGCCAATCAGTTAAAAGCCTTGGAGGAAAACTCCAAAGAACATGGCATATCCTATTGGGGCCTTGGGCATGAAAAGAATGGAATAGTACATGTAGTGGGACCGGAATATGGTATTACCCAACCAGGGGCGACTATCGTATGTGGAGATTCCCACACTTCTACACATGGTGCATTTGGTGCCATTGCTTTTGGAATTGGCACTTCGGAAGTAGAAATGGTTTTGGCCACACAATGTATTATGCAGCCCAAACCCAAGAAAATGCGCATCAATATCAATGGTAGTCTAAGTAAGGCCGTTACCCCAAAAGATGTAGCGCTGTTCATTATATCACAGTTGACCACTTCCGGTGCCACGGGCTACTTTGTGGAATATGCAGGGGAAGTTTTTGAGCAGATGACCATGGAAGGGCGAATGACCGTTTGCAACCTAAGTATTGAAATGGGTGCCCGCGGGGGTATGATCGCCCCGGACGAAAAGACCTTTGCCTATATAAAGGATAGGGAATTTACACCAAAAGGTGCGGCTTGGGACAAGGCAATGGCCTATTGGGAAACTTTAAGTTCAGATGAAGATGCCATATTCGATAAGGAATTCACCTTTGATGGCGCCCTTATAGAACCCATGATCACTTATGGTACCAACCCGGGCATGGGCATGGGAATTTCCAATGCTATTCCAACAGCGGAAGCGGTTGAAGGCGGTGTGGCTACCTATAAAAAATCGCTACAATATATGGCATTTGGTGAGGGGGATGCTATGTTGGGCAAGCAAATAGATTTTGTATTCCTTGGAAGTTGTACTAATGGACGCATAGAAGACTTTAGAGCTTTTGCCTCCATTGTTAAAGGCAGAAAAAAAGCCGATAATGTTACGGCATGGCTTGTTCCCGGCTCACATAAGGTAGAAACCGCGATTAAAGAAGAAGGTATTCTGGATATTTTGCACGCTTCCGGTTTTGAACTTCGCGAACCCGGATGCTCCGCTTGCCTTGCAATGAATGAGGATAAAATCCCTCCTGGAAAATATGCGGTGAGCACCTCCAACAGAAACTTTGAAGGAAGACAAGGCCCTGGGTCTAGAACCCTCTTGGCAAGTCCGTTAGTGGCCGCTGCTGCGGCCGTAACAGGAAAAGTTACCGACCCAAGGGAATTAATGGCTTTGGAAACTGCTTAACTTATCCCCTATTGAACATACATGATTCAGCATTCAAAACTCATAATTTCAAGAAATGGCATACGATAAATTCAATATACTGACCAGCAGTGCGGTTCCACTTCCCATAGAGAATGTAGATACCGATCAAATAATCCCCGCACGTTTTCTAAAAGCAACGGAACGCAAAGGATTCGGGGACAATTTATTCAGGGATTGGAGATACAATTCCGACGATACCCCCAAAAAGGAATTTCCCTTGAACAATTCAAAATACAAGGGCAAAATATTGGTGGGTGGTAAAAACTTTGGTTCCGGGTCTTCTCGGGAACATGCCGCATGGGCCGTTTATGATTATGGGTTCAGGTGCGTAGTATCGAGTTTCTTTGCCGATATTTTTAGGGGAAACTGCCTAAATATAGGGGTGCTTCCGGTACAAGTAAGTCCTGAATTCCTTGAAAAAATATTCCAGGCGATAGCGGTCGATCCAACAACGGAATTGGAGGTAAGCTTGCCCGACCAGACCATTACCATTCTTTCTTCAGGAGATCAGGAAAAATTTGATATCAATCATTATAAAAAGGACAATATGTTGAATGGTTTTGATGATATCGACTATCTCTTGAACATCAAGGAAAATATTAAGGCTTTTGCAGCGGATACTCCCCTATAAGATACATTTTACAGCTAGCTACTGAAACAAGTTCAGCATATACAGATGAAGAAAAGAAAGGTGGAAATAATGGATACCACGCTTCGTGATGGAGAACAAACCTCCGGGGTGTCCTTTTCGGTTTCGGAAAAACTTACACTTGCCAAGCTGTTATTGGAAGAATTGAAAGTAGACCGAATAGAGGTTGCCTCGGCCCGTGTATCGGAAGGTGAACTACAATCTGTAAAAAATATTGCGGATTGGGCAAAATCGGTAGGGTATCTCAATCGCGTAGAGGTACTTACCTTTGTAGACAAAGGGGTATCGATCGCATGGATGGAAAAAGCTGGTGCCAAGGTCCAAAATTTATTGACCAAGGGATCCTTGAACCATTTGACCTATCAGCTAAAAAAAACACCTCAGCAACATTTTGATGAGATTGCGGCAGTAATAGCATTGGCGGAAAAAAATAATATAGCTACCAACATATACCTGGAGGATTGGAGTAATGGTATGCGAAATTCACCGGAGTATGTATTTCAATTCCTGGATTTTCTCGCTACCCAAACGGTGGAACGAATTTTATTGCCCGATACCCTAGGGGTATTGACCCATTCCGAAACCTATGCCTTTATTTCCAAAATTGTAAGCAAGTATCCCGATATACATTTTGATTTTCATGGGCACAACGATTATGATCTTAGTGTGGCCAATGTCATGGAAGCCTTAAAAGCGGGCTGCCATGGCCTACATTTGACCGTGAACGGTATGGGAGAAAGAGCAGGTAACGCTCCACTGGCAAGTGTTGTTGCGGTCATCAATGATTTTATGCCGGATTTAGAGATTTCCATTCGTGAATCTTCATTACATAAAGTAAGTAAACTGGTCTCCGCTTTTACAGGATTCGGAATACCTGCGAACAAACCTATTGTGGGAGATAATGTTTTTACACAAACAGCTGGTATACATGCTGATGGAGATAGTAAAAAAAACCTTTACTTCAATGATTTACTGCCAGAGCGATTTGGTAGAAAACGCAAGTATGCATTGGGAAAAACTTCAGGTAAGGCCAATATCCAAAAGAATCTTCAGGAACTTGGTCTAACCTTGAACGACGAGGAATTGGGAAAAGTAACACAGCGTATCATTGAACTGGGCGATAAAAAGGAAAAAGTAACCAAGGAAGATCTACCGTATATTATTTCCGATGTCTTAAAAAGCGGCTCCTATCAGGAAAAAGTAATCGTGAAATCCTATGTCCTTACCCATTCCAAAGGATTAAAACCCTCTACCACGGTCGCACTAGCGATAGACGGGGAGCACTATGAGGAAAATGCGCAGGGAGATGGACAGTTCGATGCCTTTATGAATGCCCTTCGAAAAGTCTATACATCCAGAAAAGTAGACTTGCCCAATTTAATCGACTATGCGGTACGGATACCCCCTGGAAGTAATTCCGATGCACTTTGCGAAACTATTATCACATGGGAGGACAAAGGAAAGGAATTCATTACAAGAGGTCTGGATTCCGATCAAACGGTCTCCGCCATAAAGGCTACCGAAAGAATGCTGAATATTATATAGAAGTGAGTATAGAGCGCTTAGATTTTAGAAAAAAACAAGAAGTTAATTACGACAGGTCCAGATTCCGATCAAACGGTCTCCGCCATTAAGTGCACTAAAAGAATGCCGAACATTATATGATACCGATTTTATGTCATTAGTAATCCATATCCTAGGAACATGAACAGACGAGATTTTGCCGGGAAGACACTAATGGCATCCAGCGGCCTTGCTGTTGGGTTTACTTCATTGGCCCATGAGTTTGAAAAAATACCAACTAAGCAAAAATTCGACTTTATGACACAATCGCATCCAAATCTGGAACTAATCCATAGTTTTTTTGAAGCTTATGCCAACGATAATAGGGATGGCATCAAAAAAGTACTTTCCGAACATATCAAATGGCATATTCCTGGACGCCATCCCCTAAGCGGCACCAAGAACGGTATTGAAGAAGTATTGCTGTTTTTTCAAAAACTTACTAAGGCCAATTTTAAAGCAGAACCCCTAATTATGGGAGTGAACGATCAGTATGTTATTGATTGCCACAGGAATTGGAGTAACATCAAGAAGGGAGAAAACCTGAATGCAATGTCGTGCTTACTTTGGAAAATTGAGGATAATAAAATCACCGAAGTGCATAATTTCCCTGAAAACCAGTATGTAGTTGATTTATTTTTCTCAACGCATTACAGTTAAAACAATAGATTTAATAATTATAAGGGGATAAAAAATAGTTGAATTCCCCGAAACCAGCTAAATAACTCAGAATGAAATTAGATATCGCCCTATTGGCAGGAGACGGGATTGGCCCGGAAGTCATTGATCAAGCCGTAAAAGTATCGAATGCGATAGCAAAGAAATTCGGCCATGAGATTCGTTGGACACCGGCCTTAACGGGAGCGGCCGCTATAGACGCCGTGGGGGAACCCTATCCTGATGAAACCCATAACGTCTGCTTGGCGGCAGATGCCGTTCTCTTTGGGGCCATAGGTCATCCGAGATTCGACAATGACCCCTCTGCCCCTGTACGTCCGGAACAAGGGCTATTGAAAATGCGGCAAAAATTGGGACTGTTCGCCAATGTGCGACCTACCTTTACCTTCCCCTCTTTAATTGATAAATCCCCCTTGAAAAGAGAACGGATAGAAGGAACCGATCTGGTTTTTTTACGGGAACTTACCGGAGGTATCTATTTCGGAAAAAGAGGCAGATTAGATGACGGAAATACAGCCTACGATACCTGCACCTACACGAGGGAAGAAGTAAGGCGTTTGGCAAAAAAAGGATTTGAAATGGCCATGACTCGCTCTAAAAAACTGTGTTGTGTGGATAAAGCCAATGTACTGGAATCCTCCCGTCTATGGCGAGAAACCGTACAGGCCATGGAAAAGGATTATCCGGAAGTGGAAGTTTCCTATGAATTTGTGGATGCCGTTGCCATGCGATTGGTACAATGGCCCAATTCCTACGATGTATTGATTACCGAAAACCTTTTTGGTGATATATTAACCGATGAAGCCTCGGTTATTTCCGGCTCTATGGGATTAATGCCTTCTGCTTCCATAGGCACCAAAACCTCCTTGTACGAGCCTATACACGGCTCCTATCCACAAGCTGCGGGAAAAGATATTGCCAATCCTTTGGCCACGGTATTATCCGCCGCTATGCTTTTTGAAGATAAGGGCCTTACGGATGAAGCCAAAGCTATTAGGGACGTGGTGAACAGATCCCTGTCCGAAGGTGTGGTCACCGAAGACTTGGCAGATGGGGCAAAATCCTATAAAACCAGTGAAGTCGGGGATTGGTTGGCCGAGAATATCTAGTCAAAACCTGCGAGGTCTCCAAGACCTTGTAGGTTTAAGCTCATAAGCTGTTCTACCTCTATATGGGTTTTTTCTGGAAACCATACCTGCGAGGTCCTCATGACCTTTTACGTTTAAGCCCATAAGCTGTTCCGCCCCGATACGATTTTTTTCCTGAAACTATACCTGCGAGGTCTCCAAGACCTCGCAGGATAAAAACTCACGGTACATTAATGCAACCTATTAATATTATCCACTATATTTGAGAGAGGTAGATGATGAACCATACTGAAACCATTAAAAATCAAATTCTAATCGTTGAATGTTCAACTAAATATCAATAAGAACCTAAAAGACCAGTTTCAGCACTTTTTCAAATTAAAAGAGGTTAAAGGAGCGTACTTTTTAGATACGGCAATTGGCGGTGGCCATAGTATGGAATTTGTTGACTTTCCGGGCCAAATGGAGTTTTATCACTTTAAGAAATCGTATTTCAAAATTCCTATCCATATGAGATCGATTAATCCGATCGATACCGAATGGTTCCTGATACATATTAATCTTTCTAAGATAAAACAACAAAAAAAGGTTGGGGACGAGATCATCGATTTTCAAAAACACCTTCCTATTGGACTCTTACTTTATGGTCCCGGACTGGAAATAGATACCCAATTACCTCCAAATGTTGAAATGGAATTGGCAAGTATCCATTTTCATCATGCTTTTCTTGATACTTATTTTGAAAATTGGAAGAATAGTATTGACCCTACTAAGAATTTGGTCTATGAAGATTTGGATTTCAAGCTGGAAAATGCCTTGTACAAGGCATTATCTTCTATTCGGAACAAGATAGAATGTCATGCCAATGTACTTCATTTCTTGAATCTTTTTTTTGAAAAATTACAAACCCATTCCCGAACGACCCAGCATGAAGCTTTGCATTCGGAAGACATAAAAAATTTATTCATAGCTTCTGCCCATCTTAGAAACCCTTTGGTCGCTACGGTACCATCTATAGAAGAACTGGCTAATATTGCCCATATGGGAATTACTAAATTCAAAACCTCTTTTAAACAGCTATTCGGTAATGCCCCAATTCAGTATCGAAATAGAATACGGATGGAATTTGCAAGGGAAGAGATAGCGGCACGAAGAAAAACCCCGACCGAAATAAGTTATGATTTAGGGTATGCACATCCATCCAATTTTACGACCGCATACAAAAAACACTTTGGCGAGTTACCCTCTTCGCTACTATAATACTTTCGTCTTCCATAACTAATCAATCGCCTTTTTGCATTAAAGTCCACATGGTTTTAGGTTCTAAATTGCTTAAAACTAAAATCACAAAAGATGAAACACATGTATTCGGTACTACTCGTTAGCCTCATTGCGGTAAGTTCATTTTCCCAAGAACAAAGTGAAATCAAAACAAATCAAACGGAAATCAACAAAGAAATTGCCCGAAACTTCTATCAGGACTTGTGGTTTACAAACCATACGGACAACTATAAGAAATATGTGGCCGATCAGTATATTGTGCATGATATAGGCGACAGAAAAGGTGTTACCGAACCTGCTATAGAACAAAAGAATATAGCTGATTTTTTCTGGGGGAATGGCGGATTTGATTGTAGCATCGACTATCAGATTGCAGAAGGAGACATGGTTGCCACACGTTGGACGGGTTCATTTAAGGCAACAACCTTGTTCGGTCGAATATTTTTGGAAAACAAAGCACCTATCAGCATTATCAACGTATTTAGAATTAAGGATGGGAAAATCGTAGAATTTTGGAACCATCGACATGATATTGAAACACCCCAAACCTTAAAATTTACTATTAAAGGACTTCTCATTGGCTTGATCATAGCGCTATTACCCACTATTATAGCCTTAAGACTGAGGAAAAAGCTTAGGTCATTAACCAAATAAACACAATAACTTCATAATCCATAACCTAAAAACTATAATGGCTAAAATGTTTTAGAAACTGAAAGTCTTGACCGACCAAGGCGGACATAATTTCTACTAGCGAATGAGACCAATAAAAGATTTGTACGAACTAAACACTACTTTTCATATACGGGCCATTTAAACCATGCCGGTCCGGAGGAAATCGCGACCCTAACTGTTACGAGGAGCTCCCCTATTGGGGGCCTTGGGGCAGCTTTTATACTCCCAAATAATTCACTAACTTTAGGGAAAACGAATAGCATCGTATCACTTATATCAAACTAAACACCTAAACAAATGAAGAATCTAACAATCGGACTGCTTTTTTTGGTCGTAATTCCACTTTTTGGGCAAGAAAAAACCAGTCTTTCCCCAGATCATTATGGAAACTACGAATGGGCTTCAAACCCACGACTTTCACCCGATGGCAAACAGGTGCTTTACGTTAGGACCTGGATCAATTTGGTAGACGATAAGCGAGAGACGGATCTATGGATCATGAATAGCGATGGTTCAATGAACCGTTTTTTTCTAAAGGGATCAAATGGAAAATGGTCGCCGGACGCAACTAAAATTGCCTTTACCAAAAAAGGCGAACCGGAAGGAACTCAAATATTTGTGAAATACCTTGGTGTGGAAGGTGAACCTACCCAAATTACTAAACTGGAAAAGTCACCTTCGAGTATGGAGTGGTCCCCGGACAGCAAGTTCATTGCATTCACCATGCATGTAGATGCTGATCCGGCCTTAAAACCCTTAGGCGTCCCCCCTGCACCTAAAGGAGCAAAATGGACCGAAGCTCCCAAGGTAATTGATCAAATGGATTATACCCAAGACCGAATAGGGTTTCTTGAACGGGGATTCCGTCAATTATTCATTGTACCTGCCGATGGAGGATCCGCAAGGCAGATTTCAGAAGGCGATTGGGACGTCTCCAATGGAATAGCATGGACAGCAGATAGTAAATCCATACTGTTTAACAGTTACAGAAGACCTGAAGCGGAGTACGCCAGAGGACACTCGAACCTATATTCCGTACATATCAATACACTGGAAATTGCCGAATTATCCACACGGGAAGGAACCGAGTACGCCCCAAATGTTTCACCTGATGGATCCAAAGTCGCATTCATCGGTTCAACTTGGACGGAGAACTTTTACCACGATCGGAAAATGTATCTCATGAATCTTGACGGTTCGGGACTCAAATGTATCACTACCAGCCTTGATCAAACACCAGGAGCACCTATATGGTCGGACAAAGGGGATGGCGTATATTTTAACGTTCGCGAATTTGGTCAAAGTAACGTCTACTTTGCGGACACCAATGGAAAAGTCAAAAAAATAACATCGGGCAATCATATGCTGAGCCTGGGCAATATCGCCAAGGGACAGGCCGTAGCTACATGGAGCAGTCCACATAATCCCAACGATATTGTCAATTTCAAAACGGATAGTCCCGGTAAAATAAAACAGCTTACGGAAGTAAACAGCGATATTTTCTACAATGTGACATTCGGAGAGGTAGAGGAAATCAAATACCCGTCGGTAGACGGTAAGGAAATCCAAGGGTGGATAGTAAAACCTCCCCGGTTTGACCCCAATAAAAAATATCCATTGGTGCTTCGTATTCATGGAGGACCTCATGGCATGTATAATGTGGGGTTCAACTATAATTTTCAACTTCATGCGGCCCAGGACCAAATTGTTCTCTATACAAATCCGAGAGGCTCTACCGGCTACGGGTATGAATTCGCGAATGCCATCCAAAATGCCTACCCCGGTAACGATTATGATGATATCATGGCCGGAGTGGACGAGGTAGTATCCAGAGGGTATATTGATGAAAACAAAATGTACGTCTATGGGGGAAGTGGTGGCGGAGTATTGACTAGCTGGATTGTTGGTCAAACAGATCGTTTTGCCGCTGCGTCGGTCAACTATCCGGTCACCAATTGGTTTTCCTTTGTAGGCACCACAGATGGTTCAGGATGGTATTACAATTTTAAAAAGTATCCCTGGGAAGATCCATCGGAACATATTAAGCGATCTCCTCTTATGTATGTGGGCAATGTAAAGACACCCACTATGCTGATGTGTGGCGAAAACGACCTCAGAACGCCAATCTCCCAGACCGAAGAATATTATCAGGCATTAAAGATGAACAAGGTGCCCACAGTAATGATCAGGTTCAATGATGAATTTCACGGTACCAGTAGCAAACCATCTAATTTCCTTAGAACCCATGGCTACCTGAACGCCTGGTTTGACAAACATGCGGTTAAAAAAGATTTTTCTGAAGAGCTAATTGCCGATTAAAATAGCAGTTCATTCTATGGTAGGCTAGTGGCGACGGGAAGTATAAAGTCCGTATAACAGGCAATACAGACCTATACCTCCAAGGAGGTTTAAAATTATGTAAGTGGCCGCAAAAAGATGGTATTGTAGCTGTCCAAATTAAATTGGACCATTCTTTAATAAGCTGAAAGATAACCGTTCAGTGGAGAGAAGCATACGGGAAAGCAGGAAAATACCAATCAAAGACCAACGAAATTTAGATGAAGGCTATTTATTATGACCGATACGGACCTCCGGAAGTGCTTCAACTCAAAGAAGTTGAAAAACCGGTACTTAAAGATAATGAAATACTGTTAAAAATCCATGCCTCGGCCGTTACTATGGGCGACTGTGAAATGCGTCGTCCCAATATCCCCAACTTAACATGGTTCATTGTGCGACTATTCTTTGGTCTCAGAAAACCAAGAAAAAGAATACTCGGAAGTTATTTGGCGGGGGAGATCGAGTCCGTGGGAAAAGAGGTAAAATTATTCAGGAAGGGTGACCGCGTTTTTGGGGTTAGCGAGCGTTTTGGTGCATATGCCGAGTTCATCAAGCTATCGGATAAGGCTGTACTAACCGCCTTACCTTCTAATATGACCTATGAGGAAGCTGCGCCTGTTGCCCTGGGACTAGACTCGCTACATTTTCTAAAAAAGGCAAAGATAGGCGACAAAGAAAAAATACTGATCAACGGTGCAGGTGGTGGCATAGGTACTTATGCCGTGCAACTCGCCAAATATTTTGGGGCGCAGGTAACCGCAGTAGACCGTATGGATAAACTGGATATGCTTAGGGCTATTGGGGCGGACAAGGTCATTGATTACAGCGATGGGGATTTCACATATAACGGAACAACATATGACATTGTTTTTGATGTAGTAGGTGCGCTCTCGCATACAAGGGCCTTACGATTACTGAATGAAAATGGGAGGTACATTTCCGCTATTCCACTACTTTCGAGACTATTTCCCAGCTTATGGATCTCGTTAATAAGCAAAAAGAGGATGATGACAGGCCTAACAAGCCCCCGTGTAGAAGATTTGGATTTCCTTAAGGAATTGATCGAGGCAGGCCGACTAAAGACGGTCATAGACCGCTGCTATACGCTAGAGCAAGTTGCTGACGCACAAAGATATATTGAACAAGACCTAAAGAAAGGAAATGTGGTAGTATCCATGAAACAAATGACAAAATCATCATAAAATGAAAAAATGCTTCCTATTGACATCACTTTTTATTTTTAGTTCCTCCCTATCGTTCGCTCAAAATGATAAGGAAAAAGTAATGGGTTCCATAGATTCCAAACATGCTCATTACACTGCCATTGCAAAACAATTATGGGAAAATCCAGAATTGGGATACCTAGAGGAAAATAGCTCGGCACTTTTACAGGAGGAACTGCGTAAAGAAGGCTTTACCATAGCAAAAGGAGTAGCGGATATTCCTACGGCCTTTACCGCTACTTATGGATCTGGCACACCGGTCATTGGGATTTTAGGGGAGTTTGATGCGCTCCCCGGGATGTCCCAGGCCGCAGCGCCCTTTCATAAAGCTAGAATTGACGGTGCGCCCGGTCAGGCGTGCGGTCATCACCTATTTGGGACGGGTTCCCTAGCGGCGGCTATTGCAACAAAAGATTGGCTTAAGGATTCAGGAAAGTCAGGAACCATAAGATACTACGGTACCCCGGCAGAAGAAGGTGGTTCGGGAAAAGTGTATATGGTACGGGCAGGACTTTTTAATGATATCGATGCGATTATTTCCTGGCATCCGGGAGATGAAAATACGTCCAACCCGGGCACGAATCTAGCAACGATATCTGGTAAATTCCGATTCCAAGGCAGTTCTTCCCATGCGGCCGCAGCTCCGGAACGAGGGCGCTCCGCACTTGACGGTGTGGAAGGGATGAACGATTTGGTAAATATGTTAAGAGAGCATACTACGGAATCTACGCGCATTCACTATTCCATTACAAAAGGCGGTGATGCCCCTAACATTGTGCCGGCGGAAGCCGAAGTCTACTATGTGGTCCGCCATTCCAATAGGGATGAGGTACAGTCCGTCTGGAACCGCGTAGTAAAGGCGGCCGAAGGAGCGGCAATAGGAACAGAAACCACAATGACCTATGAAATTATTGGAGGAACCTATGACAGGTTACCCAACAAAGCCCTGGCGACATTAATGCATGCCAATCTAACGCTTGTAGGTGGGATAGACTATACACAAAAGGAACTAGACTTTGCGGAAGAACTTCAAAAAACGCTGGGAGTGGTGAAACCTATATCAAGTGCCAATAAGATACAACCTATGGTCTTCACCTACGGTAAAGCTTCTGCCGATACGGGTGATGTGAGCTGGAATGCTCCAACAGCTGCAATTAGGGCGGCAACTTGGGTGCCCGGAACCCCACCGCACAGTTGGCAAGCCGTCGCCGCAGGTGGCACTTCTATCGGCTACAAAGGAATGATGGTAGCCGCAAAAACCTTGGCGTTGACAGCAATCGATATTTATAATTCCCCTGTATTGTTGAATGAAGTGAAAGCTGAATTCAACGAAAGAAGAGGTCCCCATTTTAAATATGAAGCTTTATTGGGCAATCGAAAACCGGCACTGGATTATCGCAAATAAGTACTTACGACGAGAGGACGCTGGTAAAAATAAGTTTTTAAAAGGCCGAGCAGTAATCGAGATCAACGAATGGAAACACTCTTTACAGAAGCAAAAGACCATGATATACCTATTATTCTTGAAATGATGGGTACTTTCAACGCCATAGATGATTATCCTTTTGATCCCGAAACCAGATACAAAAATTTATCCGAACTTATGGGGAACCCAGGGCTTGGTAGCATCTTCTTAATTCGTAATCAAGAATGCATAATCGGTTATATCGTCTTGACCTTTGGATATAGTTTTGAATATCAGGGGAGAGATGCCTTTATTGATGAATTTTTTATTAAGGAAGATTTCAGAAATCGTGGAATTGGCAAAACGACTTTGGGGTTTATTGAAAGAGCATCGGAAAAGCTTGGTATAAATGCAATTCACTTGGAAGTTGAAAATCATAATGTGAATGCCAATAGTCTATACCTCAACAAGGGGTTCATTGGAAATCAACGTACGCTATTAACTAAAAAAATAAAAACCGAATCATGATTTCCAACAAACGAAAAATGAATATTATTCAGAACTACATTAACTCCTATAACGAATTTGATATTGATGGAATGATCAAGGATTTAGATCCGGAAATTGTGTTTATGAATATCTCAAATGGAAAGACCGATTTTATAACGAATGGTATTATCGAATTTAAAAATCAAGCGGAAAAAGCTACATCGATTTTCAGTGAAAGAGAACAAAAAATCTCCGAATCAAAAACGAACGGAAATATCGTTGAAATAGGAATTCATTATTTCGCAATATTAAATATAGATTTACCCAACGGATTAAAGAAAGGTGAAAACCTTAGTCTCAAAGGAAAATCCGTATTCAAATTCAATGATGAAAAAATAGTTGAAATTAGGGACATCAGCTAAATGTAAACGCTACACCGTGAATTATTTATAACCAATAGACACCTATGAAAAAACTACTTGCAATCGTATTGATCATTTTCATTAATAGTTGTTTTGCCCAAACAAATATTTCATCAATTGAGTTATCCCAATGTGCGCTAGAATTGATAGAACAAAACGTGACTTACGACCCGAGTTATTTTTCAATCGACTATCCAAACGGAGACGTACCGGCAGACAAAGGTGTATGCACCGATGTAGTGATAAGGGCATATCGGAAGGTTGGAATTGATCTACAAAAGAAAGTCCATGAAGATATGAAAGTCAATTTCAATTTATATCCAAAAATATGGGGGCTTACAACCACCGATAAAAATATTGACCATAGAAGGGTTCCAAATCTAATGGTCTTTTTTAAAAGAAAAGGGGAGGAAAAGGCAATTACAAAAAATCCTGAGGATTACGTGCCGGGAGATATTGTTTGTTGGAATTTAGGCGGAGCAATAACGCATATCGGAATCGTGGTGGATAAAAAATCCAAGGACGGTAAACGGAATTTAATTGTTCATAATATTGGAGGCGGACAAGTTTTAGCCGATTGTTTATTCGACTTTAAGATTATTGGACATTACAGCTATAGCAACTAAAAAGCTATATGCCCATTACAATTGGAATCCATTGCAAATTATAGCATCAAAACAAAATATTTAAACTTTTAATCGGTCCGATTCCTACAAAAGATAATCCGTACTGATAAAGTTGGATAGTTTGGTCTCCAACAATTTTTCCAAGATCTCATTGTTCAATTCATTGTCCTTGGAGGCCACAAAAGTGCGTATGGAAAAAGACCGCAAGGCATCGTGTACGCTTAAAGTGGATTGGGCCGAGTCTTTACGTCCGGTAAAGGGATATACATCTGGGCCCCTTTGGCAAGAGCTGTTCAGATTCACCCTACATACCAGGTTCGCCAAGGTATCTATAAGTGGGGCCAGGGCATATACATCTTTCCCGAATAGACTTACCTGCTGACCGTAATTGGATTCTGCCATGTCATCCAAAGGCTCGGCAATGTCCTTAAAGGAAAGGATGGGGATTACGGGTCCAAACTGCTCTTCCTGATATACTTGCATATCCTTGGATACCGGATACAATACGGCCGGCCAGATAAAATTGTCCAAATGTTGCCCACCTTTCTTATTCATTACTTCTGCTCCTTTTCCTAAGGCGTCATCGATCAATCCCTGAATATAGGCGGGCTTGTCAGGTTCTGGTAATGGAGTCAATTTTACGCCCTTGTCCCAAGGGTTTCCAAAGGGAAGTGCATCTACTTTCGCCGCAAATCGGCTATTAAATTCATCAATAATATCTTCGTGCACATAGACCACTTTTAAAGCGGTGCAGCGTTGTCCGTTAAACGATAAGGTCCCTGCAATGCATTCGTCAATGGTAAGATCTAAATCGGCATCGGGCAAAACAATGGCCGGATTCTTGGCCTCCAGACCGAGCACCAAGCGCAGGCGGTTACTTTTTGGATGTTGATCTTGTAAGGCATTGGCAGATTTACTATTTCCGATCAATGCGAGGGCATCTACCCTTCCTGTCGCCATAATGGGCCCTGCTATGGCCCTTCCTCTACCAAATAGGATATTTACCACTCCCTTTGGAAAACAGCTCTGAAACGCCTCCAAAAGCGGCGCAATCAATAGGACTCCATACTTTGCCGGCTTAAAAATGGCCGTATTGCCCATAATGAGTGCCGGAATCAAGAGTGCAAAAGTTTCGTTCAACGGATAGTTATAGGGACCCAAGCATAGTACTACGCCTAAAGGACCTCTGCGTATATGGGCATACACCCCGCTATCTTTTTGAAACTTGGCGGAATCCCTATCCAGTTGTTTGTAATCCTCTATGGTATCATAAATATACGCTACGGTACGATCGAACTCTTTTTGGGAATCCGGCAGCGATTTTCCAATCTCCCACATCAATAATCGCACCACCTCGTCACGTTTTGTCCGCATCTGTTTTACAAAGGCCTCCATACAGTCTATCCGATCTTTTACCCGCATAGTGGGCCATACACCCTGTCCTTTACCATACGCTACCATGGCCGCATCCAAGGCCTCCAAAGCCTCTGTTTCTCCCATCGTTGGGATACTCCCTAAAAGCGTAGGCGTATAGGAATCGGTAGAAGATATCGTAGAATAGACTTCCGAAGTATCCCCTCCCCATTTTTTAAGTTCCCCGTTGATCAAATAGGTTTTTTGATGGATCTGGTTCTCCATCTGGAATTCCTGTGGTATTTGCGTTTTCATACGTTTAAATCTTTTTAATTTATTGATAATGAATCAATTAAAAAATTGAGAACGTATGTAACAGCTACGCTCTCGCATTAAAAATTTTAAACATTGCCTTTTGCGAAGTAATTTTTAAAATTTCTTGATGCTCGTTTCATTTTTATAGCTTTTTGTAAATCATCTAATTATTTCCGTTAGCATCCAGTAACAATGGATTGCACCTATTTTAATATTGGAAACTTATCTAAACAATGGGTTTCATAGCGGTCATAGAGGCACGTAGCCTGGCACCTACGATTTCCACAGGATGTTCCCGAAGGGCTTTGTTCACCGCTATCAGCTTCACATTGTCTACACCGGTATCCTTTCCTACACCAAATTGCTCCCCGATAACATCTGTATCCATCTTCTTCATGAAGTCACCTAACAACGGCTTACAGGCATGGTCGAACAAATAGCACCCATACTCCGCCGTGTCCGATATCACCCGGTTCATTTCAAAGAGTTTCTTTCTGGCTATGGTATTGGCAATCAGGGGTGTCTCGTGCAAGGACTCATAGTAGGCTGATTCCGATATGATTCCGGATTCCGTCATAGATTCAAAAGCCAACTCTACCCCTGCCCTGACCAAAGCAATCATTAACACGCCCCTATCATAGTATTCCTGTTCCGAAATTTTGTCATTGCCCGCAGGCGTTTTCTCAAATGCGGTCTTTCCCGTTTCCGCTCTCCATTGCAACAAGTTCTTATCGTCATTGGCCCAATCTTCCATCATTGTCTTGGAAAAATGCCCGACCATAATATCGTCCATATGTTTTTGAAACAAAGGGCGCATAATGTCCTTAAGTTCTTCGGAAAGCTCATAGGCCTTTATTTTTGCAGGATTGGACAGGCGATCCATCATATTGGTAATGCCACCATATTTTAGGCCTTCCGTAATGGTTTCCCAACCGTATTGTATCAATTTGGAAGCATATCCGGCATCCACGCCTTTTTCCAGCATTTTGTCAAAACAAAGAATGGATCCTGTTTGCAACAGGCCACAAAGAATAGTCTGCTCTCCCATAAGATCCGATTTCACCTCCGCTACAAAGGAAGATTCCAATACACCGGCCTTATGCCCACCGGTAGCAGCAGCATAGGCCTTTGCCTGTTCCAGACCCTTTCCTTCGGGATCATTCTCCGGATGCACGGCAATCAACGTCGGTACACCAAAACCTCTCTTATATTCTTCCCGTACCTCTGAACCCGGGCTTTTGGGCGCTACCATAATAACGGTAAGGTCCTTGCGAATCTGCATCCCTTCCTCTACAATATTAAAGCCATGGGAATAGGAGAGTGTTGCTCCCTGTTTCATTAAAGGCATTACCGCACTTACCACATTACTATGTTGTTTGTCCGGCGTAAGATTGATGACCAGATCGGCATTGGGAATCAAGGCTTCATAGGTTCCCACGGTAAAACCATTTTCCTTGGCATTTTTGAAGGACTGGCGCTGCTCGGTTATAGCGGCTTCCCGCAATGTATAGGAGATGTCCAATCCGGAATCCCGCATATTCAGACCTTGATTCAGCCCTTGTGCCCCGCAGCCTACAATAACAATTTTTTTTCCTTTTAAAGCCGATACACCATCCGAAAATTCGGTAGATTCCATGAATCTACATTTTCCCAATTGGTTCAATTGTTCCCGTAATGATAGTGTATTAAAGTAATTTGCCATTTTTTTAACTCGTTTTACCCCCGATGGTTAACGGGATTTATTAACTATTTTGAAATTCGTTCAATAAGGTAGAAATCTGCATTTCCGATTTTGATACCGATATACGTCCGGAACGCACAAATTGCATAATACCGTAAGGTTTCAGTTGTTGGTACATTTCATCAATTTCACCTCTCCTCCCCGTTTTGGCCAATACAAAAAATTCCCGGGATACCGTTACTATTTGAGAATTACTCTCTTTGATGATATTTTGAATCTGTCGCTCATCGAACAACAAATGGGAAGCTATCTTGAAGATTGCGGATTCTTGATAGATGGTTTCTTCATCCGTATGATAAAATGCTTTTATGACCTCGATCTGTTTCTCTATTTGAGCTACTATTTTCCGCGTCCAATCTTCAGTCGTAAAAACGACTATCGTAAATTTAGAAACATGTTCTATTTCTGATTTAGAAACGTTTAAACTCTCTATGTTAATGTGACGCTTTAAGAATATTCCTGATATTCTATTCAACAATCCTACATTGTTCTCGGAATAGACCGAGATGGTAAACCACTTTTTTTCCATTTCCCTTTCCCCTGCCTTCTCCCCTATAGGAAGACGTTACCGGGTCATTTTTAATTAATATTACTCGTCTCTGTTATTACTTTTTTACCGCCAAGATCAATCCAGTGGACCAGTTTATTTTAGTGATATTGAAATCCTTTCTACTTTCCAGATAATTCACCAGGGTATCCACGTTTTCTTGATGTCCTTTTGGCC
>JBATTK010000013.1:0-90618 GCA_049670505.1 Saonia sp.
ATTTTATCCTATCCGTTGAAATCGTAATAATTGCGTTGAGCGCAGTGACAAAGGAGCCCATTCTGTCACAGATCCTAGTAGTTTCGTTGATTGCCATAGTGGCCACCGTGGGAGTTTATGGTATTGTGGCCCTAATTGTTAGAATGGATGAATTTGGTGCAAAACTTATTGAGATGGGCAATAAAAAGGACAGTTTCCTAAAGATTATTGGAAATCTGTTGGTACAAGCATTGCCCAAGGTCATTAGGAGTTTGTCTTTTATTGGAACTATTGCCCTTATATTGGTCGCCGGGGGAATCTTTGCCCATAATATTGATTTCCTGCACTATTTTTTACCGCAACTCCCTTCCATTATCAGGGAATTCATTGTAGGCCTACTGGTGGCAGTGATTACCGTGACGGTCGTAGGCTTGGTCAAAAGGATTTGGAAAAATTGGAAAAATAGAACTCCATAGTAGCACATTGGGTAATCGCATTTTTTTCATAACCTAAGGGTTTATTGCTTGGGCAATCAAACGAAATGTGACAAACTTGTTTATATTTGCGCTCGGAGTTTTAAAGACGCTATGGTATACCCGGATGCTGGAACTGGTAGACAGGCATGGTTGAGGGCCATGTGTCCATTAGGGCGTGTGGGTTCGATTCCCATTCCGGGTACAAAAACCGCTAATTTAGCGGTTTTTTTATGTTCAAATATCTAACTACTTTAGACTATCCGATCATTTGATAGTCGGGATGGATTATGAGTAAGAACGTTATTGTTATCGGAGGGGGAATCGTGGGTCTGAGTTGCGCCTATTATTTGCTAAAAGAGGGCCACCAAGTTACGGTAATCGATAAATCCAACATGGATAAGGGAGCATCCTATGTAAATGCCGGTTATTTGACCCCCAGCCATATTATTCCCTTGGCCGCGCCCGGTATGATGGCCAAAGGCATCAAATGGATGCTCAATAGTAGTAGCCCTTTTTATATGAAACCCCGCCTGGATATGGATTTTCTTAAATGGGCTTGGTATTTCAATGTATCGGCTACCAAAGCCCATGTGGAAAAGGCCATTCCTCTGATAAAGGACATCAACCTTTTGAGCAAGGAACTTTATTCCGATATGCACGAATCTGGCCACATGGGCGATTTTCAATTAGAAAAGAAGGGGCTTTTGATGCTTTATAAGACCGAAAAAGAGGGGAAACATGAAAAAGAAGTAGCGCTCCGTGCCAAGGATGAAGGTCTGGAAGTACGGGAACTAAATCTAAAGGAACTCCATAAACTACAGCCCGGTCTGAACCGTGAAATTAAGGGAGCGGTGCATTATGAATGCGATGCCCATACCTCTCCCCATGAAATTATGGGAAGCCTAATAAAGTATTTAATGGCACAAGGTGTTCTTTTGAAAGCCAACGAGGAGGTATTGAACTTTAACCTGAACAAAAAAAGTATTTCTGCCGTGATTACCAATAGCCAAAGCTATACTGCGGACGAGGTGGTATTGGCATCCGGTTCATGGAGTCAGGCCATAGCTAAAAAATTGAACCTTAAACTCAATGTGCAACCAGGCAAGGGGTATCGTATCAATGTGGAAAGAAAAACACCTGTACGATTGCCCGCGGTTTTAATGGAGGCCAAGGTAGCCGTTACCCCAATGAAAGGCTTTACCCGATTTGCAGGAACCATGGAGTTATCGGGCATCAACCATAAAATAAGAAAAGAAAGGGTACTGGCTATTGCCAAAGCGGCAGGCAATTATTATGAAGGCCTTGAAATTACGCCCAAAGAACTGGCAGATGCCCAATGCGGGCTTAGGCCTGTCTCACCGGATGGGTTGCCCTATATAGGCCGTACCTCTAAATATACGAATCTCACTATTGCCACTGGCCATGCTATGATGGGATGGAGTTTGGGCCCGGCTACGGGAAAGTTGGTATCTGAAATTATTTCGGATAGCAAACTGTCC
Organism: Saonia sp.; assembly: GCA_049670505.1. GTDB lineage: Bacteria > Bacteroidota > Bacteroidia > Flavobacteriales > Flavobacteriaceae > JBATTK01. The sequence goes on from JBATTK010000013.1 coordinate 1,955, forward strand.
ATGCCCATAGACGGATTTCATCCTGAAAGAAGATTTTAGATCATAGGCGTCTTACCTTTACATTTTTGAACCATACCCCCGCCCCGTGATCCTGTAAGGCCAAATAGCCCTTGTTGGACTTGCCATAGTCCGGATAATCTTTCCATTTACCGCTATTCCTTTTGGCCATCCAATCTTCGGTAAACTTATCGAATTCAACAATTTTTTCTCCATTTAACCAGTGCTCAACTTTTCCCATATTAAAAATGATCCTGCTCGTATTCCAAGCTCCTACAGGTTTCAAAGATTTTTTCTCATTGGCCGTATGCATAGCGTAATTGGCGCCTGCACTGTTCCAGTCCTCCACGGGCTCCGGAAAGCCTACATCATCTAAAATCTGATATTCGGGCCCTGTTTGATAGGGTGAATGGTACATGGTATCTTCTACCACATGGTAAAAGATACCGCTATTGCCCGCCGGACTTATCTTCCATTCCAAACGCAACTCAAAATTGTCATACTGTTCCTTGGAAATAATATCTCCCCCCATATCCCCTGCTTCCCCAAAACATTCTATTACCCCATCCTCAATGGCCCAATTGCCCGGTAGGGAATCCATATTATAGCCCCGCCATTTACTTGCATCCATTAAGGAAATCCATTCATTTTCAACTATTTCGATTTCCTCGGATATAACGGTCTCCGTTTTCTCTTTCTTTTCTTGCTTACATGCCATAAGGCATAAAAAAAAGCCTGCACCTATTAAAAATCTTACCATCGCTTTAAATTTTTTTCATTTTTATGGGATCCCACTTCACTGCAGCATCCTGAAAATAGCTGTCATTACAGGCCAAAGCGGGGGCTGCGGCCCTATATCCGAATACGGCATCCTCAATAACCGGTTTTCCCCCTCTTATGGCATTGAACCAATTGGAAAAATGATCAAAATGTGCACCCATATAACCTTCCTCCGCGGCAAATACAATTTCTTCCTGCGGCAGCATTTGTTTACGGGTAGCGTTAGTTCCTTTTTTTGCCGATTTGGCCGCTAGGAAAGGGTCGTCATCAAATTGTTCAGTGTTCCTACGAAGTATCAATTTGTCCCATTGTACGTCCATGGATCCTTCGCTCCCAACAATTCTTAAATAGGTGGTCCCAGAGGTACCATCTACAAAATTGCAACGTAGTGAAAGGTTAAAGGCCGGATGTTGTTCCGTATCGGGATAATCAAAAACGCCTAAAAGTACATCGGGTACTTCCCTGCCATCTTTCCAGTACCGCAATCCGCCCGAGGAATAAATCTGGTTGGGGCCATAAGATTTTGTAATAAAATGTAAGCTTGAGAACAAGTGTACAAATAGATCTCCGGACATCCCGGTGCCATAGTCCTTATAATTTCGCCATCTAAAAAAACGAGTGGCATCAAAGGATATTTTTTTATTGCTACCTAGAAAAGTATCCCAATCTACCGTCTTGGGGGATGCATCGCCGGGAATCGTATATTGCCAAGCTCCCGTAGGACTTCTTCTGGCCCAAAATCCTTCGGCATAATTAATTTTACCGATAGCCCCCTGTGCCAATAATTCCCGTGCTTTTTCATTTCCCAAGGAGGAGAGTCCTTGACTGCCCACCTGAAATACCATTCCGGTTTCCTTTTGGGCCTTAATGACGTCATGGCCTTCGTCCAACGAGTGTACCATCGGCTTTTCACAATACACATGTTTTCCGGCGCGCATGGCATCTATGGAAATTTGTCTGTGCCAATGATCGGGTGTTCCTATAATAACGGCGTCGACATCTTTTTTTGCCAAAACTTCCTTATAATCCTTTGTTACATAAATATCATTCCCCCACTTTTCCTTGGCCTTTTGCAAATGTCCATCATAAAGGTCACAAACGGCAACCAGCTTTACTCCATCGTGCTTCAATGCGGTATAGGTGTCCTGGAAACCCATACCCCCGGCACCGATCAAAGCAATTTGAAGAGTATCGTTCGCCGTATATCCTTTTCTAGACAGGTAAATGGTTTCTTCTGCCTTTTTCGCGGAAACAATAGCCGGGGAAACAGCTATTGCAAGACTTCCGGTCCCAAGGTTTTTTAAGAACTGTTTCCTACTTTGCTTCATGTTTTTTATCATTTTTGGCATATGTAGTTGGTTCCCTTAAATATATCAATTAATCCGGCATTTTTTTTATTTTCTTCAATTCCTATCGGACAGAAAAAGAAAAAAGATATTTTTTCAGTAAAATTTAACGCCCTGTTTTTTCCGTTAATCGGTTTTTAATTGTAGATTTGTTTAACCTATTCATGAAAAAATTGAACAACGTAAAGAAGTTTTTTAGTATAAGAGATTTGGAAAACTTATCTGGAATAAAGGCCCATACCATACGAATTTGGGAGAAAAGATACAATTTATTATCGCCGGAAAGAACTTCAACAAACATCAGGACCTATAGTCTGGGTAGCCTTCAGAAACTGTTGAACGTTACGCTTCTATACAATAACGGTAATAAAATTTCCAAAATTGCCAAGATACCTGAAGCGGATATTCCCCTTATGGTAAGGGAAATAGTAGCTAAGCACAGTATTAAAAATCATGCTATAAATGCATTTAAACTTGCGATGATCAATTTTGATCAAACCTTGTTTTTTAACACCTATAACAGTCTCCTCTCCGATCGATCGTTCAGGGATATTTTTAAAGAGGTGTTCATACCCTTATTGAACGAATTGGGTCTTTTATGGCAAACGGATACCATTAGTCCTTCCCATGAACACTTTATTACCGGTCTTATTAAACAAAAGATAATTATAAATACCGAAAAACTACAAATTCTAGAACCTACCAAAAAAGATAAAACTTTTGTGCTTTTCCTTCCTGAAAACGAAATTCATGAAATTGGCCTTTTATTCCTAAATTATGAAATTATCCTTAGAGGCTACAAATCTATTTATTTGGGACAGACCGTTCCCATAGATAGTCTTAAAGATCTTCTGAAGTACTATAATCGTCTTTACTTCCTTTCCTATTTCACCGTTCAACCTTCAAAGGATAGGATAGACAAATACATCAAGGAATTCAATAAAAGTATTAATGGGGATGGTAATTTTAAGCTTTGGATACTAGGGCATCAGATACAATACCTAACCCAAGATACGCTGCCTCCTTCCATAAAAACCTTTAATTCCATTGAACAGCTGATCGACGAACTCTAAAACGGCTTTGTTAGTCTTATAATTCTACCAAGATATGGGTAAAAAAGCTATTATTATTGGCTCTGGGTTTTCTTCCTTATCGGCTTCCTGTTATCTGGCAAAGCAAGGATTCAAGGTGTCGGTATATGAAAAAAACAGTGCTACGGGCGGTAGGGCCGGACAACTAAAAAAAGAGGGTTTTACCTTCGATATTGGGCCAAGTTGGTACTGGATGCCGGATATATTCGAGAAGTTTTTCGGGGATTTTGGCAAGCACACATCGGACTATTATCATTTGGACAAATTAAGTCCAGCCTATAAGATTTTCTTTGCCGATGATGTCATTACCATAGGTGACACTATGGATAAGATCTGTGCTGAATTTGAACGAATAGAACAAGGAAGTTCCGTTCATCTTAGAAAATTTATTGCAAAGGCTCAGGAGAATTATGAGATTGCAATTAATAAAATAGTCCTAAGGCCCGGCATTTCACCGTTTGAACTGGTAACCAAAGAAACCATACTTAGGGTAGACCAATTTTTTAAGACCATTAGCTCTGAGGTCCGTAAGAAGTTTAAAAATCCAAAATTAATTTCAACTTTGGAATTCCCCGTGTTGTTCTTAGGGGCAAAACCAAGCAATACGCCTTCCTTTTATAGTTTTATGAACTTTGCCGATTTTGGATTGGGTACCTGGCATCCCCAAGGCGGTATGTATGAAATTATAAAGGCCATGCACAAGCTAGCGGAAGAACTAGGGGTCAAAATCCATACCAATAGTCCTATAGAAAAAATTATCGTGGAGAACGGGAGAGCCGTTGGTGTTCACTGTAACGGCATTCAAATTGATGCCGATGTAGTATTGAGCGGTGCGGACTATCACCATTCCGAAACCTTGCTGGACGAAAAACATCGCCAATATTCGGAGACCTATTGGGCAAAAAAAACCTTTGCCCCTTCTTCGTTATTGTTTTATATAGGTTTCAATACCAAATTGCAACATATTGAGCATCACAATCTATTTTTTGATACGGATTTTGAAAAACATGCCCAAGAAATATACGATGATCCAAAATGGCCGGAAAATCCTCTTTTTTATGCGAACTTTCCATCCATTACGGATCCAAGTATGGCCCCAATGGATTGCGAGACCGGTTTTTTCTTGATACCTATAGCCCCTGGACTGGAAGACAGTCCGAAATTAAGGGATACATATTTTAATACTATTCTTAAAAGATTCTATGAAAGAACGGGGCAAGATGTAAGAAATAATATTATATTTAAAGAGTCCTTCTGTGTAAATGATTTTATTGAACAGTACAACTCCTATAAAGGAAACGCGTACGGTATGGCCAACACCTTATCGCAAACTGCATTTCTTAGGCCTAAATTAAAAAGTAAAAAGGTAGAAAACCTTTTCTTTACCGGACAACTTACCGTCCCGGGCCCTGGAGTTCCTCCCTCACTTATTTCTGGAAAATTGGTGTCGGATTTAATTGTAAAAAACATTAATACGTAAGAGATGAAAGCTATTTTTGATGCCGTTTCCTATAACTGTAGCAGAATTGTTACGGAATCATACAGTACTTCCTTTGCCTTAGCGACCAAAATGCTAGATTCCTCCATCAGAAGGGATATATACAACATCTATGGTTTTGTGCGCTTCGCAGATGAAATTGTAGACACTTTTCACGACTATGACAAGGAAAGGCTATTCAATAAATTTGAAAAGGACCTAGAGCTGGCACTGGAACAAAAAATTAGCCTGAACCCTATCTTAAATGCATTTCAGCACAGCTATCATAAATATCAAATACCACATCATTTGGTCGCCTCCTTTATGAAAAGCATGCGGATGGACCTTGTTAAAACCAACTATAGAACAGAAGAGGAATACCGGGAATATATCTATGGTTCGGCGGATGTGGTGGGACTCATGTGCTTAAAAGTGTTTGTAATGGGAGATGATAAAAAATATGAAGAACTTAAGGATGCGGCCATGGCTTTGGGGTCCGCCTTTCAAAAAGTAAATTTCTTACGCGACCTTAAGGCCGATTTTGAAGATCTGAACCGAACCTATTTCCCCAACACCAACCTAAGGGAATTGGACGAGGCTTCCAAGGCCCGTATCGTAAATGAAATAAAAGCCGATTTTGAAAAGGGGTATTCCGGTATCGTGGCGTTGCCCAATGAAGCCAAGTTTGGTGTATATACTGCATATAAGTATTATTCCAAACTCTTGCAAAAACTACAGAACACCCCCCCATTGGAAATCAAGAATGCTCGCATTAGGGTTCCCAATTATCAGAAATTCGGACTCTTGGCCAAAGCATATGTGAACTATAAACTACAGTTGGTATAAAATGAAAATTTTTCTTTGGATTGTTATATTTCTCGGTGTTTTTTCCATCATGGAATGTATGGCGTGGTTTACCCATAAGTATATTATGCATGGTTTTCTTTGGAAACTACATAAGGATCATCATAAAAAAGATCATGGCTCCTGGTTTGAGCGTAACGATGCCTTTTTTCTTTTCTATGCAGTGGTAAGCATGTCTTTTCTAATGATAGCGGACAATACGGATTTTTGGTATGGTTGGCCGTTGGGATTTGGTATTATGGCCTACGGGGCTGCATATTTTACCGTACATGACATCTTTATACATCAGCGTTTTAAACTATTCAGAAATGCCAACAATTGGTATGCCAAAGGTGTAAGGAGGGCGCATAAGATACATCACAAGCATTTGGGGAAAAAAGACGGTGAGTGCTTTGGGATGTTGTTCGTACCTTTTAAATACTTTAAGCGCTGAACAACATGTCCAAGGCTATTGTTGTTGGGGCAGGTATTGCCGGCATAGCTACCGCTTTGCGATTAAACCAAAAGGGATATCAGGTTACGGTCATAGAAGCCAATGATTATCCCGGTGGAAAGTTACATGCCATAAGCTTGTCCGGTTACAGATTTGATCTTGGCCCCTCGCTTTTCACCATGCCTCACTTGGTGGACGAACTTTTTGAACTTTATAAGTTAGATCCAACGGATTATTTCCAGTATAAAAAAAAAGAGACCATCTGCAACTATTTCTGGGAAGACGGTACACGATTTTCGGCCAAGGGAGAAGAAGAAAAGTTTATTGAAGATGCAGCAAAGGTTTTTCATGAAAACGAGTCCGACATTGCTTCCTACCTTTCAAAAAACAAAAAGAAATACAATCTCACCGCCAACCTTTTTTTGGAAAAATCACTACATAAAATCAAGACCTATTTATCAAAAGAAACTATAAAAGCAATTCTTTCTATAGGAAAATTGGACGTAAACATAACATTGGACGAATTGAATGAAAAGACGTTCAAAAACAAAAAGCTGATACAACTTTTCAATAGATATGCCACATATAATGGGTCTTCCCCTTATAGGACACCCGGCATCATGTCCATGATTCCGCATTTGGAGATGCACTACGGGACTTTTTCACCCTCCAAGGGTATGCATAGTATAAGCTTGAGCTTGTATCAATTGGCGGTAGATAAGGGAGTGCATTTTATTTTCAAGGAAAAGGTAAAGAAAATCCTTATACAAAAAAAAAGAGCTTCCGGAGTGGTTACGGATAAGGCCACATATCTATCCGATATCACAGTTTCCAATATGGATATTTTTCCCACCTATAAAAAGCTATTAAAAAGCGAAAAACATCCACAGAAGGTTCTGCAACAGGAACGCTCTAGTTCCGCGCTTATATTCTATTGGGGTATTAACCGGGAATTTCCCGAATTGGATTTACATAACATATTGTTCGGTGATGATTATCAGCAGGAATTCAAAACCATCTTTGAGCATAAAGAATTATATGGGGACCCAACTATTTATATTAACATCACCAGTAAGGACAAGAAATCCGATGCCCCCAAAAACCATGAAAATTGGTTTGTTATGGTCAATGCTCCCGGAAACTTTGGTCAGGATTGGGAAGAGATTAAAATAAAAGCCAGAACAGGAATCATAGCAAAAATAAATCGCATGCTAAAAATAGATGTTGAAAAACTGATTACCGTAGAACACGTTCTGGATCCCGTAGGAATTGAAAAACAGACCAGTTCCTATAGAGGTGCCCTGTACGGAGCTGCAAGTAATTCCAAATTTTCGGCCTTCTTACGCCATCCCAATTTTAACGGCAATATTAAAAATCTATATTTCTGTGGAGGTTCGGTACATCCTGGTGGTGGTATTCCCCTATGTCTATTATCCGCTAAAATAGTGAGTGATCTAGTTCCAAAAGCAGCGAGATGAACCGATTAAAAGAAAAGAAAACAAGTATTGCCATAGCCCTGGTATGGCTTTTCCATATCTCCGCTATAATCGGTATCAGTCTTGGATATCTAGAATGGTTCATTAATAAAACACCTTTTAATATTCTACTGTTCTCCAGCCTATTTCTTATTATCTATCCCTTGGATACGTTTAAAAAATTTATAGCATTTGCTATATTTTTTGTCGGAGGTATGTTTGCCGAGTGGCTGGGGGTAAATTATGGGATATTATTCGGAGCATATACTTATGGGGCCAATCTTGGGCCAAAATTGGATGGAGTACCCTTTTTAATAGGAATAAATTGGTCCGTTCTTACTTTTATAACAGCGACCATTGCTTCTCATTTGGTTAAAAAAGTATGGTTAAAAATGATATGTGCCAGCATACTGATGGTGCTTTTGGATTATTTTATGGAACATAGCGCACCGCTTTTTGATTTTTGGACATTTCAGGGCAATATAGCGCCCTTGGAAAACTACGTCACTTGGTTTATTATAGCATTATTGTTCCAGATACTTTTACATCTATTCAAGATAAAGGGAAACAAGTTATTTTCTGTACATCTTTATCTGTCACAGTTGGTCTTCTTTGTTTATTTTTTTATGTATTATTCTTAAAAACCAAGTCTCCCATAGGATTTTTACCCTCCCATTGGCCCACAGAACGATACGGTTGAAACCTGGAAAACAATTCCTCCTTATACCAATCCAATTTTCGGGTATCTTTTATAGCCTTTTTATGCTCCGTACTTTTATAAGCAAACTCCAGTAGCGATTCTTTGTTCTTCCATATACTAAAAGTCGCCATTTGAACAATGGGAACTTCACCTATACCTTTGGTAAATAGAAGTCCCGGGTTATCCACTAATGGGGCTTGCGAAACAGGTACATATTTCCAGAACTTAATCAGGAAACGTGGCTTAATGGTCGCCCGGGTGATTACCGCAACATATGGGTTATTGGCAGCTATGGCACCGCTTTTTTGAAAAGGGTTTTTTGCCGACCAATATCCCTTGGCGACTATATTTTTCAAGTAAATTGTCCAGTATTCCTCACTATGTTCCACATAGCGCTTCATGAGATTGGACGAATTAAAAAAACTATTGGCCACCTTTTCGTTTTCCCATACTTGCAGCAAACCGTAAACGGACCAATCCGGTAAGGGATTAAATCCCTCTTTCCCACTCCCCATTAACTTATAAAAAGAAAGTCCGTCCACTTTGGAAAGCGTGGCATGGGCAAATTGCATCATTCCAAAAGCCCAGACCTTGTGTTTAAATCCGTGATACTTGAAAAAGGTAAGTGTCGTAATCTGTGCCATGTAGTTACACTTTCAATAAGCTGTCCAAAAGGTCGGAGACAGTATCTGGATCCCAGTCGGCAGCGCCCACTTTTTTTACTATTATTTTTCCATTTTTATCAATGATATAAGTGGTGGGAATACTAGAGTGTTCTAGCTGTACAGGGGCATTCGTACGGGCAAAATATACTGGAAATGTATAGTTTTTCTTGGTTAAAAATGTCTGTACCTTCGTTTCATCGTCACTCGCTAAAAAAATAAACACCAAGCTATCACCATAAACATCGTACAACTTTTGGAAAGATGGCATTTCGGCCACACAGGGAGGACACCAAGTGGCCCAAAAATTAACTAGTACCACCTTGTCTTTACCTTCTTCCAAATTGAACGGAACCCCATCGGTACCCACTAAACGCCAATCGTAGTCCGCAAGATGTTGTTGTTCCTTTTCTTCCAATGCCGACGGACTAAATGAAAACCATTTGTTCATCTGCACCTTCATATGGAATCCAAGAGGTGTAAAAAGATACAAGATGACCAATAGCAGTAATATACCATTAATCAATTTATCCTTGGTCATCTTCATTCTTCCAACAAGCCATCCACCAGCTTATATATTTTTTGGTTATCCCAATCGGCAATACCTTTTTCCTTATGAATAACGATATTGCCTTTTTTATCGATAAGATAGGAAGAAGGTACCTCGTTTGGGTTTATGGGCATCTTCTCACCGATAATCAGGTAAGTTACTGGAAAATCAAAATTTTTCTCTTCCATAAATGCTTCCACGGGAGGTCTTTCCTCATTGGTGATAATATAAAAATCCATTTTATCCCCATAGTCATTATAGAAGTTCTGGATACTTTCCAATTCCGCGGCACAGGGTAGACGCCAAGATGCCCAAAGGTTAATAAAAATTACCTTCCCCTTAGATTGCTCAAAATTGAAAAAATCCCATTCCGCATCCTTCAGTTTCCAGTCATAATCCGTTATGCGTTTTCTATTGACCGCTTCGGTAGGTGCCGGACTGAAAGAAAATATTTTGTTCAATAGAACCTTCCCATAATAACCTAACGGAGTCACAAAGAAGGATACCACAAAAGCGATAAGTAAAATATTTAAGAGTGTTTTTTTATTGAACTTCATTTACTTGAGGGTTTCTCCAAAACTAAAGAACTCCCGAGGATTATCGGGAGTTTCTATGAACTATTTACATGTACTGTTTATGCCGCGTTTTCTTTCTTGATCACATTCAATGCGGATCCTTCATGAAACCAACCTATCTGTGATTGGTTATAGGTGTGGTTTGCCTTAATGACATCTTTGCTACCATCTGCATGCACCACTTCTATGGTCAAGGGCTTGTCAGGAGCAAAATCCTTGATATCCAAAAAATTAAAAGTATCATCTTCTTGAATCAGGTCGTAATCGTTTTCATTTGCAAAAGTAAGGCCCAGCATTCCTTGTTTTTTAAGGTTGGTCTCGTGAATACGGGCAAAGGATTTAACCAATACTGCGGCAACACCCAAGTGTCTTGGTTGCATAGCGGCGTGTTCACGGGAAGAGCCTTCCCCATAGTTGTGATCTCCGACAACGATAGTTTTTATTCCTGCCGCTTTATAGGCCCGTTGGGTATCCGGTACCCCTCCGTATTCTCCCGTAAGCTGATTTTTTACGAAATTGGTCTTCTTGTTGAATGCATTTACGGCTCCGATCAAGGTGTTGTTGGCAATATTGTCCAAATGCCCGCGAAAACGCAACCAAGGTCCGGCCATTGAAATATGATCGGTGGTACATTTACCAAAGGCTTTGATCAGCAATTTCATTCCTTGTAAACTATCCGGTGTCATGGGCACAAATGGTTCCAAAAGTTGTAAGCGTTCCGATGATGGGCTCACCTTTACCTCCACACCACTGCCATCTTGCATGGGCTCAAGATAACCGGCATCCTCTACTTCAAATCCTTTGGGAGGAAGTTCTATGCCCATAGGTTCGTCTAGTTTCACCTGTTCTCCGTCCTCATTGATCAAGGTATCGTTCATGGGATCAAAATCCAACTTTCCGGAAATGGCTATGGCAGCGACCATTTCAGGGGAACCTACAAAAGCATGTGTATTGGGATTGCCATCCGCTCTTTTAGAGAAATTACGGTTGAAGGAATGGACAATGGTATTTTTTTCCTCCCCTTTTAAATCGCTTCTATCCCATTGGCCTATACATGGGCCACAGGCATTGGTAAATATGGTGGCGCCTAAATTCTCAAAAATCTGGAGCAGACCATCGCGTTCCGCCGTGTATCGTATTTGTTCGGAACCGGGATTAATTCCAAAGTCCGATTTAGGCCTTATCTTTTTTGCAACCGCCTGTTCCGCAATGGAAGCGGCACGGGTAAGATCTTCGTAAGAAGAATTGGTACAAGACCCTATAAGTCCCCAATCTACTTTAACGGGCCAATCATTTTCCTTGGCCTTAATTCCCAATTCCCCAACAGGGGTCGCTAAATCCGGAGTAAATGGACCATTTAAGTGTGGTCTTAGTTCATCCAAATTTATTTCGATCAACTGATCAAAATACTGCTCAGGATTCGCGTAAACCTCTGGGTCGGCGGTCAAATAATCCTTTACCTCTTTGGCGGCATCCGCTACTTCGCTCCTATCGGTGGCTCTTAAATACCGTTCCATAGAATCATCATAACCAAAAGTAGACGTTGTGGCACCGATTTCGGCCCCCATATTACATATGGTACCCTTTCCGGTACAGGAAAGGTTTTTGGCCCCTTCCCCAAAATATTCAAGGATAGCGCCCGTACCTCCCTTAACGGTCAAAATACCCGCGACTTTTAAAATAACGTCCTTGGCGGACGTCCAACCCGATATATTACCGGTCAGTTTAACCCCTATCAATTTTGGAAATTTCAGTTCCCAGGCCATACCGGCCATAACATCTACCGCATCTGCCCCACCAACTCCAATAGCTACCATTCCAAGACCGCCTGCATTAACGGTATGGGAATCGGTACCGATCATCATTCCTCCGGGGAATGCATAATTTTCCAAAACTACCTGATGTATGATACCTGCGCCGGGCTTCCAAAAACCGATACCATATTTATTGGAGACCGATTCCAAGAAGTCAAAAACTTCCGCGCTAGTACTATTTGCCGTTTTCAAATCTGCTACAGCCCCACTCTTTGCCTGTATCAAATGATCACAATGTACTGTAGTAGGTACGGCAACTTTAGGCTTGCCGGCCTGCATAAATTGCAATAGGGCCATTTGGGCGGTTGCATCCTGACAGGCTATACGGTCTGGCGCAAAATCAACATAATCCACACCTCTTCTAAATGCTTTTGTAGCGTTTCCGTCCCATAAATGGGAATATAAAATTTTCTCGGATAAGGTCAATGGTTTACCCACTATTTCCCTAGCCTTGTCAACGCGTTCGGCCACATTGGCGTAAACCTCCTTAATCATGTTGATATCGAATGCCATTCTATTTTGTATTTATGAGTTATGCAATCCTCAAATTTACTAAAATCCTATGCTTTGGTAAAATTTTAGTCCATCTTTAATAGAATTTTCAAGATATGTGAAAACGGAACTGTTTCGCAGTATGGATAATCAGTTAAGCAGTGCTATTTCTGAGTATTTCCGATGTGTATTATATGGAAAAGTCTATAATAATTTACGGATAATATCCTCTTCGGAAATGCCTTCTGCCTCGGCCTTGTAGTTTTTAATAATCCGATGCCGTAGGATGCCCATGGCCACTGCCTGTACATCCTCTATATCCGGAGAAAATTTTCCGTGTACGGCGGCATTTGCCTTGGCACCCAAAATAAGGTTTTGCGATGCTCTGGGGCCTGCACCCCAATCTATATACTGCCTAACAAAATCCGAAGTGGACTCTAGAACAGGACGTGTGCTGTTTACCAGATTTACGGCATATTCCACTACATTGTCCGGAACGGGTACTCTTCGCACCAAATGCTGTACCTCTAAAATTTCCTGTGCATTGAACAACGCATTTACCTGAACATCGGTATCGGAAGTAGTAGATTTCACCACTTGTATTTCCTCTGAGACCGAGGGGTATTTTAATTCAATTGCAAACATAAAACGATCCAATTGTGCCTCTGGCAGTGGATAGGTTCCTTCTTGTTCTATAGGGTTTTGCGTAGCTAAAACAAAATAGGGCAATGCCAGTTTATGCCGTTGCCCGGCTATGGTTACCGCACGCTCCTGCATAGCTTCCAAAAGTGCCGCTTGGGTCTTTGGCGGGGTGCGATTGATTTCGTCCGCTAAAATAATGTTGGCAAAAATAGGCCCTTTGATAAACTTAAAGTTTCGGTTTTGATCCAAGACCTCGCTCCCCAAAATATCACTAGGCATTAGATCGGGCGTAAACTGTATCCGTTTGAAATCCAATCCCAAGGTGCGGGCAATGGTGTTCACCATTAAAGTTTTAGCAAGGCCGGGAACTCCTATCAGCAAGGAGTGACCGCCCGTATAGATCGATAGTAGGATTTGCTCTACCACTAAATCCTGACCAATGATTACTTTGGCAATTTCTTTCTTTAAGGCACTATGTTTTTCTACTAAGCTATGAATAGCGGCAACGTCTGACATGCAATTATTCCTTTACCCAATTGTTAGCAAAATTGCAGCTCTTGTTTCCTTCATTGACGCTTACATAGGTGCCGCCTATATGTTCTTCCATCCACGCTTTTATGGCGTTGAACTGTTTTTCGCGGAGGGCCAGTTCTTGTATCTTAATGTAATCCTTGGCAAAATCGGCCACATGCTCGTCGTACCTATTGGTAATCTTCAATATCTTATATTTGGCAGCACCTCCCCTTTGATCTTCTTCCAATAAGGGTCTGGAAATTTCATTGTCCTTTAGATTACGGACTTGGTTGTACAAGGCGGGATCCATATTGGTAAGTTCAAAACGTGAATCAAAGTTGATGGGGTTCCGCAATAATCCTCCATCGAATTTAGTTTCCTTTTGATCGGAAAAATTCAATGCGGCATCCGCAAATGTAATTTGCCCATCGATGACCTTTTGCCGAATGCTGTCCAACTCGGCCACTGCCTCATCAACAGAACTTTGGGGAATCTCGGGAGAAATTAGAATATGACGCAAATCCAATTCTTGGCCCCTTATCTTTTCAATATAGATGATATGGTAGCCGAAGGCCGTTTCAAATGGTTCCGAAATTTCTCCCTCCCGTAAGCTAAAGGCAACATCCTTAAACTCCTTTACAAAGGGGGTTTCCCTTGTCATGCTATAAAACCCTCCTTTGGATTTAGATCCAGGGTCTTGCGAATATAGAATGGCCTTTACACTAAAACTAGCATCGTTTTCCTCCACATCCGCTTTTATAGTATTTAGCTTATCAATTACCTTTTGTTTCTCCGCTTCCGGTATTTTAGGTTCTTTTACAATTTGGGCAATTTCCAACTCGGCTCCAAAAACAGGGCGTTCCTCTTTGGGAATCTTATTAAAGAACTGTCGTACTTCTTCCGGTGTAATCTCTATTTCACCCACAATTTTCTGCTGCATCTTTTCAGAAAGAATACGTAGTTTATTGATTTCAAAGAGTTCTTCCCTAAAACTTATCTCATCCTCTTTTTTATAAAACTTAAGTACTTTCTCCATGGAACCAACTTGGGATACCAAAGACTGTATTTGCCGCTCACTGGTCGCGTTTACCTCATCATCGGAAACCAAAATACTATCCTGTACGGCCTGATGCGCATACAGACGATCTTCCATTAGTTTTCCCAAAAGTCCACACTTGGTAATGTCCGCGGTGGAAGCCCCTTGACTACGCAGATCGATCATTGTTTTTTCAATATCGGAATCTAAGATTACATAATCGCCCACAACGGCAGAGATACCGTCCAATTTTATTTTTTTAAAATTATTGGTCGTATCTTTTTTTATATCTACGGCGGCCTCCACCAATTGTTCTTCGGGTTCAATTTGAGTGTCGGGGATAGAATCTATTTGGCAATAGACCATTCCCGTTATCGATAAAAAACAAATGGAGAATCCTATTTTACTCATCTTTTTCATAAACTTCAAATTCATTTTCTTTAATAGCTTCATCTATGATTTCGGTTTCCAACCTACGGATATAATCCAACTTTCTTCTGTTGAGCAGTACTTGTTTTATGGTGGGTTCTATAAAGGCAAGCGGGGCTATATCATTGACGTTTAAAACATTGGTAACCTTCGCCAAATATACTCCTAATGCATCCTCTAATTCAAAAAATTGTGATTTTTTTAAGTATCCCTCCTCATTTTCATAGGTCAGCGGTGGGATTTCCGATATGACCCAGGACGCTTTAATCCAGATAGAATCATTAAAATTAAGTCGCTTGAACTGAACCCCTACGGAATCCAAATAAGCAATATCTTCGGTATTAAACCGTTTCAGTTTCCTAACTACGGTTTCCTTATCCAAAAACTGTTTGGGCAATTCTATATACCTCAACTGTACCAACTTTTCCTTAAGCTTAAAATTTTCCTGTTCGGCCTCATAGAAACGTTGCAATTGCGAGCTGCTTATAACGGTATCCTGCCCCTGTTGTATCAATGCTTCTTTATAGGCCCTGGTATACAGATCGGTACGATAGTTCCCCACCAATTCCTCAAATTCGGCCAGTTTATCCTCCGGTAAGTTAATTTTTGCCTTTGAGAGCAACAACTGCTTAGAGGCCCAATTGTTAATATAATTGGTAACGAAAGATGCACTATCCTGTTGGGATATATTATTGCCCAAAAGCGCGGCCACATCTTCCCGATACAGATAGGTATCGCCAACCCTCGCAATAGGTTCCTTATCCTTGGTTTTTTTGAAAAACGAATCACATGATCCCAAAAAAAGTAATAGGACAATGCTACCTATAAAATATATTGTATTAAAATGGTATCTATTTAAAAAGTGCATTCCGCAAAAATAACAATTACATCAAGTTAGACAAGAGTTATGGGAACTGATTAACACATTTAAATAGTATAGAAAACCTATAATTTGCTACATTAGTACAACAAACCTAAGCAAAATGAAATATACTACTCAAATTACTATTCATCTGTCCAGAGATGAATTTGTTAAAAAACTGGACAATCCTGAAAACATGAAACACTGGCAACAGGGATTGGTGAGCTATGAACACCTTTCCGGGACACCCGGCCACGACGGTGCAAAAATGAAATTGCACTATAAAATGGGGAAACGGGAAATGGTTTTGACCGAGACCATTTTAAAGCGTAATTTCCCGGAGGAGTTCCACGCAACCTATGATACCAAGGGAGTGCATAACATACAACTGAATTATTTTAAGGAGGTAGGTGAACATACTACACAATGGATTTCAGAATCAGAATTTCAATTTTCCAGTTTTATGATGAAGGTAATGGCATTTCTTATGCCTGGTGCATTTAAAAAGCAATCCTTAAAATATGCGAAGGACTTTAAAGCCTTTGCTGAAGAAGGAATCTCTGTATTGGATTCCAAGAAGGATAATTAGAGAATTATCGTCAGCGATACTTAAATTTATAAAGTGAACAGAAAGATTAAACTGATTTGGGATTTTAGAGGACCGGATGCCCATAAAATTGCGGAACATCACGAAAAGCATTTAAAGGAATACGCTATGACGGAAGAATTGGGATTCCATATCACGGGACACAAAGAAATGAGTGAAACACATAGTATTGCCTATATGGTAGTTGAAGAAAGTATAATGATACAGGTACGAGATGCCTTAATACCTCATAGGGGGGAAATCTATGAACATCCATAGCACTATTAGATTCAATTGCGCCTACTTTTCGGCAGAAACAATTCGGATAACTTTTTTTGATTCCTAATCATAAATACCCATTAACGCCAAACCAATTTTGAAAAAATTATTTCTTCCAGTCATTATATTAGGCATATGCCTAGGGGCTTGCAGTACACGGGAGGCCGCTACAAATCCTTTGGAAGCCGCATTGGCCTCAACGCATCCGAACATTAAAAGGGTCATGGATAGTATTGAAAAACACGAAATACAAATACGGTATACGCATATTACCAGATCTAAGGATAGCGTTGTTTTGAAAGACTATGATTTTCAGATAAACAAGGACAATTATTTTTATCCCGCCAGTACGGTAAAATTTCCTGTAGCTGTTTTGGCGTTGGAAAAATTAAACGGAATGGATTCCCTGGATAGGAACACTCTTTTCTATGTGGAGGGAGATTCTGTGGAGACGACCTTTGGACGAGAAATTTCCAAAATACTTGCTGTAAGTGATAATAGTGCCTATAATCGTTTGTTCGAGTTTCTAGGTCAAGATTATATCAATGTGCAATTGGCAGAAAAAGGTATTGCCTACATGCGCATTTCCCATCGCCTGTCTACATCCGATGCGGATGACGTAACCACCAAACCTTTGATTGTGTATGTAAACGATAGCACCACTACTATCTTGGAAAATACCATTAACACTCCCCCAAAGGCATTGTCCCTGAACAAAATAACAAAAGGTATCGGTTTTTATGACGGGGATTCCCTGATACGTCAACCGTTCAATTTTAGCCTAAAAAACTACTACCCCATAGATGCACAGCATAATGTGCTAAAACGTATTGTTTTTCCGGAACAGTTTTCTAAAGAAGAACAGTTTGATTTGAGCGATGAACAAAGGGAGTTCCTATTGACCGCCATGCATACATTGCCAAAAAAAGTGGGCTATGATCCAGAAGAATATTATGACAGTTATGTGAAATTTATTATCTATGGGGATAATCATGATAATATCCCCGAGCATATAAAAATATACAACAAAGTGGGCTATGCGTATGGTACGTTAACCGACTGCGCTTATATTGTTGATTCCAAAAACGATATCGAATTTATAATAACAGCTACCATTTTGGTAAACGAAGATGGCATTTTTAATGATGATGCCTACGAATACGACGACATCGGAATACCCTTTTTGGCAGAATTGGGTAGGGAAATCTACACCTATGAGTTAAATAAAAAAAAGTAAATCATGAGTAAATTAACGTTCGACGCCTTTACAAAAAAGATACATATAAAGGCTTCTTTGGAAAAAATGTATTGGTGCTGGGGCACTACGGAAGGAATCACGGCTTGGTTTTTACGCAAAGCGGCGTATACGGATGGTTCGGGAACTATTCGAAAACCAAATGAAGCCATCCAAAAGGGTGACACATATATATGGGAATGGCACAATTGGGACGGACAGGAAAAAGGAGAGGTATTACAGGCCAACGGAAAAGACTTTGTAGCGTTTTCCTTTGCCGGGCAAAGCAAGGTATCCGTTACCTTAACGGATAAGGGCAGTGCTGTATTATTGACCCTTAAACAATATGAAATTCCTACGGACGATGAAAATAAGCTGAACATCCACTACGGCTGTAGCAATGGATGGACTTTTTGGCTCGCCAATCTTAAGGCCTATTTGGAACATGGTATTCTTTTGAACGAAACCGAATTTGATCTACAGGACATTCCTTTGGCCGGATTTGAATTTGTAAATATGTAAAGGATATTTATTTAAAGCTAAAGGACATAGCTATACATCTTTTACCCTATTATTCCTGAGATATGGTATGAGGATAGGTTTTGTAGCTATATAAACGAGTTAGCTATCATTTAAAAAACATTAAACCATTTGATTGAATGTTAAATATTTATTTATCTTTATACCATATTTTAAACGTAAAGAAAATGGATAATTTAACTGACAAAGAAAAAAAGAACATCGAAGTAATCGGAAGGCTTCTACAGGGATTTACATCGGGCAATACGGATCAAGTAGATGAGTTGATTCACGATGACTTTGTAAATCACAACGCACCGGAAGGCGCAAAGGATAAACAAGGTTTCAAAGAAATAATCAAAATGGTGCATGGAACATTCTCACAATTCGATGAATTAGACCTTAAACCCCAAATACTTTTCGCTAAAGATGACCAAGTAGCATTAATGGATACCGGTGCTGGAAAATTCAAAGGAAAATCGTATAGACACAATGACATTCACATTTTCAAAATGAAAGATGGACAATTATTTGAACATTGGAATTCATTTAATTTACCTTGCCAACGAGATGCACTAATGAATTTAATGAAATAAATTTACAATAATGAAAGCGATAAAAGTACAATACACAGTAAAACCAGAGTATACAGAAGAAAATAAGAAGAATATCCAAAGAGTAATGGATGTTTTAAAAGCCAAGCCAATAGAAGGCATGCAATATTCGTCCTTTACAGATGAAGAAAGTCCCAACACTTTTATCCATATAAATATGGCTAAAGATGATGAAATAATGGGTAAATTAAATGGATTGCAAGAATTTAAGGATTTTCAACAAGCCCTAAAAGCTAGTCAGCCATTATCACCACCAAAAGCTACAAAACTGAAAATGGTGGGCTTTGGATTTGATATGCAATAAAATCCTTTAAAAATGGAAAAAGTATTTTCAGCACTTGCGGACAACAACAGAAGGAAAATTATCGAACTACTTCACAAAGAAGATTCCACTTTGCTGGAATTATCAGAAAAATTCCCTGTTTCGTTTCAAGCCTTGAGCAAGCATATCAAGATTTTGGAAAGCGCTGAAATTATTACCAAAAAGAAAAAAGGAAAATATCGGGTTATATCACTAAACAGAAGTTCACTCAAGTCATCTCTTAAGTGGATTTCTTATTATTCTTCCTTTTGGAACGAATCTTTTGATAAATTGGAAGAGCAAATTCATAGAGAAAATATAAATGACAACAAATAACATCGTATATGTGACTCGGCAATTTAATTGTTCTATAAACACTCTCTTCAAATGGATTGTAGAGCCAAGTCTTATTTCGAAATGGTTTGGCCCAAAGCATTTGTCAATAGGCAACGTTCAAAGTGATTTTAAAATAGGTGGGCACTATGAAATTGAACTTCTAAAACCTGATGCTAACTGTTTTTTTATTGGTGGTATTTATCTTGAAATTGACGAACCAAACCATATTAAATTTAGTTTTGTTTATAATGGATTGGATAAAGTACCACCTGAAAGCACGGTCCAAATATCACTTAAAGAAATAAGTCCCTTTTATACAGAATTAACACTCATTCAAAAATTTGAAACCGTTCCTTCCGATATGGAAAGCAGGACAAAAGCGTGGGGAAATATGTTCCAGAAATTGACGGATGGAATAAAAACGGTAACTAACGATGCATAAAAGCCATAGTCGGGAAAAGCCAACGCTCGCAACAAACTACGGTTCTTATGCAGAACGTTGGCAATACATACAAATAATGGCTAATACTAAATTAAATCCAAAAGTGTATATGTATAAACGCATTGTAGAAGCTCAACTATACATTGATAGTCATTACAAGGAAAATATTGACCTAAACAACATTTCCAACCAAGCGAATTTTTCAAAATATCATTTTTTGAGACTTTTTAAAAACGCATTTGGAACATCCCCACACCAATATCTCACGGATAAAAGAATATCTGCGGCTAAGAAGTTACTCAAAGAAAACCATTCAGTTAGTGCTGTTTGTTTTAAAGTTGGATTTGAAAGTATTCCTTCTTTTGTTACTTTATTCAAAAAAATATGAACAGTTTGATATTTATAATTACAATAAGTATACTTCTTTTTCAGAATACACTCATTTTGGCACAAAATGATAGCGAAATAGATGTCTTTATGTTTGAGCCAAAAAATGTTTCTACGGATTCCGTTGAATATTCTTCTTCATTTTCATCATCCGGAACGGAAATGTATTTTACTAGAAGTAATGGTAAATGGGGCACAGGAAACGGGAAAAGCTCTATATACTATTCCGTTAAAAAGAACGGCAGATGGTCAGCTCCCGAAAAGGCTTCATTTTCAGGTCGGTTTAACGATAGTGCCCCTTACCTAAGCACAGACGGACACACCTTATATTTCATTTCCGAAAGACCTTCTAAAGGCATCCAAATTTCCGCGGATATCTGGGTAGTAAAAAAAGATGGGATAGGGAAATGGGGCGACCCCGTTAGATTGAGTACCCCTCTTAATTCCGAATATAGGGAGTATAGCCCCCGTACAGATACCATCGGGAATCTCTATTTTGCCTCCGACAGACCAAACGGATATGGCCAAGGGGATTTATATATGGCCAAAATGGAAAATGGGTCATTTAAGGCACCGGTCAATTTGGGCAATGTTATTAATACGGAAAAAGGAGAATGGAATTTAGAAATCAACGGAGATGGCAACCTGATTATTTTTGAAGCTTCCGATAGAAAAGAGAATATTTCTTCCTATGGTGATCTTTACATAAGTTTTAAATCGGATAACAAATGGTCCATTCCTCAAAATATAAAGGAATTGAATACGTCCGGAAGCGACCTCTATCCGCACTTAACAAACCATGGAAGTACTCTTTTCTTTACAAGTAGTGACAGTCTCAAAAGTATAGATACCAATATCTATTTTACAGAATTCGCAAGTATTTATAAAAAGTATAAAAAGCGCGCAATTTTTTCAAAATAGTACAGTAAAACCTTCTGTCTATGAGGTCTAACGTAATAAAATGCTGCGCGCAAACTAAAATATACCACATGAAAATGCCAATTCTTCCTTTTTTGACATTACTACTCTTCATCAGCTGTAAAATTGATAATAAGGGCAAAACAACTTTTGAACACGATATTGTAAACGGTTCAAGGCCATGGACAAGTGATCGTTTTGAGTCCGGGGAAGAGGATTTTACTTTCGCTATAATTTCCGATTTAAATGGAGGCGAACGTGAAGGGGTATACAGCACGGCTGTGGCTCAATTAAATAGACTAGACCCAACTTTCGTGCTGAGTGTTGGAGATTTAATAGATGGCGGAACCGAAGATTCCTTGCAACTAGCAAAAGAATGGGACTCTTTTGATAAAAGAACTTCCAAATTACACATGCCCTTCTTTTATTTAGGCGGAAACCATGACCTTACCAACCCAAAGATGCGTGAATTCTGGAAAAATAGATTTGGGCCCCGTTATTACCATTTTTTGTACGAGGATGTACTATTCCTAATGATGGATTCCGAAGATTTTGAGGAAAAAAGGATGCTGGAAATCTACCATGCCAGGAATAAAGCTATCAAAATCATTAAAGGTGAGATGGAGGGTACCTATGAAGATTCAGACTATTATAAGATGACGGAACGAACGGTGGGCGGAATGAGCGGTGATCAATTGGAATACTTTACAGCTATACTTCAAAAATACCCAACGGTAAAATGGACTTTTGTTTTGATGCATAAGCCCCTCTGGATGAGAGCTGATGAAAAAGGCCTCGGTAAACTGGAAATGGTATTGGCGGACCGCCCATATACGGTGATCAATGGTCATTTTCATTCATTTTCGCATCGCATACGAAAAGGTAGGAACTACACTATATTAGGAACTACGGGAGGTAGTCAAAATGCTTTGGACTCCTTGGCTTTTGACCATATTACCTTGGTGAGAATGGCAAAAGAACCTGTAATTACACATTTAAAAATGGAAGGTATTTTAGATGAAACAGGCAACGTACCCAACAAGGGCATAAGTGTATCTAAACAATGAGTTTTTTGATAATTAGGTAGGCTCCTAGGGTTTATGCAGATTCCCACTACTCATTGTGCATTCCATTGACATCCATTATAATCCATAGTGGCCAATGATAAAATCCCTTAAAATAATTGGAACGGAATTACTTTTTAAAAAAACTGGTTTTATACGCTAGTCCTATTTGCTTTTCCATAAGTAACACCTCTGGTTTATCCTTTCTTAAACCAACTTGCCAATCATTGAAAATTTCCCAATCGTCATTGACAAAAATTGGATCCCCATATTGATCGATCAAAGCTTTTCGGATCCTATCTTCTTCCCCTTTTGCGGTTAAAATCCATACCACATTAAGTTTATTATCTCCAAAACGCGCTTCAATTTTTCTTGGAAACCCTAAATAATCGACACCAAAGCAGTTTATTTGAATTTGGGCATTGGGATCGGTTCCATCCAACGTTTCGGTATTCGTAAAATCACTATTGGTTTCAAGCAAAGGTTTTATTTCATCCATGGATTTACCCATTTTAAGAAATGCCGGTATTTTATCGGAATGATTGGATTCTACGTTTGTGCTATGGTTGGGATTTAGATATGGATTTTCCCAAGTGAACAAATTAGTATGCATTGCTTCTTTGTTCATTATCCAAGCGATATCCTTTTTCTTATTTAAGAACAATTTATCCGTAACATAGACCTCATAATCCATATATGTTCTAGCAGTATCGTTACGTTTACCTGTTAAAGTTTCAAATACGTTTCCTCTTGCTTCAATATATGCAAGTTTGTTATCTGCAAAAGTAAATACGGCACTATGGATCATTCCATTTTCCGTTTTTACTTTTGAGCAGATTAAATGTGCTTCTTTTGTTTCGGCTAACGGAAAACTGGGCTTATCAATGGAGATGATATTTGAAGTTTTGGATATACCGTTTAATTTCTGGGCTACCGTTTCCAAAGACTCTTCCAACCGAATTCCATTAAATATGGATTCAGCCTGTGCAGAAAGTACAATAGGGAGCAGGAAGAGGAGGAGAGTTATCGGATTTTTGTTTAATTTCATGAGGGTTAAATTTGATTGATTTTTTTATAAAGATTACTATTTGACGCTATTGTTACAGTATTTAACATAAAACCACTCAACAAAGGATTCTTTACCAATTAATTATCGGGAAATATGTTTTGAAAACGTAAGGAATTATACCTGTCGAAAAATGACGAAAGACAGATAACGCTTGTCATCGTCCGGTCAGCACTTTTACAAAAATCCGAATGGGGTTTAACCAAAAAAAATAGATGTCACTTTATCAAAAAATAGCAGAAATAGGTTCAAAGTATATTGAAAAGCATAAGCTATTTAGATTAGGCTTTAATTTATCTCCAATGTACAGAAGAAGTACAGCCAAAATCACCTATGTTTCCAAGGATTTACTGAACATAAAAATCAAACTTCCGATCGGTTATAAGAATAGGAATTATGTGAATTCCATTTTTGGAGGTAGTATGTTTTCTGCGATAGATCCCATTCCTATGGTTCAATTGATTCATCTTTTGGAAAATGATTACGTAGTTTGGGATAAATCTGCCGAAATTTTCTTTAAACGACCGGCAAAAGAAAACCTCTATGCGGACTTCACCTATACATGGGAAGAACTTAAAAGTATAAAAAACCGAATTGAACAGGAAAAGGAAATAGAAATTACAAAAACCACCTCACTTACCAATAAGGATAAAACTATAACGTATTGCGAGGTAAAGAAAAAAATTTATATAGCCGATAAAAACTATTATAAAAAGAAAAGAGAAAAATTAAAAAAATGATGTAGGTCCGGTTCTCCAGTCCATGGTTAACGGAAAATAGTCCTAATCAACAATTTACGGCCAGTCCTACAGGGCCGAAAAACAATAGTTAAAATCTACAAACAAAAAGACCGCCCTTAGCGTATATAGTCCTTCTGCGGAAACAACCCACCTTTCGGTAGCCATTTCCATACGCTGGTCGGGCGGCCTGATCAACAACCTAAACAATAATTATTTGGGCATTACCACATCGGCAATCACATGTATAACACCATTGCTCCCCATAACATCGGTCTTCACAATTTGGCTATAATTGCCATTTTGATCTTTAAGATAAATACCGCCGTCTTTTTGCTCTGCCATTAAAGTAGCGCCGTTCAAAGTAGTGAGTTCCACTTTGCCCTTGCCCTTTTCCAAAGCAGCGACCACGTCGGAAGCCGCTAGTTTTCCCGCTACTACATGGTAGGTAAGGATACCGGCCAATTGACTCTTGTTCGCAGGTTCTAACAGTGAATTCAAAGTTGCCGCATCAATTTTGGCAAAGGCTTCGTTCGTAGGGGCAAAAACGGTAAAAGGTCCGTCTCCTTTTAAGGCACCCACCAAATCAGCAGCTTTTAAAGCAGATACCAAGGTTGAAAAGTCGTCTACGGATACCGCAATATCCACAATATCCTTGGAAGCCTTTTGAGCGGATACGGATTGGGCAAAAGCGAAAAGAGCAAAAGTTGAAACAATAAATAAGATTTTTTTCATGATTTTCATTTTTAGTATTAAACAATTTAAACGTGTGTTACATCTTCATATACACAGCTTTTATATAATTGGATGAATCTGGGATGTTTTTTTTACTTTTGATCAACTATGGCAAGAACATTTACCGATGAACAACTAATAGAGCGACTGAAAAATGAAGATAAAAGTGCGCTCTTCGGTCTGTATGACAGATACTCCCATGCCCTTTACGGTGTAATTTTAAGAATTTGTCGAAAGGAAAATCTTGCCGAAGATCTCTTGCAGGAGACTTTTTTAAAAATTTGGCAGAAAATACATTTGTACGATCCGAACAAAGGAAGGTTTTATACTTGGGCCTATAGAATAGCCAAGAATACTACCCTAAATTCCCTGCGGAATACCAGTGACCTCATCCAAAATAGGGATTTAAGTGTATATGAAAGTAATCGTGAGGCCGAAACCCCGACGGATTATACGGAATTGTCCGGTTCCATTGAAAAATTGGAAACCCATCATCAAGAGGCTTTGGAATTGGTGTATTATAAAGGATTAACGCATAGGGAAGCCCATGAGGAAATGGGTGTTCCCTTGGGAACTTTTAAATCATATGTTCGGCAAGCACTGCGACAATTACGGGAAACCTACCAAAAGGAATTCTTTTTAGTATGGATATTAATTGAAACGATCGGATAATGGATAGGAATTCTATAAAAGAAGACGGCATACTGGAACAATATCTATTGGGTGAGCTTAATAGGGAGCAACGTGCCAAGGTGCATCGTATGCTAGAGGAGGATGAAGAATTAAAACAACATTTCCATACTATGGAGGCCGATTTTGAGCGCTTGGCCATGGAGAATGCCATTGAACCCCATGCTAGAGTAAAAACGTCCTTGATGAAAGCCGTTGAAGAAACCGCTTCAACCCCACCCCATGACCAAAAGGTAGTGCCGTTCCAAAGGAGTAGAAAATCATATTTTGCCGTTGCCGCCAGTTTAGCGACCCTATTTTTATTAAGTTCGTTCTGGTTGTACAATCGTTGGCAGACGGCGGAGGAAAATTTACAGCAATTGCAAAATAGCACCGCCGACCTTCAAAACAGATTGGTGAGCCTGGAAAAAAATTATGAGGAGACCAATAGTAAATATCGTACTATAAACAATCCCAATGTGATTCCACTGCTCTTGACGGGGAATCAAATTCTACCCAATTCCAAGGCTGTAGCTTATGTAAACCATACCTCAAAAATGGTAGTTGTAAATCCTCAGGGCCTACCACCATTGGAAAAGGACAAGACCTATCAGATGTGGGCCGATGTGGAAGGGGAAATGATCGATATGGGCATATTGTCGGAAGATGAGGAATTGGTATCCTTAAAATACATTGATAAGGCAGAATCGTTCAATATCACTATTGAGCCGGCAGGTGGTAACGACCATCCCACTGTAGAAAATTTGATATCCAATGTCTATCTTTAAATACATATTCCATACCTAACGGCATGGCTAACGGAATGATAAAAATCTTCCGAGATGCTGTCCCTAGCGGGACGGGCAAGGAATCATAAATATCCGGCAATGCTACGTCCCTTTAGGGACTCCATATGGGTGAAATTTGCCTATAGCCGTGCCCTTGACCTTGAGTATGGTATATAAAAATCATGAAATTGGCTCACCATATAAATCAAAATCCGACGCCTCAATAATTTTTAAATCCACAAAATCACCTTGTTTTACATAATATTGTGCAGCGTCTACCAAAACCTCATTATCTACATCCGGAGAATCAAACTCGGTACGGCCTATAAAATGATTCCCTTCCTTACGATCGATGATACATTTAAAGACCTCCCCTATTTTCTCCTGATTCAGTTCCCATGAGATCTGTGACTGTAGCTCCATAATCTCATTGGCCCGTTGTTGCTTGACCTCCTCGGGAACGTCATCTTCTAAATTAAAAGCATGGGTATTTTCTTCATGACTATAGGTGAAGCAGCCCAAACGTTCAAAACGCATTTCTTGCACCCAATTCTTTAAGGTTTGGAAATCTTCTTCAGTTTCTCCCGGATAGCCCACTATCAGAGTAGTCCGTATCGTCATTTCGGGAACGGTGGCCCTAAAGTCCCGCAACAACTTGGTAGTTTTCTCCTTGGTGGTGCCCCTACGCATGCTCTTTAGAACGGTATCCGAAATATGCTGTAAGGGAATATCGATATAATTACAAATCTTGGGTTCGGCCTTCATCACTTTCAATACGTCCATAGGAAAACCTGTAGGAAAGGCATAGTGTAAACGAATCCAATGGATTCCGTCTATCTGTACCAAGGCTTGGAGCAATTCGGCCAAATTTCTCTTTTTGTAAAGATCTAATCCGTAATAGGTGAGGTCTTGAGCAATCAAAATCAACTCCTTTACGCCATTGACTGCCAATTTTTCCGCTTCCGTGACCAATGCCTCAATGGGTTTGCTCTTATGTTTGCCCCGCATTAAGGGGATAGCACAGAAAGAACAAGGCCTGTCACAACCCTCGGCTATCTTTAAATAGGCATAGTTCTTGGGTGTTGTGGTTAAGCGTTCCCCAATAAGTTCGTGCTTATAATCGGCTCCCAGGGCCTTTAATAAATTAGGTAGTTCACTAGTACCGAAATACGCATCCACATCGGGTATTTCCTTTTGTAAATCTGGTTTATAGCGTTCACTTAGACATCCGGTAACAAAAACCTTATCTACTTCTCCCGCTTCTTTCTTCTGTACGTACTCCAAGATGGTATTTACGCTCTCTTCCTTGGCATTTGCTATGAATCCACATGTATTGATAACCACCACATTACCTTCTTCCTCATGCACCACTTCCTTATCATTGGCACGTAATTGTCCCATAAGCACCTCCGAATCATAGATATTCTTAGAGCACCCCAGGGTAACTACGTTAATGGTATTCTTTTTGAGTGATTTTGTACGCATCTGATCAATTATGGAGCTTGCCTACCCATAGGCAGCTGCAAAAATACAACTTGACTACAGAAGAATACACTTTTAAAACGATTTCTTTAATTTTTACGTTAAACCTTATAGAACCTATATGGTCTTAAAAACAAAAAGAGGGAGACCATGAAATGCTTAAGCAACCTATTGGTTATAGCCATTTTACTATGTTTTTTCAGTTGTTCATCCGATACTACCGATATAGCGGAAGAACCTGTAAGCGAAGGCCCGGAAGAACCTATAGATATGGAAGATCCAGACCCCGTGGGGGCCGAATTGTATTTTCCTCCTACGGATTCCAATACATGGGAAACTACTTCCATTGATGCGCTGGGCTGGAATGCCAGTGCCGAACAGCCTTTGCTGGACCTACTGGAGGAAAAAAATACCAAAGCCTTTATACTGTTAAAGGAAGGTAAAATAGTCATTGAAGCCTACTTTAACGGAGGTAGTGTTTCTAGTAATGGCCCATGGAATTCTGCCGGAAAAACTTTAGCGGCATTCACCGTGGGATTGGCCCAACAGGACGGCTTTCTAAACTTGGATGATTCCTCTTCCGACTATTTGGGGGAAGGGTGGTCCAGTCTTTCGGCTACGGACGAAACCAAAATTACCATTGCCCAACATATCACTATGACCACAGGATTGGATTATAATGTGAGCAATACCAATTGCACGGATGCGGATTGTCTCACCTTTTTGAACGAGGCCGGCACTTTTTGGTATTATCACAACGCACCTTATACCTTGACCCAATCCATTATCGCAGGAGCGGTCAATACCGATTTCGACACCTATTTCAGTACTAAATTGAAAGACGTGATCGGCATGGACGGAGCTTGGATAAGTTTTGGATTTGCTACCATATATTACAGTACTGCAAGAAGTATGGCCCGTTTTGGATTACTGAATTTAAACAAAGGCAGCTGGGAGGATAATCCAATATTGACCGATAGCGCCTATTTTGATAAAATGACGACTACCTCACAAGATATGAACAAGGCCTATGGATATCTTTGGTGGCTGAACGGAAAGGATAGTTTTAGGGTCCCAGGTTCGGAACTCCAATTCCCTGGAAAACTGATTCAAACTGCCCCTAACGATCTTATTGCGGGTCTAGGTAAAGACGACCAGAAACTCTATGTGGTGCCCAGTGAAGGGCTTGTGGTTGTCCGTATGGGCGATAATGCCGGGGAGACTCTATTGGGGCCTTCCAGTTTTGATACCGATCTTTGGCAGAAAATTAATGATTTGATCGATTAGCATGGCTATTCGGTCCCTTCCATGCTCCATACGCACGATCAAGGGAAGGGAAGGAGATTATTCTTATTGATACCCCTTAGGCATCTTCCTCAACTTGGTCGCCTGTTCAAACGCATATCCCAATTGTAATAATTGATGCTCTTGGAATTGTTTGGCAATAAATGTTAGGCTAATGGGTTCCCCATTTTCCTTGTATCCCATGGGAACCGTTAATGCCGGATATTTGGCAACGGCGGCATAACCCGCATGGTAATTATTGATAGATAAGATAGCATCTAACCGATGCTTATCCATAGCAGTATCAAAAAAGATACGCCCATTCTTTTCAAGTTTGTTCTTGATGCCCTCCAATTGTTCGGCATCGGTAGAATCCGCTAGAATACCTTTAAACAAAGCCTGACCATAGGGAATACGCACCAAGGAATCCTTTTCATTAAACTGGACCGCTTCGGCAACAGAGCCTATGGTAACCGCATTCTTATTCGTGACATAAGCTTGCAGGTATTGAGGTAGATCGTTTTTCATATCTATGTTCAGAATGCTGATGAAACCGTCCATATTGACTTCCGGAGGAGTAAATTCAATAAGCTGTGCTCCAAAGTCTTTTAGCTTTTCTACGGTATTTTTGTAAATGGAATCACTCTCCAAAAGGTTTTTCATAACCCCGAACCGCTTCCCTTCCAAGGATAAATCTGTTGAAATAACACTCAAATAATCTTTGTCTGGGGCAACAGACTTACTATCCGTAGTATCCTTCCCTGTTAAGGCCGATAACAGAATTGCATTGTCCACCACATTTTTTGTCATAGGGCCAGGGGTATCAAGTGTACTTGATATGGGTACTATCCCCGTTCTACTTAGCAGCCCTATGGTAGGCTTTAAACCCACCACTGAATTTTGACTGGAAGGGGATAGAATGGATCCGGAAGTTTCCGTACCCACGGCAGCAACCGCATAATTGGCCGCCACGGACGTACCGCTTCCGGAACTGGAGCCACCTGTTTCAAAAATACGTCTCCCGTAAGGGTTCAATGTTTGTCCGCCCACGGCACTGTAACCTACCGGACATCCTGAGCATAGAAAATAGGCCCATTCGCTAAGGTTTACTTTTCCTAATATTAAAGCGCCATTTCTCTTTAATTGCTGTACAATAAAAGAGTCATCTACCGTATTCTCCCTGAGGGCAATAGCTCCCGCCGTAGTTTTCATTCCCCGGGTATTAATGTTATCCTTTAATAAGACCGGCATACCATAAATAGGGTGATGTGCATCGGAAGATGAACGTTCCATAAGCTCATCCAGTTTTCGTGCTTCATCGACCACATTTTCATTCAAGGCAATAACGGTATTCAAGGTGGTAGCATTGTCAAGTTCATAAGTATATATCCGATATAAATAAAACAACACCAGTTTTTGATAACTCAGTTTTCCATCCGAAATGTGTGCCTGAATGGTGGGGATATCCTGCTCTAGAATTAAAGGTTTCAACGCTTGATATTCGCTTTCCGATACCTTGGAAACCTCATCGTATAATGGAAGAAATACCTCGTTTTTATCGAGTACCTTGGACTGTATGAGCTTGTAACGCATTCTTTTGACCTCATGGTCCTGATTAGCGGCGACCTCGGAGGAATCATTATAGGGCTCCCAAAGCACAACCTCCACTTTCTCTGTGTTCTTATTTTCCTTACAGGAAAAACCCAAAATCAACACGAGCAATACAATAAGTTTTCTCATTTTTTATCTTTTTTTATAAGTTCTGTCCAACGGTCTATATTTTTCCGATTCATTCGCACAAACTCATCTTTTTCTTGTATAGCTGCCAATTCCATGGACTTTTGAGCCGAAACGATAGCCTCCCCATAATCATGTAATGCTGCTTGGACCAAAGATTTTACACGATGAAAATAATAGGTATCCCCACCAACGTCCAAAGCTTTGTTCACATATTCCAAGGCTTTGGGATATTCCGTTTTCTGTTCCTGAAGGTAACGTGCCGCTTCGTAATAGGTTTGTGCCGTAGGGTTATCGCTTAACTTTGTCGCTATCTCCTGCAACATTAAAACATGGGTATCTACGGTAATGGGAATAACGATCTTGGTATGCTCCCATATCCATAACATCTTCAGGGAATTATGGGTAATGGCATCGAAGGTAATTAAAAAATTTTCCTGTAAATAAGAGGTCTTTTCAGGAACTATGCGTACCCTAAAAACATCCTCATCCGAATTATACGCTTTTCTTCCGTCGCCCCAATGGGTGGTATTCTTGTGGAAGACCACTTCCCAGACATCCGCTCTTGGAAAAGCATAGAGGGCGTACGTACCTTTCGGCAGCATCTTACCCATTACGTTCATGTCCGCATCTACGGTGATCTTTGTAGATGCATTGGCACCTACCCTCCAAATACGTCCATAAGGGACCAAATTCCCAAATATTTTTCGCCCCCGTATGGCAGGCCTGGAGTATTCCACCTTAATTTTGGAAAGTCCTATTTCTTGCACAACGGTGGTAAAAGGACTGGCTTTCGGATGCTGTATTTGCCCCGATGCGTACATCACCAAAAGAAAGAATACTATGAAAGTGCCTGTTTTCAATCGTTATTACTAAAAAAGGAATCTACAAATTCGTACTTATTAAAGACCTGTAGATCGTCGATTCCCTCACCTACTCCAATATATTTTACAGGAACCTGAAGCTGATCCGATATCCCTATGACCACTCCGCCTTTTGCGGTTCCGTCCAGTTTGGTAACCGCTAGGGAAGTAACTTCCGTAGCCTTGCTAAATTCCTTGGCTTGCTCAAAGGCATTCTGTCCGGTAGAGCCATCCAACACCAACAACACGTCATGAGGTGCATTTTCTACTACTTTCTGCATTACCCTTTTTATTTTGGTAAGCTCGTTCATAAGATTCACCTTATTGTGCAATCTGCCTGCAGTATCTATAATAACCACATCGGCATTCTGTGTAATGGCGGAACTTAAGGTATCATAGGCCACTGAAGCCGGGTCACTGCCCATATCCTGTTTTATGATAGGCACCCCTACCCTATTGGCCCAAACTTGTAATTGATCAATGGCAGCGGCACGAAAGGTATCCGCAGCTCCCAAAACCACTTTTAATCCTTGATTCTTTAATTGATACGCCAACTTTCCTATGGTTGTGGTCTTTCCCACCCCATTGACGCCCACAACCATGATTACATAGGGTTTATGGTCCTGTGGAATTGCAAACTCGGTTTCTTCACCCACATGGGTCTCGGAAAGTAAGCCGGCGATTTCCTCCCGTAAAATGCTATTCAATTCATCGGTGCCCATATACTTATCCCTGGACACCCGGGCTTCAATGCGGTCAATGATTTTTAGGGTGGTTTCTACACCAACATCCGAAGTCACCAATACTTCCTCCAGATTATCCAGGACATCATCATCTACTTTGGATTTTCCGGCAACGGCTTTGCCCAACTTGGAAAAAAAATTGGTCTTGGTCTTTTCCAAACCTTTGTCCAAAGTTTCCTTTTTCTGAGAAGAAAATATCTTTTTGAATAAACTCATTTTCGTAAAAAATCTTTTTCCAAAGATATGAAAGTAATGGCTATATAATAAGTTGTGTAAAAAGTAACAATTCTATAAGTTTCCTATCGGGATATATCTTTCTTCCTTATATGTAGGTCCAATTATAAAACCTTTGCCCTATACTTCTTCTATACGGGGAGAAAGAACACAAAACCAGGTAAGTTCTAAATGAAAAAACCTGTTTAAACAAAAAAGCCACTTTCTTTCAAAAGCAGCTTCTTATATTTTTGGTGAGTTTGTTAATTTATTTCTTGGATAACCAATCGTTTACCATTTCTGGTGGCATAACCGATTCAACAAAGGTATAGGCACCTGTTTTAGGAGATTTTACCATTTTAATGGCCTTGGTTAATCTTTTTGAACTTGATTGTAATGATGCTACCGTCTTCTTTGCCATGACTCTCTTATTTTATTTCTTTATGGACTGTCATTCTCTTTAGGATCGGATTAAATTTCTTGATTTCCATCCTATCGGGAGTATTCTTTTTATTTTTGGTAGTGATGTACCTTGATGTACCTGGCATACCGGAGTCTTTATGCTCGGTACACTCCAGAATAACTTGAACTCTATTGCCTTTCTTTGCCATCGTTATCTAAATTTTTCAGGATTACTTGATCAATCCTTTCGCCCTAGCTTCCTTTAAAACTACGGAGATTCCTTTCTTATTAATACTCTTCAAGGCCCTAGTGGATACCTTTAGGGTAATCCAACGATCCTCTTCGGGTATATAAAAACGTTTTTTGGAAAGATTCACATCAAATCTTCTCCTCGTCTTATTGATCGAAAAAGATACATTATTCCCGAACATTGCTCTCTTTCCGGTAAGTTCACAAACTTTTGACATTGTGCTACGTTTAGTGTGATTTTAAACAGGGTGCAAATTTATATCATTTTTATGGGACGGGCAAAATTCTTGTTCAGAATTTTAAAATTTCTTTTTGTAGTAGTTCAAAGGCTTTATGAACGGATTTCTGAACGATTCGCTCCCTGTGGTTTCCCATATTAAATTTCTCTATAAAGGTTCCGTTGGGGGAAGCTATCGCAATATAAACCGTACCTATGTCGGCATCGGAATCTCCCTTTGCCGGACCTGCGTTCCCTGTGGTCGCTATACTAAAATCGGTTTTCAACAGGTGTCTGACATTTTCCGCCATGGCCTTGGCCACTTCCATACTTACTACGGAATACTTCTCCACCATACTTTTTGGAACGTTCAACACTTCTATTTTGGTCTGCGTGGCATAGCTGACCACACTACCCTTAAAATAATTTGATGCGCCCGGTAGCGAAGTAATCTGCTGTGCAATTTTGCCTCCGGTAAAACTCTCCGCAGTTGCCAATGTCATTTTTTTAAGGGTCAATAATTTGGCCAAGACCTCTTCTATGGTTTCCTCATCCTCCACGCCATAGATGATATCTTCTATTAGTGGGTATAACTTTTTGGATGCTTGCTCAACGGCATCCGCAATTAAATCCTTATCCGTTCCCTTAGCGGTCAATCGCAATCGTACCTTACCCAGATTGGGTAAATAGGCCAACTTAATAAAGGAAGGCAGATTATCTTCCCATGCTGCAATTCTTGCAGCAATGGCACTTTCCCCCATGCCATAGGTAATAATGGTTTTATGCAAGATATAAGGACGTTCAAACTCGCTTACAATTTTAGGTATTACGGCATTGACCATTAAATTTTTCATTTCAAAGGGAACGCCCGGCATCGATATAAAAACGGTTCCCTTTTCCATGATCCACATTCCCGGTGCCGTGCCATAAGCATTGTGCAAGGCCGTAGCTTTTGATGGTACCCATGCCTGCTTTCTATTGACCTCGGAAATAGGGGTGGAAATATATTTGGCGAACAATTCCTCTACATGATGGAGAACTTCTTTATTCTCCACAAGAACATCGTCGAAATATTCACATAAGGTGTGTTTGGTAATATCATCCTTGGTAGGGCCCAATCCACCTGTAATAATAATAATACTAGCCCTGGAATGGGCATCTTTCAATGCCTGTAGAATATGGCTTTTTTCATCTTGAACGGAGGTTATTTGATATACCGAAACCCCTATTTTGTTCAGCTTTTTGGCAATAAAGGCAGAGTTGGAATCAATTATTTGCCCAATGAGAATCTCATCCCCAATGGTGATGATTTCCGCGAACATTACAGGTTAAAGTCTTTTTTTAGCTCGGAAATTACCTGATGAATATCTTTTTTGAGTATGGGAAACCTTTTTTCGATCTCGCCCTTATTTTCCGGATCCTTGCCCAAAGTTTCTATTTCAAGGGCGGTAGCACGCGTTTGCTCCATGCCCAACAAATCTACATTGGGCTTTATTTTATGTGCTAGTTTGTATACATTTTCATAATCCTTTCTAGAAATTGCAGTTTCCAATTCCTCTAGATCTTGGGGCACTTCTTCCAAAAAAACTAAAATAACCGAATTGATGAAATCTTCATCCCCTTCGGCCATTTCATTAATTTTATCGAGGTTGTATATCATTTATTTAATTTTTACCGAAAATAGCTCTTCGCCTTCCAGAATACCCGAAAGATAGTCATTTGCACTTATTTTACCAACCCCGGCAGGTGTCCCCGTAAAAATAACGTCCCCTTTCTTTAACATAAAATACTTGGAGACATAGGAAACCAGCTCATCTATCTTCCACAACATCAAGCTAGTATTGCCCGCCTGCACTAGTTCTCCATTTTTCAATAAAGAAAAATTGATATCGTTCAAATCTTTGAAATTTGATTTTGGGAGCCATTTCCCAACTACTGCAGCACCATCAAAACCCTTCGCTTTTTCCCATGGCAATCCTTTTTCCTTTAACCGGAACTGTAGGTCCCTTGCGGTGAAATCTATTCCTAGACCTATCTCATCATAATAGGTATGGGCAAATTTTTCATCGATATGCTTTCCTACTTTTTTTATCTTAATAAGCACCTCTACCTCGTAGTGTACATCATTGGAAAATTCCGGAATATAAAAATCCTGCTCTTTAGGAAGGATGGAAGAATCAGGTTTTATAAAAACTACAGGATCCGATGGTCGCTCATTGGCCAATTCTTTTATGTGATCTGTATAATTACGTCCGATACAAATGAGTTTCATATTTGGTGTTTGGTGTTTGGTGTTTGGTGTTTGGTGTTTGGTGTAAAATACCAAAATCGTCTTTACTGTTTTAGATTTTGATGTGCGGTTTTATCCGTCTTTTTAACCTAGCTTATTGTTCAATTTATTTAACTTAATCTGGGTCAATACTTTTTTTGTATATAATGGAAAATCGGCATTCATGATCCATCCAAAATATCCCGGCTCTTTTTCCAACACTTGATCTACTTTTTTGCCTTTGTGCTTTCCAAAGGAAAAAATTTCATCACCATCTTCATCCAATGCAATGAATCCGGCAAAATCCACCGACTGCTTATGTGTAGAAAATTCAGAGAGCTTTTTTATGTTATTTTCCAACTCCGGATACCGTTCCAATTGGGAAAGTAGCACTTCATATGTGGCCAAGGTATCGGCTTCAGCACTATGGGCGTCAGTAAGTTCTTTACCGCAATAAAACGTATAGGCCGCACCTAAAGTACGCTTTTCCATTTTATGGAAAATAGTCTGCACATCAACAGAAGCCATATTTTTCATGTCAAAATCCATATCGGCACGAAGCATTTCCTCGGCCAACAAGGGAATATCAAACCGATTGGAATTAAATCCGCCTAGATCGCTATCCTTGATCATACGATATATTTCTTTGGAAAGTTCCTTAAAAATAGGCTCATTGGCCACTTTCTCATTAGAAATACCGTGGATTGCAACGACCTCTTCCGGAATCTGCATCTCCGGATTTACTAACCAGGTCTTACTTTCCGTGGTGCCATTGGGAAAGACCTTTAAAATTGAAATTTCCACAATTCTATCCTTGGCCACATTGGTTCCGGTGGTTTCCAAATCAAAAAAGCAAATAGGTTTCGTAAGCTTTAATTGCATAGTAGCTCTTGGTTTAGACAAAGATAGTTTTTAGAAATTATGCAAAGAAAGAAGACGGTTATTATTTACGGGTATTTGTAAACAACCAAGGCAAGAGTTCCGGTTCCGCAAAGGCATTGTCCCAACTATTATGTGTTACATCGGGGTACAGCGAAAATTTCGCTTCCGCTCCTGATTTTTTAAGTGCTTCGAACATTTTTTGCGAATGCATATAATTTACGACCCCATCTGCATCCCCATGGAATATCCACCAGTTGGGGCCGGTTAATTTAGGGGCCGTATCCGGATGTGCCCCTCCACAAATAGGAAAAGCGGCCGCATAGGTCTTAGGGTTTCTGTAAACAAGTTCAAAGGTGCCCATGCCTCCCATGGAGAGTCCACCTACATACATTCTTTTTGCATCTAGCTTATATGTTCCTTTTAAATATTTTACCAATTTTTGAAGCGTCACCATGGCGCTTGTCGGCTTTTCCCCTTTGGAAAATGCGAAACCAAAAACCCCATCTACCTCTTTTTTATTTACATTGCTCCAATAACTATTCTCCGGGCATTGGGGAAACACCACAATTGCCGGAAATTTTTTTCTAACGGTATCCCCTAGGAACATATCGGCACCATGTGTTAACTGTAGTTCGTTATCATTACCACGCTCCCCTGATCCATGCAATACCAAAATTAAGGGATAAGCCTTGTCCGCATTATAACCCTCGGGGTACAAAATGCGGTACGGCATCCTGTATTTTCCTTTGCTAAAAATCTCTTTCTTATAAGCGGATAAGTCTTGAGAAAATATGTTGGAAATCGACAAAATGATTGTCATAAGGATAAGGAGAGACTTCATTGCAGTTACACTTTTTTTTTATTCTTATAGCGGCTAAAAAATGCCCTGGTAATACATGCGGTATTATCTTCCTGCATGGTCCTATATTTCCCTGTTCACGTCCCATGCCTCCAGATAATCTGCAATGGACTTTATGAACATTCCGCCCAAGGCACCGTTTACGACTCTATGATCATAACTATGCGACAGAAACATTTTGCTACGTATCCCAATAAAATCGCCTTCACTGGTCTCAATGACGGCAGGCATTTTACGGATAGCACCCAAGGCCAAGATGCCTACTTGGGGTTGGTTAATGATCGGGGTTCCAAAAACGCTACCAAAAGATCCCACATTGGTAACCGTATAGGTGCCATCTTTTACTTCCTCTGGCTTAAGTGCATTATTTCTAGATCTGTAGGCAAGGTCATTGACCACTTTGGCCATACCGACCAAGTTTAATTGGTCCGCATTTTTAATAACGGGAACTATAAGGTTGCCATCGGGCAGCGCAGCGGCCATACCTATATTGATATTCTTTTTCTTAATGACCGTATCACCGTCCACCGAAACATTTACCATGGGGAAACTCTTGAGGGCCTTTGCAACGGCTTCCATGAATATCGGGGTAAATGTCATTTTCTCACCTTCACGCTCCTCAAAGGATTTTTTTACTTTATTTCTCCAATTCACGATATTGGTAACATCTACTTCAATAAAGCTCTGTACATGCGCAGAAGTGGAAATACTTTCGGACATATGTTTGGCAATGAGTTTCCCCATACGGGTCATGGGGATGATTTCATCTCCGCTATGGACCTGTGTAGTAGTATGTGTTTTCTCAATAACAGGTGTAGCTTTCGCCTCTTCTTTAGGAGCCGGCTTTTCTTTTATTGGGGTCGATGGGCTTGCAGTAGGTTGTGAAATACCGGATTTTTTTCTTCCCACATAGCTTAAAATATCATTTTTTGTCACCCTTCCTTCCTTACCGGTACCGGCAATTGCATCCAACTCTTCAATAGTTATTCCTTCCTGCTTGGCAATATTCTTCACTAAGGGAGAATAAAATCGATCTGTAGCACTATAATCATGTACCACCGGTACAGAAACCGCCTCCTTGGCCATAACTACGTTGCTTTCCAACTCCGTTACGGTTTCTCCGGATATTTCCTCGATCGCATCATCTATCTCGATCGCATCATCGGGTGTGTGCGCCAACTCTCCATTGATCTCTATGACCGCTACGGTCTGCCCCACCGAAATAACATCATCCACATTAAAAAGCTTTTCCACCAATACACCGTCTACTTCACTTGGAACTTCTGAATCTACCTTATCCGTGGCAATCTCAAAAACAGCTTCGTCCATTTCAATAGTATCACCAACTTCCTTTAACCAAGAGGTAAGGGTTGCTTCGGCAACACTCTCTCCCATCTGCGGTAATTTTAATTCAAATTTTGACATATTGTTACTTAACGGGTTCTTTTAGAATACTATTTTGCAAAAATAGTAAAAAAAAGACCTTATCATTGTGTTTAATGTATTTTTTGAAGTGTCATTACGACGCTTTTATGGAACTCTCAAACGGAATTCTGTTCAAAATACTTCTTCCCAAAGTCACCTCATCGGCATACTCCAACTCATCGCCCACGGCAATTCCTCTTGCAATAGTAGATGTTTTTAGCTTCAAATCATTCAACTGTTTGTAAATATAGAAATTAGTGGTATCGCCTTCCATAGTGGAACTTAGCGCAAAAATTAATTCCTTCAACTGTCCTTGTTTTGCTTTGACTATAAGGGAAGTAATCGTAAGGTCTTGGGGTCCGACTCCTTCCATAGGGGAAATTTTGCCGCCAAGCACATGATATAACCCTTTGTATTGTCCGGTACTTTCAATGGCCATGACATCCCTGATATCTTCTACCACACATACGAGGCTTTTATCTCTTTTTGGGTTGGCGCAAATCTCACACAGGGCAACATCGGAAATATTATGGCAATTGGAACAAAACTTTATTCCGTCCCTTAGCCCTTGCAATGCCGTGGAGAGTCTAGCCGTTTGTTCACTAGGTTGTTTTAATAAATGTAAAACCAAACGCAAGGCTGTGCGCTTGCCAATGCCCGGTAGCTGGGACATTTCATATACTGCATTTTCCAAGAGCTTAGATGAAAATTCCATAACTGCAAAATTACATAATGTTTTAAGTTTTTGTACTTTGCGCATGAAATTTATTTCTATGACATCTTCACATATCCTACTGCTGATCGGCGGTTATTTCTTAGTGCTCTTATTGATTTCTTATTTTACCGGAAAAAACGATTCCAATGTCGATTTTTTCAAAGCCGGAAAACAATCGCCTTGGTATTTGGTTGCATTCGGGATGATCGGCACATCGCTTTCAGGAGTTACTTTTATCTCGGTTCCAGGTGGGGTAGAAAGTTCTGAATTTAGCTATATGCAGGTAGTGTTTGGTTATTTGGCGGGCTATTTTGTCATCGCTTATCTGCTAATGCCTATTTACTATAAATTGAATGTCACCTCTATATACGAATACTTGGAACAGCGCTTTGGAATCGTGAGTTATAAGACCGGAGCGTTTTTCTTCTTTGTATCCCGGGTATTGGGCGCATCCTTCCGCCTGTTCCTGGTGGCCATTGTATTACAACAGTTTGTTTTTGATGCATGGAACGTTCCTTTTGAAGTGACTGTAGGACTATCCATTCTGTTAATTTGGATCTATACCTTTCGCGGTGGTATAAAAACCATTGTATGGACAGATACCTTACAGACCCTGTTTATGTTGTTGTCCGTAGGTTTGTCCATTTACTTCATTAACCAAAAATTGGATTGGAGCTTCTCCGAATTCTTGGCTTCCGATGAATTAAGGCAATACAATAAGATTTTGTTCACGGATGATTTCTTTGCCAGAAATCATTTTGTAAAGTCCTTTGTTGGTGGCATGTTCATTACCATATGCATGACGGGGCTAGATCAGGATATGATGCAAAAGAACCTCACTTGCAAGACCTTAAAAGACGCACAGAAGAATATGGTTTCCTTTAGTGTGGTGCTTATTGCGGTGAACTTCCTTTTTCTTTTGCTCGGGGCCCTATTGTTCATTTATGCCGCCAAATTTCAAATTGCCACGCCTTTAATGGATGGAGCTCCCAAATCCGACCTCCTTTTTCCTGAAATAGCGTTGAACAGTGACTTGGGAATTATGGTGGCCGTCACCTTTATGTTGGGACTTATTGCCGCTGCCTACAGCAGTGCGGATAGTGCCCTTACTGCTCTCACCACTTCTTTTTGTGTTGATTTTTTAGGCATTGACAAGAGACCCGAAGACCAACAAAAAAAACTACGGAAACAAACCCATGTGGCGATGAGCATTTTATTGATCATCGTAATCGTAATTTTTAAACACGTTTTGGACCGAAGTGTGATAGATGGACTGCTTACGGTAGCAACTTATACCTATGGGCCGCTCTTGGGGTTGTTCGCTTTTGGCATTTTCACCAAATACAGGATTAAAGATCAATATTCGTGGGCGGTAGCATTGGCCTCCGTATGTATTATCGTGGGCGTTGCCAACATACCGGCGGAAAACCTGGGCGGTTATACCATTGGTTATGAACTATTGCCCATAAATGGCCTGTTCACTTTTATTGGATTGTTCCTGATCCGCGAGAAAGAGTGACTATTCATCCTTTGTTTCCAGAAGATCGACCAATACTTTAAAATCATCCAAGATAGATGCACCGGCAGCTTTTAGATATTCCTGGGAATTTAGGGAACCGCCATGAATATGGTTGTCCGTTTGCCGTATGAGTATATGGCCCTTAAAATAATTTTGAGCTTGGTAAAGCTCAAATTCATCCGTCGCCGTATCATGTATATTATTTTTTGGAGGTGCTATATAATCCATATTTCGTTCTAAACAATAGTGGAGACTATCGTTCTGCAAATAATAGATGTTTTCGCTCTCCGAATAGGTGTTATGGGTTTTTAAGATTACTTTCCGTACCTGATCATCTTGGTAGTGTACCACGAGAGCCGTTTTTTTAGCATTGAAATTTTCAATTTGAAA
This sequence comes from Saonia sp., assembly GCA_049670505.1. Taxonomy (GTDB): domain Bacteria; phylum Bacteroidota; class Bacteroidia; order Flavobacteriales; family Flavobacteriaceae; genus JBATTK01. Next base: position 43,617 of record JBATTK010000013.1, read on the forward strand.
CGTATCTATTTTAGTCCAATTTTGATTTGCATCTATTTTTTCGACGTAACCATCTATGGCAACGACTAGGGAATCAATTGTTGTATATTGGGCAGTTGCCCCATAAAAGAAGAGTAAAAAAAGAATGGATAAATACTTGCTGATCATTCGTTATGCATATTGATTTGTGGACAATAATACCAAGGTGCATGCAACCTCTACCGCAATACCCTTTTCCTCCAACAATTGGTAAAAGTAAGGGTTTTCGGTGCCGGGGTTAAAAATTATCCTTTTAGGACGTAATCTAATTATGTCATTGTAATATTGCTCCTGCCGCCGAGGGTTTATATATAAAGTTATCGTGTGGATATTTTGAAAATTATCTAAATTGGTTTTTATTTGTATTCCATAAATTTCTCCCCCCTTTAAACCGAAAGCCTCGGTTTCAATTTGATGTACAAGAAGGCGCTTCACTACTAAATTACTGTAACGATCTGGTTTTAAGGAATCTCCAAAAACGAGTGTTTTTCGCATGTGTTAATTAGGGTGTTAAACTGTGTTAATAACTGTAACTATTTAAAAAAAAAATCGTCTATTGTCTGATTGTAAAATTTAGTCATTGATAACGCTGTATTTTTATAGTTAATGGTTAGTGTTTAGTATAGCCTATCAATGAAAGAAGCCCAGGGCAACTGCCCTGGGTTTTATTTTTTAATGCCGCACGGTCCACTATCCCTACATACATATGGGCACAAAGATAAATTTTTAAGAAAATTATACCTAGTTGTCCGCTCACCCACAATGGACACAACTTCATTTTACAAGTTAAAATATGTTAAAAACTACTTAAAGGGTAACATATATCAACTTTCATCGTCTACTAGGTAACATCAATCATCAATCAAAAGCGAACATTAAATGAAAAAAGTAATCTTACTTTTTGCATGTCTTTTCTGTGGTACAATTTTAGCGAATAATTCCCCTACTATTACAGATTTAAAAATTGGAAAGGTTACCGGCAGGGTAATCGACAACAGATTGCAGCAAGGAGTGGCCTACGCGGCCATAGTAATCAAGACCCAAGATGGCTCCACTACCCTTACGGGTGGAATTACCGGTGAAGACGGTTCTTTTGAAGTAAAAGGTCTCCCTGAAGGGACGCTAATTTTTGAAGTACAGTTTATTGGATATAAAACGTACTCCCAAGAAATAACTATTTCAAAAAGCAAGCAGAAATTGGATATGGGGGTAATTACGCTGGAAGAAGAGACCGAAGAACTTTCAGAGGTTGAAGTTGTTGCGGAACGTACGACCATAGAACAAAAAACGGATAGAAAGGTCATTAATGTGGGGAAAGACTTAACTACAGCAGGTCCCACTGCCTCGGATATCATGAACAATATTCCATCGGTAAACGTAGATCAGCAAACCGGGGAACTTACGCTCAGGGGAAATTCAAACGTTAGGGTCATGGTAGACGGAAAACTGTCCAATGTACCGGTGGCCCAGTTACTGCGGCAGATACCTTCCACCTCTATAAAATCAATTGAACTCATTACCAATCCATCGGCAAAATACAATCCTGAGGGCATGAGCGGACTTATCAACATCATACTTCATAAAAATGCGAATATTGGGTTTAACGGAAACGTTAATTTAGGGCTTACCGTTGGTATAGAAGCAAAATTCAATAGTTCCATCGATCTAAACTATCGCAATGGAAAATTTAATCTTTATGGGAATTACGGCAATAACATCGGAAAATACGTAAATGACGGTTTTATCCGTAGGGAAGTAGAAAACTCGGAGCAGTTGTTCGATTTTTTCAATAACAACAAATCCCATATTTATAAACTTGGGGTCGATTTCTTCCTGAATGAAAAGAACACCATTTCCTTCTTTACCAATCAAAATATCTTTGATGGCGAAGGACTTGGCATTACCGATGTAGTTTATAACGAGGACGCTTCTAGAAACACGGTACAATTCTTCAATAACGTAAACGATAATTTAAGTGAGCAATACAATTTTGATTACAAATTGGACTTCAAAAAGGAGGGACACCAAATAGAATTGGAAGTAGATTACAACAGGTTTACAAGCGATGAGGATGCAGATTTCGCTTCCACGGGAAACACCTTATTTCCAGATTACAAGGATTTTGTGGATACCGAAAGGACACAGACCATAGCCAATCTTGATTATGTAAATCCGCTGGATTCCATATCCAAATTGGAAGTTGGAATCGAAGCCAGAATCTTCGAAACCGATGTGGACTACTCCTCAACAGGGCTGTCCTTTAATTCCAATGGGGATTTGATCCCTACCCCTAGCACGGACTTCATATACGCTATGGATATTTACTCCGCATACGCCACGTTTGGGCAGAATTATAAAAAATGGTCCTACCAAGTAGGGCTACGGATAGAAGATGTAGAAGTAAAAGCGGATACGAACACCGTTAGGGCATTTACAGATAAATACACCCAACTGTATCCTTCTGCTTTTCTCACCTATTCCCCGAGCGAAAAAAATCAATTTCAATTAAGTTATAGCAGGCGTGTGGATAGACCGGGCCTACAACAAGTGAATCCTATACGGGAATGGGCCACCCCGTTAATATCATCTTTTGGAAACCCCGGCCTGATACCACAATTCACCAACTCTTACGAGACCAATTATACAAGAAGGTTCGAAAAAGGAAGTATTACCGCCGGTGTTTTTTACAGGACCATTACGGATGAAATCAACAGAGCGGTATACGTAGATCGATTGGATCTGAACAAATTGATCCTGACATTCGACAATTTTGATAGCACTTCGGCCTATGGCGTAGAAATTTCAACCAATTATAAGCCTACAAAATGGTGGAGTATTAATGGAAGTTTTGATTTCTTTTCCCAGACCCAACGGGGTATCACGGAAAGTTTGCTCACGGACAATTCCTCTGCCACGGAAGATGACATTGTTGTAGAGGAAGTGGAGGTAGAAAACGCGGCATGGAACCTACGGATGAACAATAGTTTTACCGTTACAAAAAAATTAACCCTCCAGTTGTTCGCTTTTTACCGAGGTGAAAACCAGAATCTTCAATTTACCGTAGAACCTATGTACTTCATCAATACCGGGGCGCGTTATAGCTTTTTAGAAGGAAAAGGAACTTTCAGTTTAAACTTCAATGACGTCTTCAATACCATGCGTTTTGGATTCAATGGAGATCGCCCCTTTGCCCAAAACGGTAGGTTTAACTGGGAAAGTCAAAATGTATATGTTGGCCTATCTTATAGATTTGGAAGCGGAAAAAATAGGGCTTCCCAAAGAAAGCGAAGGGATGACAATACCAAACAAGGTAGTGGCGGAATTTTATAAATTTCCTATATTGATAAGTTCGTTACGTAGCGGGTTGGTTGGTTCTCTCTATGGACTTATCAATATGAAAGCCCTGACGGCAGCGTCAGGGCTTTACTTTTAAAAATTTGTTTTTTATTCCAAAATCCCGGTTGGGTGACCATCCAAGCTTATCGTATTTTTGTCTTGCCTATAGGCTACCAATTTATCATCACCCTGTTTTTCCGCCCAAGATATCAAATCTTCACGTTGTCCCTTAAAATTCATATAGGGAACACCCATGCCACAGGAAATTTGCACTAAATCTATTTCCATATCTACCAACTGCCTACTTCCCACTATCTCGGGAAACAAATGGATATGTGCCGCCCAGAACGGGTCTCTTTTATGATAGGCTTTTGCTTTACCATATAAGCGAAGTATCTTAGGTTTTCCCTCAAAAGCACAAAACATAATGGTTATCCGATTATCGTATTGTAGATGTGTCGCCGTTTCGTTACCACTGCCGGTAAGGTTCAGCCAAACTACCCTATTGTCATTTATCACTCTAAGGGAGTCCATTCCTTTGGGAGATAGATTTACTCGGCCATCCTGCATAGCGGTAGCCGTGAAAAACAGCTTTTGGGCAGTGATGAAATCGATTAACGCCGGAGTTAATTTTTCCAAACGTTTTCCCATGTTTCAAAAAGTGTTTAAGTTACCTTACCATCTTATGATAGCGCTGCCCCATGTGAATCCGCTGCCAAAGGCCGCAAGTACCACAAGGTCGCCTTCTTTGATTTTCCCCAGTTCCCATGCCTCCGTAAGTGCAATGGGTATGGATGCGGCCGTAGTATTGCCATAATTCATGATATTGTTGAACACCTGATCGTCTCCTAGACCGAATTTCTTTTGTACAAACTGTGAAATTCGCAAATTGGCCTGATGAGGAATCAACATATTAATATTGGCGGGTGTTAGACCATTGGCCTGTAGCCCTTCCATAATCACCTCGCTAAACCGGACTACGGCATTTTTAAACACGAACTGACCGTTCATATAGGGAAAATAGGATACATCATCCGGGTCATTATCTCTGATGATATCGTTTACCCATCGCTTGCCCATTCCGGGAGCGATCAAGGAAAGTTCTTCGGCATGTTGTCCTTCCGAATGCAAATGTGTGGATAGGATACCTTTGGTCTCATCGTCCTCCCTGGTCAGTACCGCTGCTCCTGCGCCATCGCCAAAGATAACGGAGACGCCCCTTCCCCTGGTAGTCATATCCAATCCGTGCGAATGCAGTTCTGAGCCTATGACCAGTATATTCTTATACATTCCACTCTTAATATACTGGTCCGCTACGGATATACCGTATACAAAACCGGAACATTGGTTCCTTACGTCCAAGGCACCCACGGTTTTAATACCCAGATCTCGTTGTACCAAAACACCAGGGCCAGGAAAATAATAATCGGGACTTAAGGTGGCAAAGACAATAAAATCAATATCATCTTTGTCAATATCGGCCCTTTCTATGGCTATTTTGGCAGCTTTTACGGCCATAGTCGTAGTTGTTTCGCCGCTACCTTTTACCACGTGCCTGCGTTCCTTTATACCGGTACGTTCCTGAATCCAGGCATCACTGGTTTCCATGACTTTGGATAACTCATCATTGGTCACCACATTTTCGGGTACATAATAGCCTAATCCAGTAATTTTTGAGTTGTACATGTTTTTTGGAGGTTCTTTAAATGTTGGTTTTGCTAAAACTAATATAGGTAAAAAATGCCAGATGCATTTAAATGGATATGAGGCGACCTAGGCAAGATACTTCCTAAAATTATTGACCTCGACCTTTGCTTTTAAATCATGGAGAAGATTGTATAGACCAAAAAAGGTCCTATTGATATAAAGAAAATGTTTTGACCCTCTATTTCCGTTCATTTTGCGTATTTGGTCATCTTTTGCATAGCGTTCACTTAAATCGGCTATTCTTGTCCAAAAATCATCTGCACCAAAATCAAAATGCACCTCATTGAACGGCGAAGTGAATAGGGTCAACATTTCTTTGAAAAGGGCTTTGAAAAATTTTAGCTCTTCGGGAGAATCGGTCGGATTCAATATCTCCAGTTCATATAATTTTTCCATGAAAACCGCATCGTTCTCAATGTTTTCACGTTTTGCCAGTTCAAAATAGGGAACATAAAATTCATCGGGAACTTCTTTGATACAACCAAAATCTATGGCAATCAAAGTTTCGGTATCGCTCACCAAAAAATTACCGGGATGGGGATCGGCGTGTACTTTACGAAGACCGTGCATTTGAAACATATAAAAGTCCCATAGTGCCTGTCCCAACTTGTTGCCCAAAGCGGGGTTAAAATCAGTTCTTGTAAATTCGCTTAGATGCTGGCCATGCATCCAGTCCATAGTAATGATACGCTCACTGGAAAGTTCCTCGTAGTATTTTGGAAACTCCATATTTGGAATTACTTCACAAGCTTCCGTTATTTCGGTACTTTGCGCTATTTCTAAAATGTAATTGGTCTCTTCAATAAGCTTGTCCTCTACTTCTTTGAAATATTTATCGGAATCTTTTCCCTGGATATTTAACATCCGTATAGCAATAGGTTTCACTATGGCAAGATCGCTGCTGATACTCTGTGCCACACCCGGATACTGAATTTTAACTGCCAGGGATTTACCGTCTTTGGTAGCCTTATGTACTTGTCCTATACTCGCTGCATTAATGGAGTCGCGCTCAAACGTATCGTATATCTCTTCCGGATATTTTCCCAAATATTTCTTGAAGGTCTTACGGACCAAAGGTGCTGATAAAGGGGGTACGGAAAACTGGGATAGGGAAAATTTTTCTACATAGGCCCTTGGGAGAAGGTTTTTTTCCATGCTCAGCATTTGGGCCACTTTCAGCGCGCTTCCCTTTAGACTCTTTAACCCATCATAGATATCTTCGGCATTGTCCTCATTAAGTTCATCCTTGGTAAGATCGGGGTTAACCAATTTCTTTCCATAATATTTTACATAGTTTCCTCCTATTTTAACACCAGTCTTTACCAATTTACCGGCACGCTCTATTTTTCCCGTAGGAATTTTGTCAAGTGTTTTCATTTAATGGGAAATATGATTGTAAATATTCAACTTAATAGTATTAAGAGAGGTTCTCCTTGTAAAGGAACTTTCCAAAATCAATAATACTCTCCAAGGGAGTATTGTCAAAAACATCGAAAATAGTTTTAACTGATTTTTCTATGGCCAGATCCGTCTTCTCGAATCCAGCGGAAGAATCCTCCATCCAAAATTTGAGCAGGAATAAAAACTGGAGCCAAGCGCCTTCGGAAAATAGTTTAGGATTGTGCTTCGTAATCTTTAGGGATTTCTCACTATTACCGTCTTCTATCAATTCTGTTGCAAAACCCTTGAAATGCCCTCTAAAACCTTTCAGCTGTTCCAAGTTCTTTAGCATATTCCTATGTTCCTGCAAAGCGAAAAGCACATAGCTCCTATTCAATGACAGTAGTTCAAAAAAGGAAAAGAAAAAAGTGAGCATTTTATCCTTATTGGAGAATCCATCGAATTCGGCATTTTTGTGGATGAGCGCTTCCGTGTTGGTGTAAAACTTGTTCCAAATGGCCTTTTGCAAACCATCTACAGAACCGAAATGACCATAAAAGTCTTCTTCCTTGATTTTGTTCGACTTACAGAACTTGTAAATGGATTTGGGTACCGTTTCATGCTCCAGTACATAGTCCATGTACATGTCTATGATTATATCATCCGTAATTTTCTTGGTATTTGATTTTACTGCCATCTTGTAAAAATTTTGTTAAAACAAAAATACAATTCTATAAACAAAAATGTGTTAATACTATACAAATTAATCTCTAAAATCAAAACGTGCTTCCCAAGTAGAAAGCACGTTTTCAACAACCTAACCAATAAATAAACAAACTTATTACAGAATAATACTTAGTCATAGCAATTTTTTTCTGTAATGATTAGGACAAAAATACTTAATGTTTAATGAAATAAAAAATAAATTAAACAAAAAATATGTTAATGTTTTAACCGGTAGCTTTTGGCGCGTACATTAAGGAACTCTTCTAGAATTATTCTTTCCCGCTTTCTGGCAGGTAGATCGCACTCTATTGAAACTAAAGTTTGGTTGCAAACAACAACTCCAGACAAGTTCAAGGTGTCAGTTTGTCATTTCAACACATATTGGTATTTTTTTTGACATTAGGATAAAGAACAATAAAATCTTTTAACATATGGCGACAGGAAAAATTAATGTTTCCGTTGAAAACATATTTCCACTTATTAAAAAATTCTTGTATAGTGATCATGAAATATTTCTTCGGGAGCTCATATCCAATGCTACGGATGCAACCCTTAAATTAAAACACATTACTTCCATAGGAGAAGCCAAAGTGGATTATGGGAACCCCATAATCGAAGTAAAAGTCGATAAGGAAGCGAAAAAAATCCATATCATCGATCAAGGTATCGGGATGACGGAGGAAGAAGTAAAAAAGTATATCAACGAAGTTGCTTTTTCCGGTGCAGAGGAATTTTTGAACAAATATGAGGATGGTGCCAAGGAGTCCGGAATTATAGGACATTTTGGACTTGGTTTCTATTCAGCCTTTATGGTTGCGGAAAAGGTCGAAATCATCACCAAAAGCTATACCGATGAACCTGCGGCCCATTGGTCTTGTGATGGATCTCCAAAATTCACCTTAAAGAAAGGAAAGAAAGAAGAGAGGGGTACAGAGATTATCCTACATATCGCCGAGGATTCTACCGAGTTTTTAGAAGAGAACAGAATCAGTGAACTCTTAAGCAAGTATAATAAGTTTATGCCTATACCTATAAGGTTCGGTACAAAGACAGAAACATTGCCCAAACCGGAAGGTGCCAAGGAAGATGAACCTGCGCCTACACAAGAGGTAGATAATATTATAAACAATCCTAACCCGGCGTGGACCAAGCAGCCAACGGACTTAGAGGATGAAGATTATAAGGGGTTTTATAGGGAGTTATATCCCATGCAGTTCGAGGAACCACTGTTTCATATCCATTTGAATGTGGACTATCCTTTTAACCTGACCGGAATTCTTTATTTCCCTAAACTAACGAACGACCTTAACATTCAAAAAGATCGTATACAACTCTATCAGAATCAGGTTTTTGTGACGGATAATGTGGAAGGCATCGTTCCCGAATTTTTAACGATGTTAAGAGGGGTCATAGATTCTCCGGATATTCCATTGAATGTTTCCAGATCGTATTTGCAGGCCGATGGTGCCGTAAAGAAAATATCATCCTATATTACAAGAAAAGTCGCCGATAAATTGACTTCTCTTTTCAAGAATAATCGGGAAGATTTTGAAGCTAAATGGAACGATATTAAAATAGTGATAGAATATGGGATGCTTTCCGAGGATAAGTTCTTTGAAAAAGCTGACAAATTTGCACTTTACCCAACGGTAGATGGCACATACTACACTTTTGAGGAATTACAAGAGAAAATAAAGGATACCCAGACCGATACCGATGATAAGCTAGTTGTCCTTTATGCCTCCGATGCCGAAGCTCAGCACAGTTATATTGAGGCGGCAAAGGCCAAAGGATATGAGGTACTGTTATTGAATTCACCTATTATATCGCACCTAATGCAAAAATTGGAAACCTCCAAGGAGAAGTTATCCTTTGCAAGGGTAGATGCCGACCATTTGGACAACCTTATAAAAAAAGAAGACACCCAGATTTCAAAATTATCCGACGAGGAGAAAGAGGGCTTAAAGGCTAATTTGGAAGAAGTCATCAAGGATAAGGGATATACCATACAATTGGAAGCCATGGACAGTAATGCCTCTCCTTTTATTATTACCGAACCCGAATTTATGAGGCGTATGAAGGAAATGCAACAGACCGGTGGCGGCGGTATGTTCGGAATGGGTAATATGCCGGAGATGTACAACCTCATCGTAAATACCAACCATGAATTGGTAGGAGAGATCCTGAGCACCAAGACTGCAAAGAAACGGGAACGCTTGATTAATCAATCGCTAGATCTGGCACGTTTGTCCAAAGGCTTACTGAAGGGTGAAGCGCTTACGGAATTTATTAAACGTAGCTACGAAATGGTGAAATAAGTTAATCGGTATACTATTTTAAATAAAAGGGGTCGGCTTTTCAGCTTGCCCCTTTTGTTATTATACCTGTTTTGTACACTATCCTCGTTCTTTGAACAACAAAATGGCATGTGCTATTTTTGGAGTTGTTTTTCGGGTAAAAAAAGCATCTGTTAGTATTTCCAAACGCATCTTGACACCTCCTCTTCCATTTCGATTAATGTATTAGGTATATGGGTCTGCTTATCCTTGACGATGGAACAGTTTCACCGCTGATAAAAAAGAGATCGGATCAATCCAAAATATAACGCTTATTCAAATAGTGCTTTAAAATAAACACCTGAATACAAACGAAAAATGTTAGTCCCAAGATGGCATAGGCAAAGGTATGGTACACCTCCATGTTTAGCCATCTTTCAAGAAAATCGGTGTTAATAAACTTGTCCCATTGTATCTGGGGTATACCTGTAATCTCCATTTGATGTTTTCCAAAAATCAAATAGGAAAAAACTCCAAGTACGAAAACCGACAGGAGCAACCAGTTTGATCTGGAAATTAAGGGCCTATAGGTGGTAACCGCCGAACCAACAGTTTCTTTAATCCTGGAAATGACAGTACCCGTAAAATCAACGGAAGGCTGTTCCAATCCGATTTCCTTAACCGTTTTTTTTACTAAAATATCCAATTCCCTTTCGTTATTTTTTTCCATAACCTTCAATAATTTCAGGTTCTAATCTATCCTTTAAAATCTTTGCCAAACGCTTTCTAGTTCGGAACAGACGTACTTTAACCGTATTTGCGCTTAAGTTCATAATTGCGGCTATCTCGCTTAAAGATAGTTCTTCATAATAATGTAACGTAATTAAAAAACTATCATCCCCGGATAATTCCTTCATGGCCTCTTTTATCGTATTCCTGCGATCTTTCCGTTCCAATCCGGCCAAGGTGTTCTCAATAGCTACAACATAGCGTTCCGCAACCTTATCAATAGTTGTTGTTTCCAAACTTCTGCTTTGTTTCTTTACATAGTCCAAACTTCGATTATAGGCTATTTTATAGATCCAAGTCGAAAATTTTGAATCGCCCTTAAAGCTATGCAACCCCTTGTATACTTTTAAAAAAGTATCCTGCGCCACTTCTTCGGCCTCCTCCTTATTTTTTACCATTCGCAATGCCAGCGTATATACCATATGCTTATACCGATCTATCAGGAAAGCATACGCCTTGGTATCCCCCGCTATGGTCCTGTCAATATAGTGTTGGTCTTTTTGAAGGCTCATCTGCTGTATAAGACACCTATTTGATTGCCCCGGTTACACAATTTAAAAAAAATAATGGTTTGTGTAACCGTAAAGGAAAAACGATCGTCATACCCTATGAACGAATTCATTAATCATTTAAAAATCAATAGCATGGTAGGAGCAGTATTTATTTGTTTGTTTATAGTTGTCTTTGGGGTATTCTATCTTTATTTTTCGACCAGGAACAAGGAACGTTTGGCCCTTATAGAAAAGGGTGCGGATGCCAATATTTTTGTTCGCGAAAAACGTGGGAACGCCCCTCCGATCTGGAAAGTTCTTATTTTAAACTTGGCATTATTACTTATGGGTATTGGATTGGCTATCTTTATTGCCTCTGTAATGGTGTACAATATGAATGTTGAAGAGCAAATCGCCTATCCGGGAACCATCTTTTTAATGGCCGGCACATGTTTGTTGGCTGGCTTCTTTTTGACCAAAAAGTTGGATAGGGAAGAATAATCTTCATTGTATTCTTGGTAAGACAAAAAGACGCCATGATAGGCTGTCTTTTTGTTTGCATTTGTCTATATCCTAAATTGATTTTGTACTAAGAAATGGACTTACCGTTGGACAACCGTATAACTAGAAGCTGGAAGTTGGAAACGATAGGACTGTGGGCGATCGTCACCGCCTGCCGAAGACTATCTTTCCAAAGACCAAAGACAAAGGATAAAAGACAAAAAATCGGAAACTGAATACGATTACTAAATGCCGACTACTGACTACCGAAAACCATCCTTTCAAAAATCCAAAAGCAAAGGAAAAAAGATAAAAGACCCGAATCCATCACCCGTTACGCATACCCTTCCGGCTCTTGGCCGTGCCAAGACCCACCTTCCCTTGACCAAGGGAAGGAGCTAAAATTCATGTTCCCAATGGAGTTTTTGGCGAGATGAGTGATATACAAATCAACTTATTCCAGCCCAACACCTTAAACTTTGAAACCAGAAACTAGAAACAATACCACCGCCGACCGTCACTGCCTCCTGACTACTGAATACGGAATACTAGATACTGGAATGTCATTTCGATACGATTTTCAATGCGAAAATCACTCAATGACCATACTTTGGTGCCTGAGTGATCACCAAAGATCGTATCGAAGGCAGATGGTGAAACACCAAATAGTTTCTTAGGAACTACCTGTCCTGCAATATGTCAACATCCTAAATCGATTTTATTCTAAGAAATGGCCCGAATAAAACCGATGATAAGATGAGACAGTTCCGCCCCTTTTTCTTCTTGGATAAAATGGCCCGCATCTTTGATGATTTGATGGGCTTGCCCTTTAGCCCCCGGCACCTTTGCCTGAAAGAAAAGGTCCCCTCCCTTCATAATAGGGTCAGAGTCGCCAAAGAGCGTCAAAAAAGGCTTTTCCCACTTCTCCAGTATCTCCCACGCTGCATCACAAGCCGGAATAGCATTATAAGGATCTTCCCCATCAAAAGGAACCAGTTTGGGAAAAACACGTGCTCCGGCTTTATAGGAATCATCTGGAAAAGGAGCATCGTATGCCGCAATTACCTCATCGGACAAATTGGAGACGGTACCCAATTGCAAAACTCCTCCTGAGGAGAAGTGAGGAGTGTTTTGGGAAAAATAGCGCCACTTTTTAAACGCCTCATTGGCATACACGCCAGTTCTGGGTAAAAAGGTATTGGAAACGACAATACTGTTAAACAGCGATTCTTCTTCAGCTGCTATCCGCAAACCTGTTAATCCGCCCCAATCCTGACAGAATAGATGGATGCTTTTAAGTTCTAGCTTGGAAAGCAGTGTTTTTAACCAATCTACGTGCTTCTGGTAACTATAATCCTCTTGATTATCCGGCTTATCGGACTTGCCGAAACCTATCAGGTCAGGGGCTATAGTGCGGAATCCCGCATCGACTAGAATAGGAATCATTTTCCGATACAGGTAAGACCAACTTGGTTCCCCATGTAAGAGAAGGATTACCGGTCCGCTTCCCTCATCTACAAAATGCATGCGGAGTCCGGGCTGAACCTCACAATAATTCGGCACAAAAGGATAATCCGTTAATCCTTCAAAACGGGAGTCCGGAGTAGTCAAAATGTTCATTATTCTTGGTTTATTGTTACAATATATCCTTTGGAAGGATTCACCTTTCCATTCAACATGCCCATATAAAGTTCTTTTAAATCTTTGTGCGATGTTATAAATACCAACGCTATCCATTTAGATAGCCGCTTTGTAAATTCTGCCTGGGCCTGGTTGATACGTTTATTTGCCTCGTCCGGTCCTAAATCGGCATATAATTTTTGAGCATGATCGGGCGCAAAGAAAAACTTGGAATTGGGAATTTCTTTCATTGACCCAGCAGATTTCCAATCCGCCAGACCTATTAAGGAAGTAAACTTGAGTTTATCCTTTAACAAGTTTCCTAAATTGTGTAACAAAACCGTATTCCCCGCAAGGTCTACTACTGTGGTGGCCTCAACATCAAGTTCTTCCCTTAGATCGTCATATGCGATGACCTGGTCATAAAAACCCGTGCCGCTTACAAAATTGATATTCCCTTTTGAAGTAAGGCCAATTATTTTCTTACCATGACCTCCCCTATTGGCAAATAACATATAGGCGATGCCCAGAGCTGTTTTAGAAGAGGCACTGGTCAGTACTATTTGGGAAGCGTTAAAAAACCGCTCTTCTTCCAAAAACCGATAATTCACATATGCCGTTGTAAACAAGGGTTTTATAACGGAGTAATAGCCCTCTTTTTCTTTGGTGACCGACTTTGGAGCCTTTGCGTAATAGTTATAAAGCGGAGGAAGTTTACTTCTATGTGCCGTACCATCAACAAAACCATGTCCTTTTGTACGGATAGGTAACACTTTTAAATATATGCCCATGGGCCAATACCCGTAGAAATGCTCACCCACCTTAATAGCCACATTATTGGACTTTACTACTTCAGCAAAACCCCAAACAGGAATAACCCCATAGGGTACTTCGGCAGGAAAGAAATTCCAATATCCCATAACATCACCTACAACGGCATACGTAATATTATTGGAGGTAAACGCATAACTGCCTATACGGAACAAGACCTCATTAGCCCCGAGAACCGGTGGTTCCAAGTTTTTAAAAAGGCAGTCGGCGAAATCCGACCTATTCACTAAAAAAGTACCGGTATTCATAGCATCAATTTTATTCGAACATTAAAGATACAAACTCGGCCACACAGGCCGGCTTTTCTATTCCTTGAATTTCTACTGTACAATTGCAGGTAATCTTAAGGCCATTATCCCCGTAATCTTCTATATGGGCAATCTTTCCCCTTAACCTTAATTTACTATCAACGATTACCGGATGGGGAAAACGTACTTTATTCAATCCATAGTTCACCCCCATTTGCACGCTTTGCACTTCCATGACATCTCCCAACATCTTGGACAATAGGGAAACCGACATAAATCCATGTGCCACAGGAGCCTTAAAGGGCGAGTATTTCCTCGCTTTTTCCTCATCTACATGTATCCATTGAAAATCCAAGGTGGCTTCGGCAAAGGCATTGATCATTTTTTGGGTAACGGTAATCCAATCGCCCACAGGTAAGTCTTTACCTTCTTGTTCTCGGAACTCCACAAAATTTTTACACTCCAATTTTTCCATATCCCTATCTTGAAATTCCTCCATCTATGGTTAGACAGATTCCGGATACATATTGTGACTCGTCCGAGGCTAAATACAAATATCCATAGGCAATATCCATAGGTTGCGCGGCCTTTTGCAGGGGAATTTGTTTTTTAATATTCGCTATATGCTCCGCTGGGATTTTCTCCACCATTTCCGTTAACGTAAATCCGGGTGCCAGTGCGTTTGCAGTTATTCCGTATTTTCCCAATTCCATAGTCCATGTCTTGGACATGGCAATGACTCCGGCCTTAGTAGCGGAATAATTTGTCTGACCAAAATTTCCCCTCAATCCTACATTGGATGCCGCTGAAACAATACGGCCATAACCCGCTTCTTTCATATATGGGGCCACTGCCTGTGCACATATGAAAACGCCCTTTAAATTGACATCGATGACCGAATCCCATTCTTCCAAACTCATCTTCATAAGCGTCTTATCGCGAGTTATTCCCGCATTATTGATCAGGATATCTATTTTGCCATATCTGGAATGTGTATCGGCGACCGCCCTATTCACCGCTTCCTTATCGGTTACCGAAATCTTAAGAAATTCTGCCGTACCACCATCGGCATTGATATCCTTTGCGGTTTCGACACCTTCATCCAACAGGTCCCATATCAGTACCGATGCACCTTCTTTGGCAAACAATTCCGAAACTGCCCTTCCTATACCGCGCGCACCACCGGTTACAATGGCCACTCTATTTTTTAGTCTCATTTTCTTAAATTTTATTGTGTTTTATGTAGGATTGCCTTTTTTTAGTCTTTTTACCTTATGGTCAAAAATCACTTCGATTTTGGAAACCCTGAGGCTTATATTCCAATAACCACTTTTCCCCTTACTTTTCTTTCCATCATTTCTTCCAAAGCTTTTGGAACATCGGCCAAGGGATAAACGGCATGTATATGCGGTTTTAATTTCCCTTCCCCATACCATTGCATTAATTGTGCGGTATTCTGCATATTCTTTTTAGGGGTTTTCATGGCAAAACTGCCCCAGAATACCCCAACGATCGCACATCCTTTGAGCAAGGGCAAGTTTAAAGGTATTTTAGGAATATCCCCGGCCGCAAAACCTACTACCAAATACCTTCCTTCCCAGGCCATTCCCCTTAGGGCCGCTTCGGAATAAGCACCCCCCACGGGATCATATACCACATCTGCCCCCTTGCCTCCACTGAGTTCCTTTATCCTTTCTTTTAAATTTTCTTCCGAGTAATTAATGAGTTCGTCCGCTCCATATTGCCTACATAGATCTAACTTCTCTTTTGTTGAAGCCGCGGCGATAACCCTTGCTCCCATTAGTTTTCCCAGTGCTACCGCCGCCAAGCCTACACCACCGGAAGCACCTAGGACCAAAAGGGTTTCCCCCTCCATTAAATTTCCACGATCTTTTAAGGCATGATAGGAGGTTCCATAGGCCATCATAAATGAAGCTGCCGTGGGAAAGTCCATTTGTGGAGGTTTTGGAAAACAGGCATTGCCCGGCACCAATACTTCTTCGGCAAAGCCCCCGTTCATCACAAAACCAAAAACGTCATCTCCCGGTTTTAAGTGGGCAACCTCTTCACCTACTTCTTTTACTACACCGGCAATATCACTACCCGGTGTAAAAGGCAATTCCGGTTTAAATTGATATAGCCCTTGAATAATCAAGGTATCGGGGAAATTGACCCCACAAGCCTTTACCAAGACCAAAACTTCTTTGGCCTTAGGTCTCAACGCTTCTATTTCCTTTACTACTAGGCCCGATGGCGGTCCAAATTGTTCACAGACGATGGCTTTCAAATTGTATTCATTTTAAATGATTACACTTCCTTAAGGGAAGGAATTAATTTTCTATAACTTTTAGCACTAATTTTCCCATTTTATCCCCCGTAAAAAGACGTTCAAAGGTTTGCTGGAAGTTTTCAATACCTTCATATATGTCCTCTTTGCTCTTAAGCTTTCCTTGCATCATCCACATCCCCATTTCTTGGGCCGCTTTGCCATAATCCTTTGCATAATCCAAGACGACTATACCTTGCATACTTGCCCTATTGACCAATAAGGACAAATAATTCTTTGGTCCTTGCACATTCTCCTTATTGTTATATTGTGAAATAGCACCACAAATAATGACACGGGCATGCATTCTAAGTCGGGTCAGGGCAGCATCAAGGATGTCTCCACCTACATTGTCAAAATACACATCTATACCTTTGGGGCATTCCCTTTTTAAGGCCGTAGCCAGATTTTCGGATTTATAATCTATGGCACCATCAAAGCCCAATTCATCTACGATATACTTGCATTTGGCTTCACCTCCCGCAATACCGATTACCCTACATCCTTTGATCTTGGCGATCTGACCTACAATACTCCCTACCGCACCGGCGGCCCCCGAAATTAGGACGATATCGCCCTCTTTGATTTTTGCCTCTTGCAGAATGCCAAAATAAGCGGTCATTCCCGGCATTCCGAGCATACCTATATAGGTAGGCATAGGCACTAGATTGGGATCTACCTGATACCAATTTTCCCCCTTGGTGACTACATATTGCTGCACTCCGCCCCATCCGGTGAGACAATCGCCTACTTTAAATTTAGGGTGGTTGTTAGATTTAAGGACTATCCCTATGGACCCGGCACGCATTACTTCCCCGATCTGTACCGGGGGTATATATGACTTTTGGTCGTTCATCCAGCCCCGCATCGCGGGATCTAAGGAAATGTAATGATGCTGTATCAATACTTCCCCCACACCCGGTTCCGGAATTGCATTGGATTCTAATTCCCAGGTATCGGCATCGGGCATACCTATAGGACGTTTCTTAAAAATAAGTTGTTTGTTCATATTCATGTTCTTTTTAATATTTATTATAGTATCGGCGGAAAATAATCCCTCCACCTCAAGGGTACTGTTGGGATGACAAAGATCAGAAATCAGTATTCGGAAATTAGAAACCTTGAACCCATAACTCCTAACTCCTAACTCCTAACTCCTAACTCCTAACTCCTAACTCCTAACTCCTAACTCCTAACTCCTAACCCAATAAGCTATTTTTTCTGAAGCTTATCTACAAAAGCCTTCATTTTTTGACGAATTGGGGGAGACCACCATAAGCTTATGGCCTCTTCCAAATCTTTAGATCCATCCGTTTCCAAATTATCTAACCAGTTACTGCGCAATTTCTGTTTGGTATTTCTAAAAATAGTTTCATCGGCACCCAAAAATCGTTTCATTTTCTGTTCCGCCGTGGGCAACACTTCCTCTAGAGGAACTACTTCGTTCACCAAACCACATGCCAAGGCCTCTTGAACATTCAATAGCTTTCCATCCAAAATATACGAATGC
Organism: Saonia sp.; assembly: GCA_049670505.1. Lineage (GTDB taxonomy): Bacteria > Bacteroidota > Bacteroidia > Flavobacteriales > Flavobacteriaceae > JBATTK01. Next base: position 61,376 of record JBATTK010000013.1, read on the forward strand.
GCACGACCCTTACCGATCCAAAAGGCATAAGCGTTCACCAAATTATTGGAAATCTGTATGTTCACTGCCACTTCGTTGAGTCCAATGGTATACTTCTCTCCGGCAGCCATAATCCGATAATCCGCCGCAATGGCCAATACACAAGCTCCTGCAGGCGCATAGCCCGTTATAGCGGCGACCAAGGGCTTTGGAAAAGTGGCCAATTGGATATGTAGGGACCCAAAAGCGGTGAAAAACGATTGGATCTGCCGTTCGTTATAGCCATAAAGTTCGATAACATCCAATCCGGCAGAGAAAAAATGGGGTATGCCCGCTAGAATAACACCTTTTACGGATGCATCCTGCAGTAAATCCGTAAAAACCGCGCTAAGCTCATTAACCATTTGATGGTTGATGGCATTTACCTTACCCCTGTTCAGTTGAACAATTGCGTAGTTTTCTTTTTTTGATAGTTGTATCGTATTCATTTCTTCCTTTTATAGGGCGATGTCAAACATATTTTGCATTGTAGGTCTCTACTCCATTTCCACTTTGCTCAACGTGACACACTCGACCGGACAGTACTATTTTTTTTCTAAAGCGATGTCCCCCCGTCCAGGGTAATGGTCTGTCCTGTAATGAATTTGGTACTATCCGAGGCAAGCCAAACAATGGCCTCCGCTATTTCGTCCGCATTTCCATATCGCTTCATGGGAATGACACTTTTGAGCATATCGTCCATATCAGGCCTGGTACTTAATAGTTTATCCAACAAGGCGGATTCCGTATAGCCGGGGCAAACAGCATTAATGCGAATATTTTTGGTGGCGTATTCCAAAGCGGCGGACTTGGTCATTCCCACGACGGCAAATTTACTGGCACTGTAGGACAAGTTGTTCAATGAGGCTTTTAGACCGGCAAGGGAAGCCACATTTACGATATTTCCATAGCCCTGTAGCAACATCTGTTGCAATGCCAGTTTCATACAATAAAAAACCCCTGTTTGGTTTACCGCTATCACACTATCCCAATCCTCCAAGGTATACTCCGCGGTCCGGGATAATTTTTTTGGGCCGATACCAGCGTTGTTCACCATTATATCCAACCGTCCAAATTGCTTTAAGGTTTCGTTCACTAAAGCGTCAACTTCATCAAATTGGGCCACATTTGCCGGAATGACTACAGCAGTCCCTCCAGAGGCAATGATTTCTTCGGCTACTGACCGTGCCTTATTGACATCGATATCCGAAACTACCACCTTTGCTTTATAATCGGCAAAATGTTTCGCCGTAGCCGCTCCTATCCCCGAGCCTGCACCCGTAACGATTACTATTTTATCTTTTACTTTCATCTAATTATTTATTTACAAAAAATGATTCTTGAGTCGGACAAGGCCTGTTTCCTAATATGCCCCGGATACCCCTCCATTCGGATCAATTTTAAAAAATCATTCTTGGTAGCATAGGTGACGATTAAAATTTCGTCCCAAAGCGTTTCGTCCGTAGGACCAATGATCATCAGTTTAGGCTTTCCCTTAAACGTAATATTCGCCTTGATCTTTTGAAAAAAAGGAATGGCCTTTTCCATGTATTCCTTATAGATTTCCTTTCCCGTTCTCCCGGTAGTTTCGTCTATCTCCTTATACTTTAAATAGTTGACCATATGCAATGGACCATCATCCGAAAAAGAAGATAGTTCCTCTAAAGCTTGCCTATTAATGTCCGTGTGCAAAGTAGTACCCATTTAATCGATTTTCGTGGTCTGAATAGCTTTTAAAGCGAGATTACAGCAGAGTTCGGCCGCCTTGTTCAATTGGGCAAAACGAGGATCGGAAGTGTATCCGTGTTTATATCTATAATAGATTTGTTGCGCGATGACCGCTATTTTAAAAAGTCCGTATGCATAATAAAAAACCAGATTATCGATGGTATTCCCGCTTTTTTGGGCATACAGCTCTACAATTTCACTTCTACCCGGATTTCCCTTAAATACAGTTGGTGACGGAATACCCTGCTTTACGAAATCATGATCACTGGCCATGGTCCAATAGCCCAAGGAAGTACCCAGATCCATTAAAGGGTCCCCTAGGGTCGCCATTTCCCAATCCAAGATGGCAATGACCTCCTTCCAAGTGTTGTCCCTAAAAACGACATTGTCATATTTATAATCGTTATGTATTAAACTATGTCGATAATGGCCAGGCTGATTTTCCTGCATCCACCGCATTACTTTTTGGGCGGCGGGAACATCATCGGTAGCCGCTTTTAAGTATTGCTTGCCCCAGTTGGTCACTTGGCTTTCCACATAAGCTTCCGGCCTACCCAAATCCCCCAATCCCAACGCCTTATAATCTACCTGATGTAACTCTACAAAGGTATTTAGCCAGGAATCGGCAACGGTTGGATATGCATGTTCAGGAATATCGATTTTTTGGGCTTCTTGGTAGCTTAAAATAATTCCCGCTACTTTTTCCATAAGGTAGAAAGGGGCACCGATTACTGTCTCGTCTTCGGTATAGGCGTACATTTTAGGAACCTTTGAAAAACCTTTGCCAAGACCGCTTTGCACTTTGTATTCCCGTCCCATGTCGTGCCCTCTTTTAATGGCCCCAAAAGGTGGTCTGCGCAACACGTACTCTTTGTCCTCGATCTGTAACAAGTAGGTGAGATTGGAGTAGCCATGGGTAAATTGTTTCACGAACAAGTCAGCACGCTCATTATTGATAAGTCCGTTCCTATAAAGGAATCCTTTCAGATTGGCCTCGTGAAGTTCTTCTCCCTTCCTTACCTGCTGTCTGCTATCGTTGGTCATGAACTATTTATTGTTTAGTATGTTTGGCGATAACACTTTTTCCTAATTGATACATATGTACCTCATCGGGGCCATCGGCCAAACGAAGCATCCTTGCCGCTGTAAAATAGTGTGCCAAAGGTGTATCCTGACCGACCCCTTTGCCTCCATGGATCTGAATGGCCCTATCGATTACCTTTAACGCCATATTTGGAGCCACTATCTTGATCATGGCGATAAGATCTTTTGCCTCTTTGTTGCCGGCCTTGTCCATTTTATCAGCTGCGGAAAGGGTCAGCAAGCGTGCCTGTTCCACGTCACACTGGGATTTTGCGATTTCTTGACGGATACTACTAAAATCCTTGAATGTTTTTCCAAAGGCGATACGTTCCGCTGCCCGTTGGGACATTAATTCCAAGGAACGCTGTGCCATTCCGGTAAGCCGCATACAATGATGAATCCGCCCCGGACCCAATCTTCCTTGGGCAATTTCAAAGCCCCTACCTTCTCCTAAAATCAGATTTTCCTTGGGTACCCTAACATTATCCAAGGTAATCTCGGCATGGCCTTCGGGAGAATCATAAAATCCAAAGACGGATAGCGCTCTTTCAATTTTCAACCCTTTTGTATCCATAGGAACCAAAACCATACTCTGTTGCTGGTGTCTTGGGGCATCGGGGTCTGTTTTTCCCATCACAATGGCAATCTTACAATGGGGATCCATGCCCCCGGAGGACCACCATTTTCTGCCATTGATTATATAAGCGTCGCCTTCTAAAACAATGGAGGTTTCTATATTGGTGGCATCGGAAGAGGCTACTTGCGGTTCGGTCATTAAAAATGCCGACCGGATTTCGCCTTCCAACAAAGGTTTGAGCCAACGCTCTTTTTGTTCCGGGCTTCCATATTTGGCCAAGACTTCCATATTTCCGGTATCCGGAGCGCTACAATTAAACACCTCGGACGACCATATGATTCTCCCCATGATTTCTGCCAAGGGCGCATATTCCAAATTGGACAGTCCAGGACTCCAATCACCGTAACTTTTGGGGAGGAATAAATTCCACAAACCGGCCACTTTTGCTTTTTCCTTTAGAGCATCCAAACCTGGCCAGCGTTTCCATCTATTTTCGGGATCTAGATTAAAGGCATATACTTCCTCTTCTACGGGTAGCACATGTTCTATAATAAAAGTATGTAGCTTTTCCTGAAGTGCTTTGGACCTATCGGAGTATTCAAAATTCATTGTTCCCTTAGTATAAAATAATTATCGTTTCGGCCATTTGCCTTAAGCTGTCCATATCGGAAGTGAAATATCCAAGAATGAATTTAGGACGTAAAACATTACCCTTTCCAATGTTATCCGATCAACCGGCGATCATATAACCTCCATCGGCGGTATACACTCCGCCTGTCATGTACGCTCCGGCATCGGATGCCAAAAGACAGACCATGCCTACCATTTCCTCTGGCATACCCATACGACCTGTGGGCAAGGCTCGCTCCACTTTTTGCAAAATTTTCTCATTTTGCCAAAGGGCGGCACTGAATTTGGTCTTTATTAGACCAGGGCATAATGCATTGGCACGGATTCCGTGTTTTCCCCACTCCTTGGCCTGATTTTTTGTAAGCATTAACAGGGCCGCTTTGCTGGTGCTATACAATCCCAATCCCATTCCAGGGGTCAACGCCTCTACGGAAGCGATATTTATGATACTACCCCCCTTACGTTCTTGCATGCTGGATAAAACCAAATTGGATAACCTCCAAGGTGCTTTTACGTTTACGTCCATAATCTTATCGAAAATAGCTTCTTCGGCATCTTCCAAAGGACCAAAAATGGGGTTTATGGCCGCATTATTGATTAGGATATCCACTCCTCCCAAATCGGAAACGGTTTTATCCACCAAGGCCTTGCGTTGATCTTCTTTTCCAATATGACAGCTAATGGCGGAAGCGTTCAACCCTTCCTCCCTAAATTCCGAAACTACCGATTCACAGGCTTCTTGATCTCTACTACTAATGACTACATGGGCCCCATTTTCCGCCAATCCCCTTGCAATGGCCTTTCCTATACCTTTGCTAGACCCCGTAATTATGGCGACTTTTCCAAGAAGGTTAAATTGTTCTTTTATGTGGGTCATAGGTTATTATTAATTTTTATTCACAACAGAAGGAAAAGACGATTTGTTCTTTTGCTTAACATCCTTAGGGTCTTACCATATTGCAATGAATTCTAATCGGCCGAATAGAACTTTGATTACTTTTAACAATCTTTGTTCCCGCATCTATTTTCTTATACCTTTTATACAAATACTTCTTTTTTGGTCTTCACTGTCAATACTTCCGTATCCATAAGTGATTCTGCTAGACTATTTGTTTTGGGCAACTCATATTTATAGTAGAATTTCATCGTATGAATCTTACTTTCATAAAAGTCTACGGAATAGGCATTGTCACCATTTACCAAACTGGTTTTGGCATGCATGGCCATATCCAACCATAACCAGCCGATTACAATATGGCTTAGGAACTCCATAAACAAATTGGCATCCGAAAGGTATCTTTCGTAATCGCCTTTTTGCGCAAAAGGCATTAAAAAGCCCAATACCTCTTGGGTCAATTTTAGTTTGCTTGCCAACTTATCGGCATACGGACGTAGCTCTTCGTAATTTGAGGCACCCTTTATGGTATTCATAATTTCTGCCGAAAGTAATTCCAAGGCCTTACCGTTCTCCATAGTCACTTTTCTTCCTAAAAGATCTTGGGACTGTATACCTGTTGTTCCTTCATAGATAGCAGAGATACGGATATCGCGGTGGTATTGCTGTAGTATAAAATCAGAACAGAATCCATAACCCCCCAATACTTGAAGCCCGTTATTCACCGCCATGGCCCCTGCTTCCGAAGGGTATGTTTTTACTATGGGAATGACCATTTCCAACAGTAAATGATATTTTTTGCGTTCTTCCCCGTCCTTGGAAGTGTGTGAAATATCATGATATTTTGATGCCAGGATGACCAAGCTCAGGGAACTTTCCACAATTGATTTTTGCAGCAATAACATTCTACGCACATCGGGATGCTCAATAATTAAACTTTGGTTTTCTTCAGGGTTCTTTTTTCCGGTACTGGTCAGTTTTCGCCCTTGTGGCCGTTCATTGGCATATTCCAGGGAGGCTTGATAAGCGGCCATGGCAATTGCTGCGGCGCCACGTCCTACCGCTATCCGCGCCCCGTTCATCATCATGAACATGTATTTTAGGCCCTGATGGGGTTGGCCCACCAGCCATCCACGGCAATCATCGGTATCGCCAAATCCCAAATGGGTAGTACAATAGCCACGTTGCCCCATTTTTTGAAAATCAGCAACGGTCATTACATCATTTTTAGTAAGGCTCCCATCGGCTTCAGGTCTGTTCTTAGGCACTACGAACAAAGAAATTCCTTTTGTTCCGGAAGGCGCCCCTTCTATTCGTGCCAACACCAAGTGAACTATATTTTCCGTAAATTGATGATCCCCTCCGGAGATGAATATTTTTTGTCCGTTTATCTTATAATAACCCTCATCTGTAGGAATAGCTTTGGTAACGATATCTGATAACGAGCTGCCTGCTTGGGGTTCTGTAAGACACATGGTACCTCCCCATTCCCCGGAAATCATTTTAGGTACGTAAGCGGTATTGAGTGCTTCATCACCAAAATTAACGATCAATTCTGCCGCCCCAAGGGTCAATCCGGCATAACCAGGCAAATGATTATTGGCGGCATCCAAGATATATGCCGAAGCGGTATGTGCCATTGAAGGGAGCTGTAATCCCCCGTCCTTATAGTCAAAAGGGGCCGCAATCAATCCCATTTCCCCTCCCTTTTTCATCATGATATCCACTTGGGGGTGTACTATTACGGTCCCATCTTTATGATAGGCCGGGTTTTCGTCCATTTCCTTAAAATAGGGGAATAATTCCCTATCCGAGAATTCTTTCACGGAATCCAAGAACAGATGTAACGATTCTGCATCATGATCCTGATATCGCTCATTGGAAAGTATACTTTCCAAATCGTGTACTTCATCCAACAAATACCTTAAGGTATCCATATCCATATATTCCTTTGCCATAACCGTACTATTTTGAAGTTTATCTATACTTCAATAAAATAAAGGAATATTTATAAAATTCCTATTAAACCAGTTTAATAAATTCCAAAATAGTAGTCATTCTTAAGATTAGATATAAAAGGTACTAAACCACTATGTATTGGAAATCCATAGGCTTTGAGTAAGTAATGAAATTAAAAATAGTTATTGGGTTACCGAGTTGTTCGTTATTTGGTCGGAACGCTTTAATAACTAATAACCTAATAACTCTTATGACTAAAATCTTTTTGGAAACTGAAAATCTGGTACTAAAGTGTAACCCGCATGCGGAAGGTAGGGCGTAAACTAAAAATTGTGCCCAATGAACCGAAAAAAATTACGAAGTGGCCAGTCTTTTTCTGATTTTTGAAAGCCCAACAGGTGTAAGGCCCAAGTATGAAGCGATTAAATATTGGGGTACTCTTTGAAAAAGATCGGGTCTTTTCTGAAGTAATCGCTGATAGCGCTCTTGAGGGGTAAGGTTCTTCAGATGGTTATTCCTTCTGAACAATTGTACAAAACCATCTTGCATGGATAGTCTGCCAAAACGTTCTAACTCATGGGAGCGGTCAAAGGACTTTTCAACATCTTCCTTTAAAATTGCATAAACAATGCAATCCTCTGTAGCGCTTAGGTAACTGGCCGATGGAATTTCCTCGATATAGGCATACAAATCCGTGAAAAAATCTCCTTCCGTAAAAAACTCCATCACCTTTGTACCGGCCCCATCCTCCGTATAATAACATATACAACCTTTCTTCAAAAAGTAAAAGTACCTTACGTATTGATCGGGTTTAATAAGCAAATCACCTTTGTTAAAACCTATTTCCCTATAGAACTGCAAAGCGTACTCCAAGTTGGCGTCACTAATTTTGGTATAAGATCTTATTTTATTTTTTAGCTGTTCCAAGGGGAGATATTAAACATAAAATCAAAAGTAAGCACAGTAGCATAGAATAACAATAGTATGGATCAAAATGAATTTTAAAAGCCCACTTTAAAACTCGGCCAAAATGCTCCGAACAAAAGCTATACGGAAAACTAAAAAAGATGTACAAGTAGGTTTTTTCGTCTTTAAAAATTGTTAAAATCTTATTTAAATATATATCTTGTAAGTAAGACACCGACAATTTCATGGAAATCCATTTTAGTTTTACTTCCTTATTGGATACAATAGGTTTCATACAGGGTATTACCTTGGGAACCCTACTTATCATATTAAATAAGCGAAAATATAGAAGTACTTTTTTTATAGGATTGTTCTTGATAATCTTTTCTACGAAATTGCTTTATTTTATTTTTAAAGACCTAAATGTAAGTGCCTATTACCCTGAACTATTTCTTTTGCCTTTTAATTTTTCCTGGTTACTTTTCCCCTTGTTCTTCGTTTACACACAACAGGTATCCGTTTTTTTAAATCAGAGAACAAAATATTGGGTGCTATACCCCGGTATTGCATCATTTTTGCTTCAGTTGGTTATTTTCTTTTTACCCTACCAAACAAAACTGATGATTTCCGAAAGTCCATGGCATGATCTTTTCTTTACCTATACAGGAATATGCTATTCATGGGGCATCGGTATTTGGAATCTAAAAATATTGTACCAACACCGTATTGAAGTAAAAAACTATTTTTCTATGATAGCATCCAAGGAATTGCAATGGGCCCGTATTTTTCTTATTTACAGTTTAGGAAGCTCTATAATCATCCACATTTTATATTACATAGCACCTAACAATTTTTATAATAAAGTCATTTTTTCAACTTTTGATCTGATCGCAATTTATTGGGTGTCGTTCCATGGCGTAGTGCAAAGAAATGTGCTATCTATCTTGGACAAAAAAGGCAACAATAACCTATCTTGGAGAAAATCTTCCGAAGATGATAACGTATCATCTATTACGAACGAGGATATGGAAACCCTCATGGAACAAATAGACGATTATGTAAAAACTTCTGAAAGCTTTATAGATACGGAGCTGACTATTCTAGATTTGGCCAAAGCCCTAAAAATGCATCCCCGTAGAATTTCTACAACGATCAATACTGTATACCATCAAAATTTTAATACCTACATCAATACATTCCGTATAAAGAAAGCGGAAATACTCCTGGCCGACAAAGATTCGGATAATCTTAGTATAGAAGGTATTGGGAATGAAGTTGGTTTTCATAGTAAGAGTGCCTTCTATACCGCCTTTAAAAAAGTAACCGGCACCACTCCAATTAAATTCAAGGAAAAGATGGTTCAATCCTAGGACTTGTTAATCCTAAATGAAACGTACTCATACTCTTGATGCTAACAGGCCCTGATCTAAGAAGCCCGTTACCTTAAGGCCAAAGTAGAATTCACAAAACCAATGAACGACATCCAATTTGGATTCCTTAAAAATGGATACAATTGCTCAATTTTGGTTCTAAATTCTGAAATCAGGACTTCTTTCAATATCAATTTTTATGATAGGCTATGCTATTTTATCAATCTTTGCCGCTTGAAAGAAAAAGAAAATAATGGACTGTGTTGAATTAAATAAGATAGGGAATTTTGAACCTTGGGATACGGCTAAAATCAAGGAACTTAAAAACAAATATTTAAGTGACGCCGTTGGAGAATGTCTATATGAAAATGAAATTATCAAACTTTGGGAAATCACCCTGTTTCCCAATGAACGAATCCCTTTTCGCAAACTGGATAGCAACTACAGCTGGACCTCGTTAACAAAGGGATCGGTAATTTCCCGTAATGCCAATGGCAAAATAAACTTGTTAAGATTAAAGAAAGGGGACACTGCTTATTGGGAATTTGAAGGAAAAGAAATCATAAGCGATCTAGAAAACATAGGGGACAACATTCTGAGGATCGTAGTGGTAGAACACAAACCTCTGTTCAAAAAAACAGATCTATTCAGTATTAAATCCTTTTTATAGGACAACTTTATTTGAGGTCCGGCACCTTCAATTCGTACTTCCACAATAAAGATTAAAAAATCACATATACCCCCTTTGGTTTTTTATCTTTATGGGATGAAAATTGTATCTACCAATATCGGAAATCCCACCACCGTGTTGTGGAAGGGGGTGAACGTTCAAACCGGAATCTTTAAATACCCTACGGTAAAACCCTTGACTTTGGAAAGGGAGTCCGTGGCCAAGGATACCATAGCAGATCGCAAAGTCCATGGCGGTATACACAAAGCCTGCTATCTATTTTCCAAGGAACAATATCCGTATTGGAAAAATAGCTATCCCCATCTACAATGGGATTGGGGTATGTTTGGGGAAAACCTTACCATTGAAGGGATGGACGAATCACAAATCCGTATCGGTGATATTTATAAAATAGGTACCTCCCTTGTTCAAGTATCCCAGCCTAGGGAGCCTTGTTACAAACTGGGTATCCGTTTTGGGAATCAGGATATTTTGAAGCAGTTCATTGACCATGGCTATCCCGGCACTTATGTCCGGGTTCTAGAAGAAGGCACGGTAAAGACCGGAGATGAATTGATTTTGGATACCCCGTCTGAAAACACCTTGACCATTGCCCAGTTCTATAATTTACTTTATACCAGGAAAAAAGATATGGATTTGGTACAACTTGCCATTGAAAATACCGCGCTCCCCTTGTATAAAAGGGAACGATTAAAAAAGTATCTTGCACCTTCATAGCTAAATATTCTTTCGCTCTTAAAACCTATTCATGAAAAAGTACCTATCCATTTTAATTTGCATTTTTATAGTACAAGCCTGTAAGGAAGAACCTAAAAAAGAGGTAATTGTTTCCAAAAATGAGGCCTTTGATAAACTTTTGGAAGAGTACTATCAAGATGGCTTAAGGCTTTACCCTTTGAATGCTACGTTTGCCGGAGACAATCGGTATAATGATGTCTTCCCTAACTTTCTAAGCGATGATTTCAGGGCAAAGGAGATTGCCCATTTTACGGATTATAAAACCAGATTAGAAGCGTTTGATGAGGAAACACTGAACGAAAGTCAGAAAATGAGCAAGGCGGTACTGGCCTGGGAATGTAATCGAAATTTAGATCGATTCACTTTTCGAGAAGACCTGATGCCCTTGAACCAAATGTGGACCTTACAACTCAGTGTGGGACAATTGGCCAGTGGTGCCGGGGCCCAACCTTTTAAGACCGTTGAAGACTATGACAATTGGTTAAAACGTTTGGAAGGCTATCTACAATGGATGAGCTCTGCCGAAGAACGGATGCGAGAAGGAATTACAACCGGCCACGTCTTACCAAAATCCTTAATTAAAAAGGTAGTTCCACAACTGGCGGCCATGACGACCAAGGACTTGGACCGACATTTGTTTTATAGTCCTATAAAAAACATGCCGGCGGATTTCAATGCAGCGAATAAAGAACGACTTACCAAAGCATATGCCGACATTATCTCCAAAAAAATTATTCCTGCCTATCAAAAATTACACGATTTCATGAACACGGAATATATGAAAGCGGGTAGAACCTCTAGCGGTATACAAAACATTCCCAGCGGTGACGATTATTATGGGTATTCCATAAAATTATATACGACCACGGATATGACCGCCGAAGAGATTCACCAACTGGGTTTAAACGAAGTAGCCCGGATCGGAGCGGAAATGGAAAAAATTAAGGCAGAAGTTGGTTTTGAGGGCGATTTAAAATCGTTCTTCGATCATGTGCGAAACAAAAAAGAATTGATGCCCTTTACCGATCCCGAACAGGTCATCGATAATTTTAATGCCATTCATGAAAAAATGAAGCCTCGGATTGAGCGACTCTTTGATAAAAAACCAGAGACAGCCTTTGAGGTAAGGCGTACGGAAGCTTTCCGCGAGGCATCGGCAAGTGCGGAATACAATCCTGGCTCTGTTGATGGCACCCGCCCAGGTATATTTTACGTTCCTATCCCGGAAGTGACCAAGTATAATACCTATTCCGATGAGGATTTATTTTTACACGAGGCCATACCCGGCCATCATTTTCAAATTTCATTGACCCAAGAAAACAAGGACCTGCCCCAATTTCGAAAAACATTGTGGTACAGCGCCTATGGTGAAGGTTGGGCCCTATATACAGAGTCCTTGGGCAAGGAACTAGGGTTATATAATGATCCCTATCAATATTTTGGCATGTTGGGAGCAGAAATGCATAGGGCCATTAGATTGGTGGTAGACACCGGCCTACATGCAAAGGGTTGGTCACGTGAAAAAGCCATTCAATATTCTTTGGATAACGAAGCGGAATCCGAGGCTAGTATCATCGCTGAAATAGAACGATACATGGCCAATCCCGGCCAAGCGCTATCCTACAAAATAGGACAGCTAAAAATTAGGGAGCTTAGAACAAAAGCCGAAGAAACGTTGGGCGACGCCTTTGATATCCGCGAATTTCATAATCAGGTTTTGGAAACAGGCTGTGTACCGCTGGCATTATTGGAAGATAAAATAATTCTCTGGATAAAGACCTCCCAACCATCAAAATAGCCGAACACTATTGAGCCGGGCAATATGTATTTCTATGAAAAAATAGTCCGCTCTCAAAATATTAGGGGCAAAACCAACTTTTAAAATCAAATATGGACTATCCTTGGCATCTGTACGTAATGTCTGCGATGTATATTTTCGCCGGAACAATGCACTTTATAAAACCTAAGGCTTACCTGCGAATTATGCCAAGATATCTGCCAAACCATAAATTGCTGGTAATTCTTAGCGGGGTATCCGAAATTTTATTAGGGGTTGGCTTGTGTTTTCCGGTTTTGAAAAATAGTTCCATTTACGGTATTATCGCAATGCTGTTGGTTTTTCTACTGGTTCACTTTTATATGCTCTCCGGGGAAAAAGCTTCCGCTGGTGTTCCCAGATGGATACTTGTACTAAGGATTCCACTACAATTTGGGCTCATCTATTGGGCCTATTGGTATTTGCAGTTTTGATATATCCAATAAAAAAGGGGCCCTGCCTGGCCCCTCTCTTCTTGAATTAAAATTAATCGAACTAAATTATCACTTATTCAATAATGACCTCTTGGTAATACGTATCATCATTATCCTTTAATACCAGGGTATAGCTATCCTCAAAGGCTTTTTCAAAATTGAAAGCTTTTTCGATAATCAGTCCATTCCCTAAAGCTTGCTTAAGAATCAAACTATTTTGACTGTCATACACCTTTACTTCTATGGCATCGTGATCCAAGTTCAGTAGATTGAGATATAACATATCACCTTTTCTCCTAAAAAAGGGTTTGGTATTCTCTCTTTTCTTAAGAATCTCCATATCATCCTTTTTTATGGTGATGTCATAGGTAATGGTCCTGAGCATATCTTCCATTTCAAAGGTATACTCGCCATCATTAAGTTTGCTTAAATCAAATTTCTTGGTATAATCATAGGCATCCTTAATATTATCCGAGTAAATGATTTGATTATCGGCATCAATAAACTTGATGGAAGTTTCCTTGGTCTGTGCATCCAATTGAAAAACCAAACTTTTTGCATCCTTGTTAGCTACTAAGTAAAGTTTAGGCTCATTTGCCAAAGCTGTTATTGTGCTGAACATCATGGCAATCGCTACTGTAAATTTTAGAACTGTTTTCATAGTTTTTTAGATTTAAGATTACTAAATAATTACACTACAAACTTAGCTCCATAACAAATGGCCCACTACAGCTTATTTTTCCAGTTTCTATGTTATTTTAACCATAAAGAAATCATTAAGTTTTATTTAAGTTAATATGGAACATATTTTGGGTAATTTTGCAAAGATTTCTTTTAATTACCTTGTCTATTTTTATATTATCTATGGAAAAAGATATGCTAAAACAAAAACCTGCTTTTGAAGCTATAGAACCCGATTTTGGGCATTCTTTCACCTATCAGAAATTTGACGAAAACCAAGTCGACAAAAACAATGCATGGCACTATCATCCTGAGATAGAGTTGGTCTATGTTAATGGAGGTAGCGGAAAACGTCAAATAGGAAGTCACGTGTCCTATTACACCAATGGAGACTTGATTTTGATCGGCTCCAATCTTCCCCACTGCGGTTTTACCCATAAACTTACAGGAAATAAAAGCGAGACCGTAGTGCAGATGAAGCAGGACTTTTTAGGAACCGATTTTTTCAATATCCCTGAAATGAAAAAAATCCAAAGCCTCTTTGAATCGGCCAAGGGAGGAATTGCGTTTGAAGGAAAGACAAAAAGAAAAATAGGGGAAAAAATGGAAATTCTGGAATATCAATCCGACTTTCAGCGATTGTTATCCATTTTAAATATATTGAACGAATTGGGAAACTCACATGAGTTTAAAGTCTTAAATGCAGAAGGTTTTTCCTTGGAGACCGAGGTTAAGGATAACGACCGCATCAATATTGTATTCAATTATGTGAAAAATAATTTTCAGGAAGAAATAAGCTTGGAAAAAATGGCGGATATTGTTAGTATGACGGTACCGTCTTTCTGTAGGTACTTTAAAAAAATAACCAATAAAACATTTACCAAGTTCGTAAATGAATATCGTTTGGTGCATGCTTCTAAATTATTGGCGGAAAAACCCATCAGTATTACCGAAGTATGTTTTGAAAGTGGATTCAACAACTTTTCGCATTTTAATAAATCGTTTAAGGCATTTACCGGTCAGAACCCATCGGAATATAGAAATCAATTGAAAACGGTCTTACAATAATGGAACGTCTTTTTTCGGATGAAATAAATCTTCAGCTTCCCGATAGCGAAATTGTTTACTATCCCCACTTTCTTACTTTATCCGAAGCAGATCAATACTATAGGTTCTTAAAGGAGCATACCCCATGGCAACAGGATGATATAAAGGTATTTGGAAAAATCTATGCCCAACCAAGGCTTACCGCACTTTACGGAAATAATAAGCGACCTTACTCCTATTCCAACATTAAGATGCAACCGCACGAATTCACCAAGGAATTACTGTATTTAAAGGAAAAAACGGAAACTAGAGCTAAAACTATTTTTACAAGCTGTCTTCTAAATCTATATCGCAATGGCAAGGACAGTAATGGTTGGCATGCCGATGATGAAACAGAACTAGGGCAAAATCCCATAATAGGCTCCATAAGCTTGGGCCAGGAACGGTTCTTTCAGTTGAAACATAAAAAAAATAAGGCGCTAAAACATAAAATCTTATTGGAACATGGAAGTCTTTTACTGATGCGGGGGAAAACGCAACATCATTGGTTACACCAAATCCCTAAAACAAATAAGCCTATTAAAGAGCGGATAAATCTAACTTTTAGGGTAATTAGGTAACATAGCTTCTTCATACTGAGGCGAAAACCTACTAACCACAGTTCTCCTCCTAAGCCAGGGAAAACCGTTCGTTATCCAAAAATATCGTTCAATATTTGGGCCAATCGCAACCCGCCTTTTTGTAGTTGACTACGAACGGTATCCGTATATTTATAGCTATATGAATAGCCTACCTTTTCTCCAATTTCAACAGAATCGTACAGTTCGTTGGCGAGTTCCTGGGATTCTTCTACCCATTCATATACCGTACCCTGTTGAATTGCTTTTTTCTGGGTTTTGGTCAGTTTAGGAAGGTTATTGGCAAGCTCCGTATAGCTCATACCAAAAGAATCGATCAGGTTTTTATCCCATAGACGATGAAGATTAGTACCCTGACCAAACCATTGTATCTGAATATCGTTACCCCCCTTATCTTCCAATCTACCCACGTGCATGGGTTGGTGTAGATCTCCCACCAGATGCACCAGCATTTTAAGATAGAAGGTTTTATCTTCCCGCGAGCTGTTATCATCCTTTATGATTTCCACACATTTTTGAATGCCCATGACCACATCCCCAAATTTGCTGGGTGGTACATCGGTATACTTCTTATCCGCAGGGAAATTCACATAATGCCAAGGACTAAATTTGGAAAAGTTCCTATCCGCCTTAATATCGTCCCCAAAGGTAGATACCAATGCCAAACTCTGTCCGTTCAATAATTTTTTAATAGCCCGTTTTGTTTTTCCATTAAGATGCTTTTCCGCCACCTCTCCAACAGCCCTATGACCAGTTTTTGACCAAAACATAGCATTTCCAAAAGAAATTTGAACGGAAAACAAAATAAGAATAGTAATTTTTTTCATAGCCCGGAATTTATCAAAAGTAGAAAAATACACTTTAATCTAATGTTAAGTGGTATTACCATTTCATTTTTAATTTTGATATTGCACCCCATAATCGGATATAATCAATGCTAAAAAAAATAAAACCGCCTCTTCTAAGGTACATAATCGTAGCTATTCTAGCTATTAGCACCGGTTTTGTACTATTTTTTCTTAGTATCTACTTTGGTGCTTGGGGCAAACTCCCGAACAAAAATGAACTTTCCGATTTTAAATATCAAAAAGCCTCGGAGGTATACACTGCCGACAGTGTCCTCATTGGCAAATACTATCTTTTTGACAGGCAGCCCATAGCTTTTGAGGATTTTCCAAGCCATGTATTGGACGCCCTTATTGCCATTGAGGATGAACGGTTTTACAAACATTCGGGGATAGATTATAAAAGTCTGAGCAGGGTTTTTTTTAAAACTATTTTAATGCGCGACAGATCTTCTGGCGGTGGTAGTACCCTGACCCAGCAATTGGCAAAAAATCTATACCCCCGAAATAATAGGGTAAAATCAAATTTGTCCGTCAACAAAATCAAGGAGATGATTATTGCATCTAGATTGGAGGATATCTATTCCAAGGAAGAAATACTCACCTTGTATTTAAATACCGTTTCCTTTGGAGATAATACCTTTGGAATAGAGAGTGCAGCTTTAAAGTTCTTTAATAAGCGGGCAAAACAGCTTTCCGTTGAAGAAGCGGCGACCTTAGTAGGTATGTTGAAGGCTACCTATGGTTACAATCCACGGATATTTCCGGAAAGTAGCCTTAACAGACGAAACTTGGTATTACAATCCATGTTCCATAACGCATATCTTTCCCAGGAACAAAAAGACAGTCTTATCGCATTACCCATAAGATTGGATTATAGGGAATTTGATTATACGGATGGTTTGGCCCCTTATTTCCGGGAGGAAGTTAGAAAACAATTGCAACGATGGTGTAAGGCGCAAAATGAAAAAGGGAAAACCTATAATATCTATACCTCCGGTCTAAGAGTATATACCACCCTGGACTATAAGATGCAGATCTTGGCGGAAAAGGCAATGAAGGAACACATGAAATCCTTACAGATCAGTTTTGAGAAAAGCTACGGGAAGAACGCCCCGTGGAACAATGATAAGGCACTCATTGAAAAATTGGTGCGGAGATCATTACCGTACAAAAAAATGATTCGGAACGGATTTAACCATCAACAGGCATGGGATTCCTTGGGACAGAAAAAAAACATGGTATTATCTGGCTGGGACGGGGATAAATCAGTTAAAGCCAGTACCATTGATAGTATTCAACATTATATGAGATTTCTGAACATTGGCTCTCTGGGAATAGAACCTAAAACAGGGGCAGTAATGACATGGATAGGCGGGGTAGATTTTAAACACTTTAAATATGACCATATCTCACAGAGCAAAAGGCAAGTCGGCTCCACTTTTAAGCCTATAGTATATACTGCCGCTTTGGAAAAGGGTATAGCACCCTGTACCTACTTTTCCGCCCAAGAAGTGGAATATAAGAATATGGAAGGCTGGTCTCCCAGTAATTCAAGTGATACTGATGAAGCATATCTCAATTATTCTATGGAACAGGCTCTAAGTAATTCTGTAAATACCGTTGCGGTAAAGGTTTTGGAAAAAACCGGAATATCGGAAGTTATACAACAGGCCAACAAAATGGGTATTCGCACCAAATTACCGAACAAACCTTCCTTGGCACTGGGAACCGGTGAAATAAAAATCAATGAACTTGCAGGTGCCTATGCCAGTTATGTGAACAATGGGAAGCCCATAGAACCCATTCTCATCACGGCCATAACAAGCGGACAAGATTCAATTTTAGAAGTTTTTAGACCCAAGATTTCCGAAAAAAGTGCATTTTCCGAAGAAAATAGGATGTTAATGCTAGAAATGATGAAGTCAACGGTGAACAAAGGAACAGCGGCAAGAATACGCTCTACATATGGTTTAAAAAACGATATTGCGGGCAAAACAGGAACAACCCAAAATAACAAAGATGCCTGGTTTGTGGGCATTACCCCTAAAATGGTGCATATTACTTGGGTAGGATCGGATAATTATGAGATTGGATTTAAAAGCACAAGCCTGGGGCAAGGGGCCAATGCAGCATTGCCCATATTTGCCCTGTTTTTCCAAAAGATGAATCAAGATCCTTCCTTTAATACAATCACTAGGGCAAAGTTTAGCGAACCATCTCCCTCGATGCTAAAAAAATTAGATTGTCGGCCCATAAAAAAGGATGGATTCTTTAAACGGCTTTTTAAGAATCCAAAAAAGAAAAAGAAGAAACAGTTCAAAACAGAATAGGCAATACCACAATTTTGCTCAGAAGTCCTTTGTCTTAAATTTGATTTTGAAATCCTATTATTATATCCAATCTATTATATAAACTATACTGGATAAAACTATAATTAGTGATATAACATAGAACTCGCCAATACTTTAATGGTCAACTTCCGCTCTTTGCTAAACGGGTTCGAAGTTCCAACGGAAAGTCTAAATGACTTCAATGAGTAAAAATTGAACTATCAAATAATTTAAACCTATTTAAACTAACTAAATTTTTCATATTTACATGATTTAGAAATAATACTATCCTTGAACAATTAAGGACAGTCAAGGTTTTTGTCCATCCTTCGCAAAAAGATATTTCCATGAAAACAAGAAAATCCCCATCAAGAACTAAGCCCATTTTTATGAATTAAGATATAGAATACTAAGTATAAAACTACGTTACTCAAATCTAATTCTTATATCTATGAAAATCAATTAACATATATTTATTAACCCTGATTTCAAAAGAAGAATAGCAGGGAAAGTTTTGGGATTTTTTTAACAATTTAAACACTTAAATTTGAGCGACTAATTAAAAAATTGATGACGAGAGTACATTGCCTGCTTGCATTTCTCCTTGTGGCGACACTCACCTTCGGGCAAAACGAAGACAAAAAATTTACGGTAAAGTTTACAACGGAAACCATAGTTATCGACGGCAGTATGGATGAATCCGCTTGGTCCAAAGCGGAATCGGCAGATAAATTCCAGCAGTATTTTCCCTCGGACGCCATTCTTGCGGAATACCAGACCGATATACGTATGTTGTTCGATGATACCACACTCTACATCGGCATGAAAATATATGCCCTTGGAAACGATTACGTAATCCCATCATTGGAACGCGATTTTAGGGCCGGAGGCAATGACAATATCAGTCTACTATTCGACACTTTTAATGATGGCACCAACGCCTTTCTTTTCGGGATAAATCCCTATGGGGTCCGCAGGGAGGCACTAATTTCCGGAGGCGGGCAGAACAACACGGGGTTTACAACCTCCTGGGACGTAAAATGGCAGGGAGAATCAAAAATTTATGAAGGATATTATATCGCTGAAATGGCCATACCCCTTACTTCTTTCAAATTTGCGGAAGGAGAGACCAAATGGCGTTTTCAAAGCTATAGGTTTGATATGCAACATAATGAAACCAGTGTATGGTCCCCAATTCCGCAAAACCAGCTTATTTTCAACCTTGCTTTTATGGGCGATATGGTATTTGAAAAACCTTTGGGAAAATCAAGGACGCCATTGGCCATTATTCCATATATCAATACTATAGCAGATAAGGATTTTGAAACGGATATTGCGGAAAGCAATCTAAAAGTTGGCGGGGATGCAAAGGTGGCCATAGGTAACGGAATGAATTTGGATATTACCTTAAACCCGGATTTTTCCAATGTAGAGGTCGATGATATTTTTACCAATCTTACCCGTTTTGAAGTTTCTTTACCGGAACGCCGTCAGTTTTTTGTGGACAACAACGACCTTTTCGGCAGTTTTGGGGGTGGCCGGGATGCCAATCCTTTTTTTTCGAGACGTATCGGTATTGCTACGGATAGTTCGGATACTTCCATACAGAATGATCTTTTGGGCGGACTGCGCCTCAGTGGTAAGCTCAATGAAAACTGGCGCCTGGGTTTTTTAAACATCCAGACCGCTGAAGATGAAGAAAATGAAATAGCTTCCAACAACAATATGATGTTGGCGCTACAGAAAAAAATGTTTGCACGCTCCAATATCAGTGCGTTCTTTATTAATAGGCAATCTTTTGGGGACAATGACTTTACCGAACCCGAAGACGAATACAACCGGGTTATGGGTATCGATTATAATTTGGCCTCGGAGGACAATAGCTGGGTGGGTAAATTCTATACCCACAAATCTTTTCAACCGGGGGACAAGGAAGGTAACTTCTCCGCAGGGGCTTTTCTAAGCCGTAATTCCCGATTTTGGAACGTTTTCACGGATTGGGTATTCGTGGATGAAGATTTTACCTCGGACCTTGGGTTTATTCGAAGAAATGATATTGTTAAAGTGGCCACTTCCGTAGAACGTCTATTTTGGCCCAAAAAAGGGCCTATAAATAACCATGGTATCGAGATTTTTCCGATAGTCACATGGAGGCCGGGACTAGATTTTCAAAAAACAGATCACGACATTAATGTAAGTTGGGGATTTGAAATGAAAAACCTTTCTGAATTCGGAGTGGAATTTTCCAATCGTTTTGTATTCCTTACAGATAGTTTTGACCCCACGTCTACAGATGGTGCCGTGGAGTTACCGGCAGACCAAGGATATCATTTTAATACGGTTAGTTTTGGATATCAATCCAACACTGCCAAAATATTCGCTTTTGAGGGAGAAACTTCAGTTGGTCGGTTTTTTAATGGAGATCGATTTTCCATAGGTGGGGAAGCTACCCTGCGCTTGCAACCTAAAGTGAGGCTTAGTTTAAATGTAAATTACGATAAAATTACGCTTCCAGACCCTTTTCCCAGTGCCAGTTTATGGTTGATCAGTCCTAGGGTAAATATTACCTTTAGCAAATCTATCTTTTGGTCCACTTTGTTCCAATATAGCAATCAAAGGGATAATTTGGGCATCAATTCTCGCTTGCAATGGCGTTTTGCACCCTTGTCCGATCTTTTTATCGTATATAATGATAACTATTCCGTGGATTTGTTCGCTCCCAGATTCCGTTCTATCAATTTAAAACTTACCTATTGGTTAAATATCTAAAATGAAGTATTCCGTTTTATGCTCAGATTTGGACGGCACTTTGTTGACCACAAAAAATGATGTGTCGGAATTTACGGTTGCGCAAATTTCCAGGATAAAGGATGCTATAAAAGTTTTTTTGGTATCTGCCAGGATGCCCAAATCCATGACCTATCTGCAAAGAAGATTGGGTATTGCAGAGGAACCTATAATCTGTTATAACGGAGCATTGATATTGGACGGTACAAAAGAGATATCCTCTATAACAATGAATATGGATCATACCGAAGAAGTTTATCATATTGCTGAAAAGTTACAGATAAAACTGGGGCTTTACCATAAAAATGAATGGTATGTATCGGATAATACGGAACGGGTTAGGAAAGAAATACATTATACGCAGGCCACCCCTATCTTCCGAAATACGACAGCTACCATTGAAGATTGGAAAGAACGAAAAATCGGAGCACATAAAATTATGCTCATGGGTACCAAAGAGACCGCCGATAACATTTTTCCCAGACTTAAAGAAAAATTCGATACCCGCTTACAGCTATACCGATCAAACGATACATTGATCGAGCTGACCCCAAAGTCGGTTTCCAAACTCTCCGCCATTGAGACCCTCATACAAGATAAATATACCCTAAGGGACATTATTGCATTCGGTGATAATTATAATGATTTGGAAATGCTGGAGCATGTAGGATGTGGTGTGGCCGTTGCCAACGCCCGTGAAGAAGTAAAAAGTATAGCCAATCATATTACCTTAAAAAACACGGAGGACGGTGTGGCCCACTTTATCAAGACCCATCTTTGAATTTGATTATATTTGATGGATACAACTACATATGTAATGACCGAACCCCTCATACAACCTTTAATTACTGATGATACTGTTATTTTTGGGCTACTCGCCCTTTGTTTAGGCTTTGTATTTTATACGTCTTCCGCCAAGAAAGGATTTTGGAAAAAGTTCTATGCCTTTATACCTGGGGTACTCATGTGTTATCTTCTTCCGGGAATCCTCACCTCAATCGGTATTATTGCTCCAGAGTGGGAAACATTGGGCAATGGGGGAGAAATTATAGTACAGGAATCCAAAGTATACTTTGTTGCAAGTCGTTATTTACTTCCCGCGGCTCTAGTATTAATGACCCTAAGTATAGATTTAAAGGCAATCGCCAATTTAGGTTCCAAAGCTTTGATCATGTTTTTAACGGGTACGGCGGGAATTATTATTGGCGGACCATTGGCTATTCTTATCGTATCTATATTTTCTCCGGAAACAGTAGGTGGAAATGATTTTGATGCAGTTTGGAGAGGGCTCTCCACTATAGCCGGAAGTTGGATCGGGGGTGGTGCCAATCAGGCAGCAATGTTTGAGATTTTTCAGTATAACCCCGATAAGTTCAGCCAAATGGTGCTCGTAGATGTCATAGGGGCAAATATATGGATGGCCATTTTACTGCTAGGCGTAGGAAAAGTCAAAAAAATAGATCAATGGCTAAAGGCAGACACATCATCTATTGAGGCTTTAAAAGTTACCGTTTCGGAATTTGCCGAAAAAATCGCACGTATTCCTACCCTAAAGGATTATATGATCTTATTTTTCCTCGCCTTTACCACGGTAGGTATCGCACACTTTTTTGGGGGGAACATCAGCACTTATCTCACAACCAATTTTGACGCCGTAGCCAACCCGAAGAGCTTTTTATCCTTTATTGGATCAGGTTTCTTTTGGATGGTAGTTATTGCTACCCTCATAGGTATTCTAATTTCCTTTACTAAAGCAAAAAATTATGAAGGTGCAGGAGCCAGTAAAATTGGAGGAATGTTTATTTATATTCTGGTAGCGACCATAGGAATGAAAATGGATCTGACCAGAATATTGGAAAATCCCGGGTTGATTGCCGTTGGTCTTATTTGGATCGCTATTCATGCCGGTCTTTTAATCTTAGTTGCTAAATTAATAAAAGCACCCTACTTTTTTTTGGCGGTAGGGAGTCAGGCGAATGTAGGGGGGGCGGCTTCAGCCCCAGTGGTCGCTGCCGAATTCCATCCATCCTTAACTTCGGTGGGTGTACTGCTGGCCGTTTTTGGGTATGTGGTAGGTACGGGTGGTGCCCTGCTTTGTGCATACTTAATGGAAATAGCATCAAAAGTCTGATTCGAATTTTCTCAGGGCTATAAAAAATCTACCCTTTGTGCCTGTCTCACTATCCGTGAAGTTCACAACCAGTCAGGAACAGATAGCAAAACCAAATACCATAATGATATCGTCCCCATGTAATCCGTTTAAAAAAAATGCTGATATTTGTGCCGCAAAATTCATTCCATGAAGAAGATTTTATTTTTGATTATTCTTAGTGCCGTTATGACCTCTTGTGGGGAAGATACGAATAATACAATGACGGTGACCGGGACCGTAAAAGGCCTTAAAAAAGGGAAATTGTATCTACAGAAAATACAGGACTCTACGTTGATTGCCATTGATTCCATACAAATAGCAGGTAACGGAGATTTCACTTTTAAAACAGAAGTGGAAAGTCCTGAAGTCTTTTATCTATACCTTAATAAAAAAGATAACAATGATATAAATGATCGGATTACTTTTTTTGGGGAGCCAAGTACGATTACCATCAATACCGCTTGGAACACTTTTGACACTAATGTAAAGATAGCAGGTTCCAAAACTCACAAAAAGTTTGAGGAGTATAAGGATGTTATGTCCAAGTTCAATGCCAAGAATCTGGAATACATACAGTTTACTTTTGATCCGGAAATAACGAAAGACTCTTTGGCATTGGATTCCGTGAGAAAACTAAGCGACAAAAATATCCTAAGAAGCTATCTGTACGCACTTAATTTTGCGTTGAGCAATACGGATTCTCATGTAGCGCCCTATATAGCACTTACGGAAGTGGCCGATGCAAATCCCAAGTATCTGGACTCTATCAATAACTCCTTGACACCAGAAGTAGCAAATTCCAAATATGGGATTGCTCTACGCGACTATCTAGAGATTCTAAAATCCAATAAATAAAACATCCCGCAAATGGCGGGACGTTTTTATTAGAAAAGGTATCTAGCCTATGCCAGTTTGTTCAGTTTTTCTATTAAAGTCGTAGCCTCTTTTTCTAACGCTTCCCGAACAGCGTTAAGATGTTTTTTTCTGTTCTCCACATCTTTCTTATTCACCTTTGTTATCAAATCATCAAAAGTAGCGATAGCGCCATCTATGATAGCATTACCTTCTTTTGAATTTTGCTTGTTGGTAGATGCCTCGGCCAAATAAACTGCTTCAATGATATCCCCTAAAACATAATTGATATCTTTTTTTAAATCTCTTATACTTGCCATACTTATAATTTTTTTGCAAAAGTACGTTTTTTAAAGGTACAGAAATATCAAAAACAAGGGAAGTGAAACTTTCCTTGTTCAAATAGTGACCTCCAAAAGTTTCGCATAAGCGGTTTTTAAAACAAGGTTTTTTGTGATTGCCGGAACCAAAACTGTTTCTCCTTTCTGTATCGTCGCAAAACCAGCTTCGGTTACTACCGAAACCGAACCACCAACGCACATATAGATGATAAAGGAATCCGTTTTGGAAACATCTCGTTCCAAATTCTTGGAAAGGTGTAAGTAATTTGTCTTAAAGTAAGGGCAATCCACCATAAGATTTGGCGAATTCAAAGTCTCTGGATAGTCTACTCTAAAATCATCCTTCTTTGTATAGTCAATGGCATCCAAAGCCATATCCGTATGCAATTCCCTTAAGTCTCCATTTTTATCCCTTCTATTAAAATCGAATACACGATACGTAATATCGGAGGTTTGTTGTATCTCCGCCAGTAACACTCCAGCACCTATGGCATGTATCTTTCCCGTGTTGATAAAAAAAGTATCGCCCTCCCTTACCGATTCATAGTTTAAAAGATCCAACAAGCTATCATTTTCAATACTCTTGGCATACTCCTGCTTGTTCACATTTTTGTTGAAACCGACAATAAGATTTGATCCTTCATCGGCATCCATTACATACCACATTTCCGTTTTTCCAAAAGAGTCGTGGCGTTTTTTTGCTAACTCATCGTTTGGATGTAATTGAATGGAAAGATCTTGTTGGGCATCTATAAATTTTATCAGAATAGGAAAATCCTTGCCAAACCGATGGACGACACTTTTTCCCAATAAATCTTCCGGATATTTGTCTATCAATTCCTGTAATGAGATACCTGAAAATTCTCCGTTGGCCACAATAGAAACATCTCCTTCTACCGCAGACAATTCCCAACTCTCTCCGGTAATATCATTATCGATATGTTTCCCAAGAACATCTTTTAACTTGGTACCGCCCCACAAGCGTTCTTTTAGAATTGGATCAAATTTTAAAGGATATGGTTTCATTTTATACTTCTGCTTTTAGAACTTTGACAGTAAAGCTAGTGGTAGCTATCCAGAATATGTTACAAAATTACGGGGGGTTTCATATAATGTGACTTCCAGTTCATTGTCATCATCGATATGCGGTCTTAATTTGTTCCAAATGACTACGGCAATATTTTCTGCGGTAGGATTAAGTGTATTGAATTCCGGGACTTCAACATTCAAATTTTTATGATCAAAAGCTTCCTCAATCTCGGATTTAATTAAATCCTTTAAAACTTTCATATCAACTACATATCCGGTTTCCTTGTCTATTTCCCCGGTAACACTTACAATCAATTCATAATTATGCCCATGAAAATTGGGGTTATTACATTTACCAAAAGTCGTTTCGTTTTGATCAAAACTCCAATCAGGTCGGTATAATCTATGTGCGGCATTAAAATGTGCCTTTCTACTTACTTTTACCTTCATAGCTATACTTCTTTTTGGATGAGATAATTGTAAAACTTATCAAAAATAATCTTGAACCATGCCGTGTAGTGGTCAGGTCTTTGAAAAATATCCTTTTTAATATCCTTTGGTCTTACCCATTTCCAATCCGCAACCTCTTTTACATTAATTCTTGGTTCCCCATTATAATTCCCCATCATTACATGATCTAGTTCATGCTCCGTTAATCCGTTATCAAAAGGTGCCTTATAAATAAAAGAAAAAAGTTCTGTGAGTTCCGTTTCAAAGCCCATTTCTTCCTGAAGCCTTCTTTTTCCCGCTTCAATATTGGTTTCTCCCTCCCTTTGATGACTGCAACAGGTATTGGTCCATAATAAAGGTGAGTGATATTTGTTCGCAGCACGTTGCTGCAACATAGTCTCGCCTTTATCGTTCATAATAAAAACCGAAAAAGCTCTGTGAAGAACTGCTTTTTCATGGGCTTCCATTTTGGGCATTGTACCAATTTGCTCGTCCAAATGGTTTACCAATATTACATTTTCCTCTTTCATGTGGTAAAAATAAGACCTTTACCCTTATTTTCAGAGCTTAGCCTATCATTAAAATCGATTGAGAAATAAATAGCCGTCGTATTCTTAAAAACTAGAAGAAACGGGGAGATTTTAGATTCCCCTTGGTCTTGTTAAAATCATACCTAAGGATAACTTCAAATGAGCCATCATTAAAAATAGCGCGACCCAACTCCGTAATCTCCCTGTCATAGGCAATTCCTACTAATAATTCGTTAGATATTTGAAAGCCTACCATACCACTTATTGCAGCATCCCAACGATACGCGGCGCCCAAAATCAACTTTTCATTGAACATAACATTAGCCGATACTTCTACTTGCAAGGGGTCACCCTGGACCAGTTTTGACAGTAAAGTGGGTTTAAACTTCAAAAAAGGATTTAGGTCAAAAACATATCCGGTAATCAAATAAAAATTCATTTGCTCAGCTGCAGTCGATAAAGAGGATTCATCAAAATGTTTGGTTTCCAAAAACCTTGGAACCGACAATCCTGCATAGAATTTGTCCGTATGGTAATATACGCCTGCTCCAATATTCGGAGAAAATCTATTATCAATATCCTGCTGCAAAGTCGGATCTGGACCTCCCGGATTTGTAAAATCCTGATTCAATTCGGAAAATCGCACATCCAATAAATGGGCGCTGGCCTTAAGACCAAAGCTCAGTCTTGCATCTAAGGAAGTTTGTATAGTATATGAAAAATCTACATCGAAATACGTTTCGGAAGTGGGCCCTATTTGATCATTTACAATGGATAATCCAGCACCCACTCCCCTATAACCTATGGGCGAATGAATATTAAGGGTCTGGGTTTTTGGAGCTCCGTCCAAACCTATCCATTGTGACCTATGCAAAGCGGCGATACTGAGATGTCCTCTAGATCCCGCATACCCTGGATTAACACTTACGGTGTTGTACATATATTGTGTATACTGGGCATCTTGTTGACCGTATATTGAACTCATGGACAAAACCACCAAAAAGCCAATGGTAAGCGCAAGCCTTTTTGGCAAAACTATATGTAAACTATGTCTGGTCATCTATATTATCTGTTTATGTATATGTAACCCGATAGTGATTTTGTATTTCCACCTGCATCTTCATAATCCAATATGTAGAAATAGGTACCTACCGGTAATTTATTATCCTGATTTACGGTTACCCTACCTTTGGAAGAGCCATCGAAAACGTTTCCTTGGGTATTGTATGCTATAGTGCTATATACCTCTACTCCCCATCTATTATAGATTCTTATGGTATTATTAGGGAAATTCTCCAATCCTCGGATGGTCAACACATCATGTATTCCATCACTATTGGGGGTAATAACGTTAAAAACTTCCACTTCTTCTTCATTGACGATCAAATCAGGATCTAAATAGTTAGGAATTTCATTGTTATCGATGTCATCATTGGCATAATTACCATCGCCGTTAGTATCTTCATCAATGGTCTCAATACCATCGTCGTCGTCGTCGGTATCCCTGTAATCAGATTCATCGTCATCATCGGTATTAGGCAGGTCGTTAAAAGGATCGTCAAATTCATCATTGATATCCTCATCTATTGAAGTATTCCCCTCATAACCATCGTCCAAACCATCATCATCCTTATCGGAACCTATAAATACTACATCTGGTATACCATCCCGATCCTGATCATGGGCCTCTATATTATCGGGTACATTGTCATCATCACTATCATCGTCCAGATAATCTGGAAGACTATCACCATCGGTATCTATCGGGAACAAGCCTAAATCCCCATTGTTTTCGTAAGCATCATCCAAACCATTACCATTGGCATCGACCCCACTTGGCAGAATATATCCTGAAGTAGTTTGAGCCTCCACATTATCCGGGATACCGTCGTTGTCGGAATCTATATCCAAGTAATCAGGGAATCCATCACTATCGGAATCTGTCGGATTGGTAGATGGGTCTCCGTCATTATCTAAATCAAGATCTTCAAAACTGTCCAAAATACCATCGTTATCACTATCGATATCAGTAGTTGGTGCATTATCATCATCTATAATCGTTCCGATAGCGGTATCTGTAGTATCACTAACACTACCAGCGTCTACGCTACCGATTGCTATTGTAAAATCCTCATCCAATTCAACTATTGTATCTTCCGTTGTTGGTACTGATACCATTGCAGTAGTAACATCTGCCGGTATAGTTACTTGAACATCCGTTGTAGTATAATCCGAAGTTCCCGCTGTTCCATTCGTTAAGATAAACGTAAGGGTTAAATCTTCATCGCATTTTGCTCGACTAAGTGTAATTGGAAAATTAATGGTTTCTCCTTCTATAGCTGACGCATCCCCTATGGTAATATCAGGATTTACTTCTTGAATCGTGATCGTCTGGGTTAAGTTGATGCTATTGCCGGCTTCGTCCGTAATACTGTAAGTCCTAGTAATCGTCTCCGGGTTGGAGCCACCGTCACTCACATCGCCCACATGGGCAACGGTGATATCGGCAACCACGCTACAGTTGTCCATCACGCCAGTCACATCGGTGATGTCTACTAATGGGATGTTAGCTATACATTCCACCGTAACGTTCGCAATGGAATCTGCCGTAGGGTCCTCGTTGTCCTCTACCGTAACGTCGAAGCTGCACGTGGCCGTGTTGCCGTCCGCGTCCGTGACCTCGAAGGTGTTCGTGGTCGTACCTATAGGGAAC
>JBATTK010000014.1:0-45294 GCA_049670505.1 Saonia sp.
ATATTTCATTTTGAGGGGTAACATAAAGTTGGCGTACTTTTTTAAAAGGGAAGAACATACCCAAGGAGAAACGATTCAGATGGAACTGGCACAGGAAGTTTCTTTTTTGAACAAAGCCGCTATAAAACAGACGTTCATACATCTTCCCAATAATAGTAAATTGGTAATAGACGCATCGAACACCGTATATATAGACCATGATGTGCTGCAAATAATTAGGGATTTTGTAGGAATAAATTCTAAAGAGAAGAATATTTCCGTAGCATTGGTAGGTTTTAGGAAAGAGTACCGAGTGGAGAATTCCCAAACGCATGTGACTTCCATTTTACCGGAAACGGACGAACAGATTTCGCCCAAGACGGTCAAAGATGGAACAAAAGTTCCTTCTAATTATCTAAAATTAGCCGAGTTAAATCAAGCTTAGATCTTTGCAAGGTTTTGAAAAAAAACCATTCTATAAAATAAATCCAGTAGCCCCAATGCTAAAGATAGGCAAACCTTTGTCCTGCTATGACAAACATCTTCTTCAATTAAAGCGCATTAGTATACTTATGGGATGGAACATATTCCAAACTATAGCGATTTCCATAAAAGACCGTCATACATGCAGAAATAGAGAAAATTCAGATGGTACATTTAGGTTTACCTAAGACTATGATTACCGTTTAATCTTGAAAAACGAAAGCCGATAACCTCTTTTCAACAACAAACAAGATATCAATGAGATTCAGATATACCATTTTTGCCACTTTGGCTATTTGCACTTATGCGTTTTCGCAGGAAAAAACCAAACAAATAAAAGATAGCTTATACATTGAAGAAATAGAATCCCATAAAGAACCCTTAAAAATACTGCATGCAGAACCCCTTTATATAGACTTGATCCGTGATCTTGGAGCACGAAAAGGCGAAAAGGAATGGAACATAGGTTTTGGGATAACCGATAAGAACGTTTTTGATGAATATGAGGCATTAATAGAATATGAATGGGCTCCCGTAGATCGTTTGGGACTGGAAGTTGAACTCCCTTTTTCGATATTCTATTCAAAGGGGGAAAATGGCAATGCGCCCGCAAGTAAATTGAACAGCCTCAAATTGGCGGGGCAGTATACCTTTTTGGTTTCAGAAAGGTGGAACACATCATTGGCCTTGGGATACATACATGAGTTTGAACTTACGGAATTCAATAATTATGGTAAGGAAGATTTGTTTACCGGCAACGTATATAATCCATTTTTTGTTGCGGCCAAAAGGTGGGGTTCTAACATTCATTCACTCCTTTATACGGGACCCCGGTTCATCCAACACTTTGCTGACAATTCCCTGGATATTCAGTGGCAAGTAAATACAAATCTCCATTATATGATAACCGTTACACGAAATTTTATTGGTATTGAGTTCAACAAGGAATTTATGGACGGCGAGTTCGATATGACCATGCGTCCCCAGATGAGGGTAGGGATAGCTGACAACTTGTTGATAGGTATCGTAACGGGAATACCGATCAGCAGGGAAAACGAAAGGTTTAGCACATTTTTACGATTAATTTATGAACCGGGACATAAAAAGCACTAATAGATTTGTTGCGGCAAACTTTTTACGAAAAAAGGAGATTCAAGATGTGTTATTTTTATTACAAAAATATCTTGCTTTTGTCCCCGAAGGGAGCAAAAGAAAAATACAATCGGATTTAGATTACATCATCAATAATCGTAAAAACAAGGTAGAGTGCTACAAGTCTGAAATTTGAATCTTGTTTTTTCCTTATCATGTAGTCCGGGTTTTATGCGGAAAAAGCGGTCCCGGTAGAATTCTGTCATATGTAGTATTCTTATCCCTTTTGAGGGAATTGATATTTTTATAGATAGTCATCCATTGATTTCCAGATTTTGGCATGTAATTACTTTTCCCTTTACATTGCTTAAAAAATTGTAAATTGAGATTATGAAAAATATCAGTTTCACAATTTTAATTGTCCTGGGCATTTTCGCTACCGGACTAGCGCAAGAATCAAAGATTTCGAAAGCCGAGCTAAAATCTGTCTTTGAACCATATAATGCTAATGTTGAGTCCTTATATAACAAATTACTATGCAAGAGATGGGAATTCAAATATGTATTCATTGACCAGGCGAAACTGCCAAAGTTACCTGAAAACAAGTATTTTGATATTTTGTTCAAATCTAACGGTACATATGAACTGATTGAAAAGAACGGCTCGGCCGAAAAGGGTAACTGGAATTACGATCAAGATAAAAAATCGATTTACCTGACCTCAAAGAACGACTTTAATGCAAGGGTAAAATTTATCGAAGAAAATGAACTTATTATAACCATGCTGTCCAACGACAACAATCCAATGAGGCCAAATGGACAAATTCATTTCAGACCTTTTACTTATTAGCCCCATATAAATACCTCACACTGGCCGTAGTTCATCCTCCCTATTAGAAAACCGGAAATTCACTACCTTTAAA
The DNA here is from genome assembly GCA_049670505.1 of Saonia sp. Lineage (GTDB taxonomy): Bacteria > Bacteroidota > Bacteroidia > Flavobacteriales > Flavobacteriaceae > JBATTK01. The sequence goes on from JBATTK010000014.1 coordinate 2,477, forward strand.
CGGCTTGATTTCGCGGCCTGAATTTACGGCCGAAAACTCCGGACCGAAATCATTACCAAACCTTTATGTACATTAATATATTCAAGAAATCTACAATCATGAAAACATTATTTCTCCTCGTTATTTTGGTATTACACAATTGGTCTTTTTCGCAACAAGTTGCCGACACCAATTATAATCCAAAAATTGATGATCCGGCATATGAACCTGGAGAGGGACCTATAGTTTTTATTGACGAAGGGCATTATAATTTCCATACAAAGAATGGTAGGTACAAGGCTTTTTCAAATCTTTTAGAGAGAGATGGATACCATGTGAAAGCGTATAAAAGTGAATTTAATAAAGAGGAACTGTCCAAAGGGAAAATTCTTGTAATATCCAATGCATTAAACGAGATAAATGTTAATGATTGGGTGCTACCTAATCCCTCGGCTTTTTCAAAATCTGAAATAGAAATTGTTGAAAAGTGGGTGGATTCCGGGGGGAGTTTATTTCTAATTGCCGATCATATGCCAATGGCCGGAGCTGCAAAAGATTTGGCCATGGAATTTGAGTTTGAATTTACGAATGGATTTGTATTTGATACCATAAACAAAGGCCCGGCATATTTTAATCTAAAGGAAGGATCGCTTACCGAAAGTATCATAACTAAAGGCAGAAATTCGGCGGAAAGGGTTGAACAAATTGCAACATTTACCGGTCAGGCATTCAAAATACCAAATGATGCTACTCCAATTTTGACGTTTGACAAAAGTTTCGTGAATATGCTTCCTAATGAAGCATGGGTTTTTGATGACAAAACAACCAAGTTCAATGTGGAAGGATGGTCTCAGGGCGCCTATAAAAAATATGGAAAAGGGAAAATTGTAGTGTTTGGAGAGGCAGCTATGTTTTCGGCCCAATTAGCTGGACCGAAAAAAAGAAAAATGGGAATGAATAATAAAGTTGCACCTCAGAATTATCAATTATTACTAAATATAATTCACTGGTTGGATGGAAAGATGGAATACTAAAACTTTGCACAAGAATGCTTATAATTCAGCTTGATCTTGTAGCTTAAAAATCCTGCTGAATTTCCATGTCGAAATTTTACCCGAACCTTTATATGCAAGTAAAAAAATGGAGTTAAAACCAAAAATCGGAATTGACAATTTGAAATTTGGGATGACTCAAAAGGATATTCTTGAGATTTTAGGAATCCCGGACAGAAAAAGAATTGATGAGGACGACGAGGAACAAATATTGTTCGAATTTAACCGATTAAAAATACGTCTGACGTTTTATCTCAACGAGGAAAATAGACTTGGATACATTCGATCGAATAATCCTGACCTGACTTTCAATGGCATGAAAATTATTGGTTCCAAGATCGAATATGCAAAAAAGGAAATTTTTGGTGAAATTATCAGTGATTGGGAAGTAGAAGAGTATGATTTTTTCTTAACACATTCCGATGACAATGTCTGGGTAACTTTAAATGAGGAGTTTGGCGAAGTAAGCAGTGTAGAGGTGGGTGTGACTTTTTCCGATGGAGAGAATTATGATTGGCCCATTTAAAAAAAGCCAACGGATAATAACAGCTATAATTCATTGCTCCATTTTATCCACCGATAAATTTGACTACATTTAAAACGTAAACAAACCGACGGCATAGACATCATAGCTAGGAATATTGTGCGTAACTGGACTTAAAAATCTAAAAATGTTAAAATTGACCATTTTGCTTTTAATGTAAACAACGAAAATTTTGGGAAAGCAAAAAAACGTTTCGCTGAACTCAACTTGGATTTCAATATTCAAGACCACCATTATTTTCACTCAATTTATACGAAGGACCCTAATGGTCATATGGTTGAATTAACGACAATTGTAGTGGATGAAAATATATTTTATAAACAATGAAAATAAAAACCACACTAATAAAAGAATGAACCATAAACCTGAAAACCAATGAAGATAACATGTCTTATACTGGTGTTTTTTTCGTTATCTCTTCCTCAATTATATGCACAGGAAATTAACGTTTCCTATGATTATTCCTCTGTAGAAAAACTAATAGAAATATTAGATGGGGGCGAACTCAATGAAAAGGACTTCAAAGAATTGGTTGAGCTTCATGGTACTAAAGCCTACCTAAGGAAGTTATCTACTTTTTTCCCTGGAATTAATGAATTAAGTTTTAAGAAAAGCCTGGAGGCGGTATTGAAGGGAGTTCAGCTTGACAAGGACCCTTTTATGTTCAATAGAATACTTCCTCTTATTCCGGATGCACGGAAACTACTGGCAGAGGTTATTGAAAAAGAAAAAGAGCTAACCCAAAGCTCAGTATCTCTTTTAAAGGAATATTCCCCCGAGAACATAAAATTGAATAGTACGGTCTATCTGGTTTTGGGAGTTGTTGGAGGAGGTTGGACCTTTGATGATAATCCTAATTCGTTTTATGTTGATTTTGCATCCATGAAAGGGGATTACAACGGATTATCTTATTTATCTACGCATGAGTTATTTCATTTAGTTCAGTATCGGTTTATGAAAGACTTCCCCGAGGAGGACGCTGACAAGGTGAAATACCTATTGGACCAAATGATAAGGGAAGGCTCCGCTACTTATGTAGCCGACTTTTCAAAAGTTTCTTCTTCAGGTTCGTATATTGATTTCAGTAAAAAAGAGTATGAAAGAAACTTCAGGCGAATGGAAACTAACTTTGCTCTTTTCGAAGCCATTATATTCCAAGCAAAAAATGACTCCTCCGTTAACATGAATTTACTTTATAACATAGGGCTTAGCGGTATGTACCAAAGCCCCTTGTATTATGTGGGGTATCATATGATCAAGTTAATTGAGAAATACAATGGCCGTACAGAACTTATCGCCCTACTAAGCAAATCGCCTGAAAAACTTATACTTACCTACGTTCAGTTATGTGATATGCATGCAGGTGAAGATGAAGAGTTTATAGTACTTTCCGAAACGGCGGTAAAAATTCTAAAATCAATTCCTAGTATAGGGGGCAACAAAAAATAAACGGCATTAAAGCAACCGTTTATTAAGGGGGTTGTGTATAAGACAAGCTTAAAATGAAAATATTAACAAAAGGACAATATTATGGAAGCCAAAATTCAGAGGTATCCTTTAATGGAGTTCTATTATCCCAATATACTTACAACGGAGAAAAAACGGATTGGCATTACCATGAAAATCCGTATTTTATGTATGTCTTGCAGGGTAATATGAAGGACTGCAATGCAAAGGTCAAAACTCTGTGTCCTTCTGGGAGTCTGATGTTTAACAATTGGCAAGAGCCACACTACGGGTCTAAACATTCGGATGATGCAAGTGGATTTCATCTAGAATTTGAAAAGACCTGGTTCGAAAAGAACGGTGTCAATTTGAATTTACTTGAAGGTAGCCAGCTGATTGAAAACCCACAATTACACTTTCTCTTCGCAAAATTATATCGAGAATTTATACTTTCCGATACCTATAGTGAAGTATCTGTAGAGCTTTTGTTACTTCAAATATCTGAAGCCTTAAGTCACTTAAAAACTACTCGTGCCCAAAAGCATCCTATCTGGATAGATAACTTAAAAGAGTTATTACATTACGACACATCAGAGCTAAGCCTTCAGTATTTATCAGATCAACTAAGCGTGCATCCCGTGCATATCTCAAGAGCTGCGCCAAAATACCTTTCAATGGGCCTCGGGGAATATATAAGACAACGTAAACTTAAAAAAGCCATTCCACTACTTCTAAACTCAAAGAATTCATTGACCCAAATTGCTTACCAAACAGGTTTTTCGGATCAAAGTCATTTTAATCGGGTGTTTAAATCCTATTTTAATATGAACCCTGGTCTATATAGAAAAAATTTAAAAAAAAATTAGCAATGTTAATCTGATACAATTTCTGAAAATTGTTCCTATCTACCTTTGTAGCTTAAATCCTTTAAACAATGCGTAAAAACCTAACGATTTTAGTATTTCTGTCCTTTTCAACATTAATAGGCTGTGCACAGAATGACAAGCAAGACTATGAAGGCGAGTGGATAGGCTTTTTGCCAAATAAAAGTAGTTTCAATTTTCATGTATCGTTGGAGAAATTAGAAAGTAATAATTACCATCTCACGATAGCTAATGACAAAATTCTCATCGATGAGAATTTAGAATCATCCAGCAAAGAATATGTACAGTTTAATATAGATCAACAGCTATTTTTCAATTTAAAGTATGATCGGAACGGACAAGTCCTCACTGGATTTATTCAAACCGGAAAGCTTCTGTATCATGTAAGCTTACAAAATAAAGGCGATGACAAATTTGTTGGTGCTTGGAACCCATTTATGTTAGATAATGGTTTGCAATCGGACGATATTATGCTTTATGTAGAACCTATAGAAGGGGGTAATCTTGCGGCTTATCCTTTTTTGGGAGACCAAAGATTTAGAGGAACTTGGACCAGCGGTTTTAAACTGAAAGGGGACACACTTCTATTTAGAGATGGTACTACAGGATTTAATTTTCGCGCTAGGCTATTAGAAAGTAGTATTGAGCTCGAGATTTTATTAACAGATGCTTTAATTGCAAAGACAAGCTTAACGCATACCGAAGACGGTTGGGAATACAAATCAGATCCAGTGGATCAATCCCAAAACACGAATACCCCTGCGCAATTAAATGATGGATGGGCTACCGCCAATATTAATGACTTTGGTATCAAGAAAAACGAACTGCGCAGATTGATCGATAGCGTTCACGCTAAAAAATTGGTAAACACGCACAGTGTTCTAATAGCAAAAGAAAACAAATTGGTATTTGAAACTTATTTTGACGGATTTAATACCAATATTCCGCATGATTTACGATCTGCCTCCAAGAGTATCTCTTCTGCTATGATAGGTATTGCCATTGATGATAACATTATAGAAAGTGTTGACCAAAAGCTATATGACTTTATACCTAAAGCGTATCAATACACAAAAGACTCTTTGAAATCTAAAATAAAAATTAAAGACTTGTTGACTATGAGTTCTGGATTAGACGTAAATAATCTAGCATCAGAAAACTATTATCAAGATCCAAATATTTCAAACACCTGGTTAACAACAGTTCTAGAAGCTCCTATGGTAAAGGAACCAGGGACTTATGCCGATTATGGGTCCGCCAATCCATTTTTGCTTGGTGTCTGTTTGAATGAGCGTTTGGAAAAGCCGCTAGAAATTTACATGGATGAAAAGTTATTCGCACCCTTGGGTATAACAAATTACATCAATCAAACAGATGATAATCAGATCATACCATATTTCGGAGGTGGCATGCTTTTAACGCCTAGAGATCTGCTTAAATTTGGGCAACTTTACCTCAATAACGGTACGTGGAATGGAAAACAAATTATTTCAAAAAATTGGGTGGAAGAATCGTTCACAAAACATATGCGATTACAAGATGTAAGAGATAAAAATGAATATGGTTATCTGTGGTGGCACGACACCTACATAATCAATGGCAAACCCATTAAATCTATTGAAGCAAGAGGAGCTGGAGGTCAATTTATTTTTGTAATTCCAGAATTGGAATCCGTAGTGGTAATGACGTCAGGAAATTTTAGAAATAGGAAAGGCAATCAACCGAGAGATATTTTAAAAGAATATATACTTCCGGCAATTATTAACTAAAGGGCAAGTATTTACTTGACCATTATTTTTTCTATTGCCATTTTAACGGAATTCGTTGGAAGCATACAACTATTGTTTTGGCAAACATAAATATATGTTTCGTTGTCCACAAAACGATCTTTAAACAGTGGAAGGTCGCTGAGTGCAGTTGTTCCTACGATAAGAACATTAGGTATATATTCCTTGTTCAACGCTTTTATAAATACTTCGGTATTTTCACCTACTACGGCAACTTCATAATAATTGCTGGTGCCCTGCATAGAAAGCATGTTCCATTTAGCAAAACTTTCGGGGTTTTGTTGAACAAAGGGATGCATTGCCATTACCATTTTCATAGATTTATCCAATAGGTTTTTATCATACATAATATGGCCAAGGAGCAAAAGGTTTTCCGCCATGAGCGCATTGGGAGAGTCCATTACGCCATCTTGGGTAGCAATAATTTTTGCGATTAGGTCACTATTTTCTTTATACTTGAAAAACGTGCCGTCCGTATCCTCAAAGCGGTCCTTGGTAATGTTGTTCAGTTTTATGGCAAAAGCCAAATATTTTTCATCAAGTGTAACGGTATACAAGTTGATGCATGCATTGATGAGTCCGGCATAATCTTCCAGGAAACCAGGAGTCTTTCTTCCGCCTTTCTTGTACGAATGGATGAGTACACCTTCCGCAAAAATTTTATCTTCTATGAATTTAAAGATATCTATTGCCGCCGTCAAAAATCGTTGTTCGCCAAAAGCCTTATAGGATGCTATGTATCCGTTTATTAGAAGGGAATTCCAAGAAGTGATGATCTTATCGTCAGTAGCGGGTCGTACTCTATTTTTACGGTTGTCCAATAGATTATTTTTCCACTTATCTTTTAGGAGTTCCAATTTTTCCAAGGATATATTGTGTTTCTCACCAAAGGCTATATCAGAGGAAGTTTTTTGCAAAATGTATTTGTCGTCTTCCAATTTGGACTCAGGGGCCAACCCATAATAATCGGAAAAGATTTCGAAGTCCGAACCTATTATTTTTTTGATATTTTCTTTTGTCCATGTGTAATAGTTGCCTTCTTCTCCTTCCGTATCGGCATCTAGGGCGGCATAAAAACCACCCGCGTTATTTTTCATTTCAGTTTCTAAAAAACTTATGGTACCGTATACAATTTCCTTGTATTTAGGATCTTTAAAATACCTGTAGGCCTTCGCATATAGCGAAATTGCCTGAGCATTATCATACAGCATTTTTTCAAAATGTGGAATACTCCAATCCCTTACCGTGCTATATCTAAAAAATCCGCCTCCCAATTGATCATATGTTCCACTATGGGCAATATGGTCCAAGGTATTTTTTATATGAGTTTTAGTTTCTTGATCCTTATAAAGTATTGCATAATCCAATAAAAAATTCAAATTGGTCGGCAACATAAATTTTTGTTCTGCCAAGTCCCCGCCATAGGTTAAATCCCAGCTGGGTTTCCATACATTGACCGATGATATGATGCTGTCTTTTGAGATTTCCCCCTCTGTACTATTTGGGATCATCAAACTTATTTCTTCAATTCCTTGCGCTATCTTATCCGCATATTCGTTGGCCCGGACGGCATCTTTTCTATAAAAGGCATTGACTTTTTCCAATACATTTTTCCATTCTTCCTTGGTATGGTAGGTTCCCCCATAAATTGGTTTTCCGTTGGGCAAGGTGATTACGTTTAGAGGCCAACCGCCCGAACCTTTCATTAACTGTAATGCTGTCATATATACTTTGTCAACATCAGGACGTTCCTCGCGATCCACTTTTACGTTTATAAAATTCGCGTTCATCAATTTTGCCGTTTCTTCGTCGGTAAACGTTTCTTCTTCCATTACATGGCACCAATGACATGAGGAATAGCCAATACTGATCAACACCAGTTTATTATCTTTTTTTGCATTTTCAAATACCTCATTGCTCCAAGGGTTCCAGTCAACAGGATTGTGTGCATGTTGTAATAAATAGGGACTGGTCTCCGTAATTAAATCATTGGTATGGTCATAACTAATTTCCTGTTCCTTCTTGTTTTTACAGGAAGACAGACAAATTAGTGAAAGTGCTATTAATTTAACTTTTTGTAATCTCATGTAGTGTTTAAATAAATATAACCGAAGTCCTTTCTTCACATGGGAAGGGCTTCAAGAATTAAAAATAGTATTTTAAAAACAAAAGGCGCGTATGATCAACTAAGGTACGCCTTGTTTTTAGGTCTTTGTGAAGTGTCCAAAAAGCGTAGGACGTTGTATATGTTTAATAGGGTGTTTTACTTTTTAAGGTCCATAACACTATGGTATGCATCTTTGGGTTCATATGCCCTATCAAATAATAATGGATAGTTTGTTCGGCCATTTATGGGCCAATTGTTTAACCATGACTGACCATCACCAACGCCCCAAAAAGTAACTCTATCAATTTTATCTTGATGTTTTAGGAATAGATTGAAAATATCTTCATATCGCTTTGCCAATTTTACTTTTATAGATTCCGGCAAACCGTTTGGATAGGGGTTCATCTTTGGGTCCCCTTCAAATTCATCATAGTTTTCGTTAACGGCGGCTCCGTCCAAATCCCATGGATTTGGCAGTGCAGTTACATCAAGCTCCGTGAACATTACTTTAACGCCAAGTGCTGAATAGGCAAGAATACTATTTTCAATATCTTCAATGGAGGGGCCTAAAAGACTCCAATGTCCTTGCATGCCTACGCCGTCAATTTTGGCGCCGTTTGCCTGTAGTTTCTTCACCAGTCGGACAACACCTGCCCTTTTTTCCGGTTTCCATAAGTTGTAATCATTATATACCAACTGCGCTGCGGGGTCGGCTTTGGCGGCCTGTTTAAAGGCAAGCTCCAGATAACCTTCGCCCATGGTCTGTAAAAAAATGGACGTTCTTAACGTTCCATCTTCATTTAGGGCTTCATTAACAACATCCCATGTGTGTATTTTTCCTTTGTATCGGCCAACAAGGGTATCTATATGTTTTTTTAGGGTTTGGGCCATTTCGGAGCTATCCTTTATCGTATTGACCCACTTTGGCAATTGACTATGCCACACTAAGGTATGCCCCACAATATGCATTTCATTTCTTTCCCCTAATGCGACATACTTATCCGCTGCTTTAAAATTATAGGAGTTCTTTTCCGGATGAATGAACATCCATTTCATTGTATTTTCAGGTGTTATGGTATTGAATTCCTTTTCAATAAGTTTTGTAGAAATGGTATCCGTAAGGTTGATATGATTATCATTAATTGCAGCGCCAATTAGAAAGTCATTGGTATAGGCACTTTTCAGCGAGACTTTGTTTTCATCAATTGCGTTTGTATTTGCTTCATTTTTGGTCTTACAACTGTTTAAACCGATTACCAAAACGACTGGAAATAGCACTATTTTAAATATGTCTTTCATTCTATCTGTATAGGAGTTTAAAGGTATTTTACCTCAATTCAATGAGTAATAGGATTGAAGCAAACTTTAAAACATTTGTTGTATTTGTTGAAGTAGCGGGAATCTGTAAGGGTAATTTCCCCCATCTACTATATTCGTATGGTCTATTTTTATCTTTTCTTTTTTCCTTCTATTCTGGTCTTAACTTTTCAGGCATTTGGTAAAGAGAACGGATAAGACTTGATCAAGTAATTCCCTCGGGTCTACATCCAATCCCTTTGGAAAACCCTCTACCTCATATTGGACTAGAATAAAAATCATTTCTAATGCATATTTTTTATTGATAAGCCGATGACGCGACCATATCAACATGCAAATCCCAAAACTATTCAACGCTAATAACTTCCCTGATCGAAGTAGGTTCGCCGGAAGCGGTAAAACCTTCCAGGTAAATTTCAAAGTTTCCTTTTACATCCGAAGTGTAAAAAACAATCTCTTTTTTACGCGCTTCCAATTTCAGATCGGGTAACCAAAGTAATTGATACCTAAAGTCAGGTATACGGACGGTTTTTGCATAGGTACTATCCGTATACGCTTGCCGGAAATACTTCTTTTTAGGTACCGGCCTAAATAATTCTACTTCTTTAATAGACATCCCATTTGCCGCTATATTGTAATCCGTACGTATGGTTTCTATATCGATAACCCCGTGGTGAATTTTCTTTCCCATGATATATCTATCCCTTCCTAAAAGGATTCTTTTAATCTTTTTGGCATTATAATCCATCAAATTATGTTGATCACGGACCAAAATACCATCGATTAAAACCAAAGGCGGATAAGGGGATTCATAATAAGGAGGGTTTCCCCTTACCTGAAAAATAGAATTTCCCAACTCGTCCTTTGAAATCCAGACATGCTTAATAATTTCTACAACGGTCTCCTTAAGTGTTGAAAATCTGGTGTAGTCGTCCAGATCATATACCAATGGATTATTGCGGTAAAAAGGCAAGTCCGTTTTTATGGTCTTAACAGTATCCGGTTTAACACTGAAAAACGCATTTTCAATTTGGTTATGAAAGCTACGCTCCAAGATCATATCTTTCATCGATGGCAATAATTTAAATTGATGAAATGTAAAACCAGAGTAATCTATATTTTCTTGTTTTTTTATCAATAGTCCATATGATTCGGGCTTTTTATGTAAAACTTGAACAATTGCCTTGTCCACAGTATAGGATTGATCGATATTAAAATAAAAAAGGCCGTTATCATTGGAATTGGCCATTTTCAATTGATACTCTTTTCCAGGTACAGAAATGGATATATCAATATCTTTTTCTGGCTTGGAAGTATTTCTGTCTATGATTTTACCGCTAATAAGTTCACCCCTCAATTCGGGCAAATAAATGGAATCGTTGAGCGATTTAATGCTATTTTTTGACTTTTTGAAATGATGCCGTATAAAGGTTCTTGAAGTATGTTTGACGGGAGCCTGCATAGTATCAATTTTTCGAACCGAAATCGAAAAATAATTGTCGCTAGGCAAATCGAATTTGTTTTTTATTGTAAAACTGACTTTATCCCTTGATTTGAATTTCTTACGGCTTATTTTTAATTCAAGATTGCCGTAATTATAATCTTTAAACCCATCACGTTTTTCCGGTTTCATTTTCGCTCTCGGAATACGTATTGAGGTATCTTCCCCCTTGTTGGTTTCAAGTAATGAGTTTTGATTCCCTTGATAGGGATTGATAATGGTGATATCCGATTGGAAAAAATAATCCGTACCTAAATTTTTCATCCATTGGGTATATCCAATAAGTTTATAGTTACCTGACGATACGGATGTCGGCATGAAAAAATCCCCATAAGAACGACCCTCTTCTAGCCTTAATTTATGTTTGAAAACTACGTTCCCTTCTTCTCCTATGACCTCTACATAGGCAATTTTACTTATTTTGGAGGGTCGCTTGGATTTAGAGTCGAGACAATATAGGCTATAATAGAAATATTCCCCTACAAATAATAACCGGGTATTGCTATGCACAAATATACTCTCATGGGGAAAGTCTTGATACCTAGCGGAATCGTCGGAATCCCTCCATACCGATTGGGCATAGCATTGGCCACAAAACAATAAAAAGAAGAAAATGGATATGGTTGAATACTTGTTCATAATTTGATTATTCTATCCAAAAATCTGGTACTACATTACTTCCCAGGGCCGTACAATCCCCACAGGATCTGGTAACCAAAATATAAGGCCTGTCGGTATCGCCATTGGCATCTACATATTTTTGCCCAAGACTATTTATAGCTTGGACCAAAGGAGATGGGCCATCTGGTGCAATGGGTGGTAATTGCGGTGTAAACTCCTGGCTACAATCACTTTCATATGGAGGTAGGGGTTCGTTGGGAAAAAAATCCACATAATTAAAATATAAGCGCTGGGACGTTACCGAAGATACCTGAAAAAACCCTAGGACTTTTTCCTCGGTACTCTCTTCGGAAAAAACGTTGCCATTGAAAAAGCCCGGTTGTATCTGGGAAAACAGGCTTTCGGCCTGGGACGAAAATTCATTCAATGTTTCAAAATAGGCGTAAGCTTCCATGGATTGTACAAATTGCCGTACCAAAATGCTATATCGATGCGAAATAATGTAATTATCCTTGCTGATAAACCTAACGGGAAAACGGGTGAGCCCATTTTGGCTGAAATTATCCGTATCCCCTAAAATAATCGTATTGGATAAAACTGTATTGTAACAGACCCTTTGTTCCTCACTTTTTGGTTCCAATATGACAATAGATGGGCGTGGACGGTCCCTCACCACCACCGCGTCTACCGAAACCCATCTAGGGGCAATAATCCTGTATGTTTCTTCATATTCATAACGAAAAAACCGTGCGTTGCCACTGGGGTCCACATTGTCTATAAATATGGCCATCCCCTCTTCGTTCCGATCGTTAATTTCCCGTGATGCGTATAGGTCCAAGATTTCAGCAGTTGGAGTTAATGTGGTAGGCTCGGAACTGTACCTCCTGCCATCGGAAGTTATCACGGACAATAGGTAACTCCTGTTGGGTTCGGCGCTGAAGGGTAGCGTAGCTGTATATGCCCCGGCAGTGGTTTCCTCAAAAATATATTCATTCTGTTGGTCATCGGTGATCCTAACAACGGCATCGGTCTCGGGGTTCGGACCGTCTTCCTCCAAGCGAAAGGTACGTGACAATAAAATCGTATGTGATTTTTCTTCATTGGTTAGGGTAGCCTCAATGATCAAAGCACTTTCAAATATTTCCGTACTCGGCTCAAAGGTCTCTACACAGGCATTGAATATAAAGCAGATGAAAATCATCGGCCTATAAAATGTTTTCTTGGTTCGTATGGTATTATAGATAGCGTCCATAGGTCAAAATTTGAAATTATAGGTGATCGAAGGTATCGGGATAGCAAAAATGGAACTTTGCAACGCTTTTACTTCGCCATCCTCGGTAAGGAAGAAAACGGAATACGGATTATTTCTTCCTAGGACATTATAGATGGAGATGGTCCAAAAACTATGTGCGAATTTTTTAATCTTGTGGTTGCCCTCTATATTAAAACCAATATCCAAACGGTAATAATCCGGAATCCTAAATTCATTTCGGTTACTGAAAAGTACAAATTCCGAGTTATTAAAATTAAAAGAGCCTACCGGAAAGGTAACCGGTCTACCCGTTTGATAGGCAAAATTGGTGGATAGGCTAAAACGTTTGGTCAACTTATAGTTGGCTACTAAACTAATATCGTGCGGCTTATCAAAATTTGCAGGAAAAAAATCGCCATTGTTTATTCGTTCTTCACTAAAAGCACTATCGAACCTTAGGAAAGAACGGGAGTAGGAATAGCCCAACCAACCATTAAGTTTTCCTCTGTTCTTTCGCAATAGAAATTCAATCCCATAGGCCTTACCCTCACCCTGTAATACTTCGGTTTCTATAGTTTCGTTCAATAATAGCTGTGCACCTACCTTAAAATCCAATACATTATTGGATCTTTTGTAGTAAGCTTCCAGACTTAATTCATACATGTTTTCCGATAAATTTCGATATAATCCTAGGGAAAATTGATTGGCGCGTGCAGGTTCAATATTGGAATCCGACAATTTCCAAGTATCAATGGGAGATACCGTAGTAGTATTGGATAAGGTATGGATATATTGCAACGTATTGTTGAAACTGGCCTTTATGGAGAAATCGGGCCGAAGAAAATATCGGGCGGACAATCGAAACTCCGGTCCGCCATAGGTCTTGATGAATTCGTTTCGGTCAAATTGCCGTGTTTCGATCAATGTGCCTTCACTCCGGGGCATATCTGCTTCGTATATTCTTTGCGACGATTCCCCCAAGGCTGAAAATATCGAAAATCGAATCCCGGCATCGATGAGGAACTGGTCACTTACTTTAAAATTATCGGAAATGAATACAGCCGACTCCAAACCCCTTTCCCTGGGAATATTCAATGGTTCAATAGTAGATTCAGGGCCGATGGGGTTGATATTTCCCGGATCAACGGCATATAATTTTGAGGAAATCCCATAGTCGAAGGTATGTGCATCGTTGTACAAATACTTCAGGTTTAATTTTAGCTCGGTCTCATTAATGGTATAGCCCAATGCAAAGTCGTCCGTAGAATTCCCATCAAAATCTATGTCGAAAGCATATTCGCTATTGGAAAGGATAAGTTCCCCCTTGTTTTTTTCATTGAACTTATGGTCCCATTTTAAGGACAGCAGCCTATTGCTATAGCCAAAAAGGGAATCTGAAGTAATACTGAAAGCATCTCTGCTGAAATAGGCAGTTGCCCTGATATCGTTATTTTCATCGATATTATGGTTGTATTTTGCGATTACATCGTAGAAGGACGCCTCACTGTTACTTAAGGATTCATCATCCAAAGACCGTAAGATCCAACCGGAATAAGTACCTCTTCCGCCTACCACTAACGATGATCTTTCTTTGACCACAGGTATCTCTAAGGCTATGTTGCTCGTTACAGGCCCTATAGAAGCTTCTCCGGCAAAGGTCTTGGTATTGCCGTCCTTTGTGCCGATATCAAAGACAGATGAAAGTCTACCGCCATATTTTGCGGGAATATTGCCTTTGTAAATAGTGGCTTCTTTGGTCGTAAATGGATTCAATGCCTGAAAAATGCCAAAGAAGTGGGAGGGATTGTAAATTACCGCGTCATCTAGAAGAATCAGATTCTGATCGGTATTTCCGCCCCTTACATTAAATCCGGCCGCACCCTCACCGGCTGTAGTAATACCGGGTAGGGTAGTGGCCACTTTTAAAATATCCCTTTCACCTAGAATCAACGGGATATTCTTGGTCTCTTCCGAAACAATTTGTGTTGTGCCCGTAATTGCCTCCTCCACATTTTTGGCAGCATCGCCCTTAACCACCACTTCGTCCAATTGCTCTAGACTTTCCTGTAACTCAAAATCCAGTCTTCCATTATTATATAGGATTACCGTTGTTTCCGTATCGCGTATCCCCATTGATCGGGTAGTAATGACATTACGGCCAAATGGCAGTTCTATTTCATAAAACCCGTCGTCTTTAGTGACGGTACCCTTGTTTTTTCCTTTTACAACTATGGAAAGATGCTGTATGGGTTCTTTTGTTTTGTCATTTATGGCAAAACCTGAAAGCATAAAACTTTCTTTGGAATTGTTCTGGTTTTCCTTGCCGATCCGTACGATTTTAACCTCGGCTATCGCTCTCGTCTTTTCCTCGTTGTAAAAAACCGGATTGATTTGTTTTTTCGGTTCACTCCCCGCTATCTTAACCGTATCTGCAATCTTGCCAAAAAAACCTAAAGGGAGCTTATCGTAAATAATATTATTACGGGTCAGGTACACCCTGTTATTTTTTGATACGTAAAATTGTATGTTGGAATTTTTGAAAATATCATCCAGAACGATGTTTATGGGTACATCCTCATAGGTACCCGATATGGTTTTGTTTTCTATCCAATCTTCTACATAGAAAAATCTGTATGCAGTGATTTCCTCTAAGCTGTTTAGAACGGCAATCGGGGCTTCTTCTACAAAAGATAAAGAAATCAAAGGGTTTTTATCCTGCGAAAAAGACCAAAAGAAACCTAGCAAAAAAAGTATGGTCAATGGCCTTCTCATTCACTTTCCGGATTATCAGATTTATTTTGAATAAGGCGGATGTTATGTAATATGGAACGCATAAAGTCGTCTGAGAGCGTGTTTTGGACATTGTTTTTATACAAGCGCCTAATGGCTCTCTTCAGCTGTGGAAAGACGGTCAGTACGTCTTTTTTCTTTCGTATCACAGAATAAGTGCCTTTATGTACTATTGCATATTCACTATCATCCTTAAACTCGTAATACACGCTCTTCCTGTCCAATCGCTTAATTTCTTTTTTCTTATGTTTTTTGAAAAGTGTAAAATTGGAGTTGTCCATAAGGATTTCATGAAAACCGGAAGTAGCGTAGCTATTGGTTTTTATGCTCTTGACCTTAACAAATTTTCGATTGTCGATACGAAAACTGTCAATTTTACTTTTGATCATTTTTAAAGCGGGTATTCCCGGGTTATTTTTATGGTTGACCAAAACTTCATCCCCGTACAGATCGTATTTCATTTGTATACCAATGTAGGGCTGTCCATCATACCATATGGATCCTATGTTAAAATTGGGAGAGTTAAAAAACCTATGGTTTTCATTGATAACCTTATATTCTTCTACATATGCAACAGCGGCAAAAAGTCCGGAATTTTCCTCGCCAATAACAGTATCGAACCAATAATACAGACTATCCAATGACTTCCCTTGACCGTATGTGCGAGACATGGACGTACCAAGGGCAAGTAGGATAGCAAAAACAATGGCGGTCCTATACATTTTGTAAAAGGGTTATACCCATTCTAAGGATTTAATAGTTGTACTAGCTACTTTATGAAGATAGCTGTACGGCTAAGCGTTCGGCCAGTTCTAAATTAAAGTTAGGTAATGATTTGCTTACAGGAAAGTATCCTATTCATATTTTGGAATATTCTTTTTAATTTAGATACGAACGTATAAAACTGAAATTTTTATACTGCTTTTTAGAGAATAAAAGAATGAAGTGAAAAGGGCATTTATTTTCAATGTTCCCTCTGACCGTATATTATGATACAACTTCCAACCTTATAGTATGGACATCTTAAAATCAAAAAACCTCGAGATGAATATTAAATTTGAAATAAAAGTGCTACCATTTCATCGGTTTTGTTCCAATTTGGGTGTATAAAGATGTATTTTACAGCTATATAAATGAGTTGTGTGCTATATGAAAAATCTTATCTTAAATATTTGTCTTTTATTTTCAGTGGCAGCCTTATCCCCCGCTCCTTGAAGTTTGCAACTTCGAGGCAAAAATGATAAAGAGATCATCTAAAAAAGACAAAAATGAGAAAATCTAAAAATGAAGAGGTTCAAAACTTTTTAGACGGAATCATGATGATAGATGGGGAGAAATATAACTCCTTAGTTGAAATACGTGAAATTATCTTTAATACTTTCCAGAAAACTGATGAAAAGATAATGTATGGCGGTATTGTATTCTTTTTTAATGCTGAAATGTTTAGTGGATTGTTTGTAAACAAGAACCACGTAACGCTCGAATTTTCTAAAGGATTCCTTATGGAAGATCTTAACGGTCATCTTGAAGGTAAAGGGAAATACCGAAGACACTTAAAAATAATGAAAAGAGAAGATGTTTTACGTAAGGAAGTGGTCTCTTTTGTAAAACAAGCCGTATAATTAAGTGAATAAATAACCACTAAGATATATTACTTACATCCATTTGAATACAAAAAAATAAAAATCCTGTAGATTAATTTTTTACAGGGTTTGTCGTGCTATTTTAAAAGTACTAAGCGGAAAAAGAGAGATTATTTTTCAATGTTCCCCCCACTAGTGGGGGTGTTATGCTCCTCAATTGGTGAATAATAAGTCCCGTAAAACCTTCATTTTTCACAACAATTAGTAGGAACGCTTAGCATAAATACCGTTAAGCAAGTTTTTTTTGCCAATTGTAATCAGGACTTATTTTGTTCTGATTTCTATGTTTTTTGAGTTAGCATAACTATATATCAATAATGATAGTATCGAGACGCCCAAAATCAGGTATGTGATGCTAAATTCGATCATTTCAGTTACAACAGCATACATTCTGACACTACTTAATAAGGTAACAACTATAATGGTCGGAATGAGGATCCATCTTCGTTCAACAGGTTTTCTATCAGCTATTAGCAGCAAAATACCCCAAGATATTGCTACTGCCGACATAAGTCCCATTGGGTAAACAAATTGGGTCAGGCCAACCCTTTCTGGAATCAATACCGATATGGCAATGGCAAAATCTGCCATTGCGGCCACCCAATAACTAATCCGCAGCCATCTGATTTTTGATTTCATTATCCTTTTAATATTCTATTTCGATATCCAGGCCCTTGGCGGCTTCAATACACATTTTCATGTCATTGGCACCAATGTGGGCATTGTATATTTGCCTTTCTTTATTGAGTTTTTTTATCTTCTCATATAATTCAAGGTAATCGGCCTTAGCAACTTTTTCAGCTGTATCATAACCGGATTCCAATAATACATAGGCAAACGTATGGTTCACCCATCGTATTCTGGAAAGATCGGTCAATTTGGTAAGTACCATTATTTCATTATCGCCAATGCCTATTTTTTCTGAAAGTTCTTTCCTTGCCTTATCGGTCAGCACTTTTTCATATAGGCTCAATGTATTTTTGATACCTGATTTTTCAAGTTCATATATAGTATTTTCAGAAATACAGGGAAAATCCTTTATTCTATTAGGTTTTGGCCGATATCCTTTTACCACCCTTTTGAGAACTGTCAAATAATTCTCCGGAAGTCCGCTTTTTTTTGAAAATTCCTGAATTCTGTCTTTATCCTTAAGGGCTATCAATAATTCATCAAGGTTCTCAATATTGTATTTCTTAATAGTATCGAGATTTTCATCAATATTATTTTCCAGAACCTTCCAGCTCGGGATCATATGTGTAGTCCTTAAGATTTCTTTATATTTATCGATACCAATACTTTTCAAATCAATGTAATATCCCATTTCATTTTACCATTATGTATTAATTGTTCCCCTCATTTTGGACGATACACTGCAATGGGGCAAAAGACATAGGTCCATGCGGCAATGTATCAACCGGCAATGTATCAACATTTGTAAAATTTGTATATGACATTAATCAGTACTATAAAACGGCGGATGAAACGAATGGAATCAAAAAATAGGGGAAAGAAGCTCAAAGTCCCAAAAACCGTTCATTTTATGGGACTAAGGAAAACCGGGTCTTGACTTTCTTTCTAAAAAGCAACTTTTAATAAGTCAATAAATTAAAAAGAGTTTAATAATTAAGATCTTTATTGATTCTGGTACGTATTAATTTGTTATATATTTATTGCCTCTATCCTATCATATAGCGATCACAATCTAATACCAATGGTCAAAAAGAGCAGCTACATAGTAACTTTTCTCCTTGGTGCATTTTTGAGTCTAACCGCACAGACAAAATTTGACGAACTAAATTTTATTGGGATAGATGCGATAATATCAAAAGATGCTATTTCATGTATTGTACAAGAGGAGCACGGTATCATTTGGATAGGCACTTATGGTTCTGGAATTTATAGGTTTGATGGTATAAACTATGTTCCATATGAACATGATTTTAGTGATAGCTCATCCATAAATGGCAATATAATTCATCAGATTTATATAGATAGTGATAAAAGACTTTGGGTAGGGACGGATTCCGGTCTAAACCTGTATGATAAGAATTTAGATCGTTTTCAAGAAATAGACATTAAGTGCGATACATTTATTCCAGATCATTTCAGTGCAACAAATATCATTCAGGATAATTTTGGAAATCTTTTAGTGAGCACTTATGGTATTGGCGTATTAAAAATTGATTTGAAGAATTTCACCGCCACTAAAGTTTCTTCTACATCGGAAAACATAAATAACATTTTAATAAACTCGTTCGTAACAAATAAAAGTGGAAAGGTTTTAGCAGGCACAAATTCTGGTCTTTTTGAATTTGAAGAGGGGTCAAATAGCTTTAAAAGGAATTCTATATCCTTAAAGGATATACCAGATCATACTATTGCTATTGAATCATTACTACTAGACGATACAGATAATCTGTGGATAGGGACCCATAAGAATGGAATATTAAAAGTCTCCACTATAGATGGTATAAAACAAACTAAAATATTTCCTTGGACCGACAAAAAGGTATTTTCAATGATGACCGTTGACAATTATGTATTGGCCGGTACAGAAAATGATGGGCTATTGGTTATGGATCGGGAAGACGGGAGTCTTATTCAAAACTACCAACACAATGAGTCAAATCCCAAAAGCATAGCATCCAGTTCTATTTGGTCTTTATACCAGGACCATCAAGAAAGAATATGGGTAGGCTATTACAATAAGGGAGTCGCCGTTTTTGATATAAACTATGCCAAATTTAAATCGCTGGAAACAGAAGCGAACAATGAAAACTCCCTTCAAGGATATTCCATTTCTGGTATAGAAAAAGATAATAAAGGACGCTTATGGATCAGCGTAAAAGATGGATTGGACATCTACGATCCAAAAACAGGTCTGTTCCATCATATTAAGAGTAATGAAAATACGGATTATAGCGGTTTGAATGGAAAACTGAATTTGCAGGGCATATTTATAGATAGCAATGAAAATCTATGGCTGGCCACTTGGGAAAACGGTTTATACCTTTTAAAAAAGGACTCCAAAGCGTTTATCAATTTTAGCACACAGACCACGAATGGAATTTTAGCCACAAATTCAATACGTTGCTTTTCGGAAGATGCAGCTGGTAGAATTTGGATCGCATCGTTTTTACAAGGAATTTATTTTTATGATCCGGTAACCGAAAAAGTGGTTAGATGTGATGCTAATCCTTTTGTTACCTCTGGTTTGATCACATCCGATGTACTATCTATTATGACGGATACCGAAAATAATATATGGGCCGGTACCAGTAGTGGTTTATTCAAAATAAACTATATAGATAAAGAAAATGGCTTTACGGTTACCGAAATGCGTAACAAGATGCCCAACGAGGCTAATGATCATCCTAGTATTCATAGAATATCCTCTTTGTTCCAATCCAAGGACGGCACTATTTGGGCCGGCACCAAGTCCGCCGGTCTGCAAATGTATAATAGGGAAGATGATACATTTTACTTGTGTAAAGATCGTTTTGGCCTCCAAGAAACCTCTATTAATGCGATGATAGAGGATGACTACGGGTCTATATGGATCGGGGGAAAATCAGGTATTACAAGAATAGATAGAAAGAACAAAAGTAGTATTAGATTTACCGAAGCCGATGGTCTCCTGACGGATTATTTTAATGAGGGGGCAATAGAAAAAGATATGAACGGCTTGCTCTATTTTGGCAGTTTTTCAGGAATAAATTTTATAGATCCAAAAAACATTGTGCTCAATGAAAATACACCTGAACTCTACTTTACCAATTTTAAACTGTTCAACAAAACGGTAATCGCCAATGACGAAAATCAAATTTTAAAAAGGGTGATTTCAAAAACAAGTTCCATTGAGTTGGATTACGACCAGTCCGTTTTTTCCATTGAGTATATGGGAACGGCCTATACGCGTCCCGAAAGAAATCAATACGCTTATATTCTTGAAGGTTTTGACACGGATTGGAACTATGTGGGCAATACTAGAAGTGCAACCTATACTAACTTGACCTCCGGGGAGTATGTCTTTAAATTAAAAGCAGCTAATAATGATGGGGTGTGGAATACAAAAACCCTGGATTTAAAGATAAACGTTCTTCCTCCCTGGTGGAAATCCAATACCGCTTACCTATTATATATTATAGCTGCCCTCTCCATAATATTTGTGGCTACCTGGATCATTAGAAATAGGATCAGGGAAAAACAAACGGTTATGATAGAGCGGGAAAGAAGGATACAGGAGGAAAGACTCAATAAAACAAAATTGCAGTTCTTTACGAATATTTCCCATGAATTTAGGACACCGCTTACCTTAATAATGAACCCTATTAGCGATATTATCAATAGGACCGGGTTGGAACTACCTGAACTAGTTAGGCAAAAACATCATATCATCTATAAAAACTCTCAAAGGTTATCCCGGCTTATCAATGAGCTTATGGATTTTAGAAAATTGGAATCCAACAAGATTTTTATAAAAGCACAACAGTTTGATGCTGTTGCCCATATACGCGAGGTACTGGAATTTTTCCAGGAAGAAACCAAATACCGTAACATTTCCCTTAGCTTTAAAACCAGCAAAAAAGAACTGATGGTCTGGGCGGATCTCAATATGTTGGAAAAAATCATATTCAACATTCTATCCAATGCCTTTAAGGTAACTCCGGAACAAGGCGAGATTAAAGTACGATTGAAAGAAAAGGAGGTTTTGATGGAGAATCCCGTATCAAAGAAAAAGGAACTAATGAATACGTTCCAGATATCCATTAAAGATAATGGGCCGGGGATAGACCAAAAAGAATACAAAAGAATATTCAAGCGTTTTTATCAAGTAAGTAGATTAAACAAAGATTATTACGGTAGCTCTGGCATTGGACTAGAAATGGTAAAAGGTTTTGTAGAACTTCACCATGGTCTGATCGACGTGGAGAGCGAGCTTCAAAAAGGAACTAAATTTACGATTACCTTACCCATGGGGAAAGAACACTTTTTGGAAAATGAAATTTTTGACGAAGAAAAGGAAAGGCGTTCTATTTCCAAAGAGCAAAAAATACAAACCCGTTTACATAAGGATACGATCAACGATCTTGATGCGTCCCTTGAAAAAACGCATACCGTACTTATTGTAGAGGACAATCCAGAACTATTAAGTTACATAAGGGACGAGTTATTGCCATATTATAACGTAATTACCGCTACAAATGGCAAAGAAGGCTTCGACATTGCAAAAGAAAAATCTCCCCATCTTATTATCACGGATGTGGTAATGCCGATTATGGATGGATTGGAAATGTGCGTTCAAATCAAAAAAGATATTACTACTTCACATATTCCGCTATTAATGCTTACCGCAAGAGCCATGGTAGAAGACCGCATAAAGGGTATTGATTCCGGAGCCGATGCCTATATGAACAAGCCGTTCAATATGGATGTCTTAAAGGCAACATTGGCCGGTTTGCTAACAAGTAGGCAAATTCTTTTTGATAAGTATTCCAAAAAGGGAGAAATTCATCCCTCTAAAAATAGTACTACTATTGATAATGAATTCATAAAAAAGACGCTGCACTACATCCATGAAAAAATTGAAGAACCTGATCTAAGTGTCGAAATGCTTGCCTCCCAGTTATTTCTTAGTAGAAGTCAGTTATATAGAAAAATTAAGGCGCTAACTGGTTTGTCCGTAAATGAATTTATACGTAAAATTCGTTTAGAAGAGGCAAAAAAACTAATCGTATCAAGAGAGAATTATAATGTGAATGAAATTGCCTTTAAAGTAGGTTTTTCCTCTTCTTCTTATTTCTCCAAATGCTTTAAAAAAGAATTTGGTCATTCGCCCAAAAAGACTTTGGATTCCTAGAGCTTACTAAAAACCAAAGTTTAAGTTTTATTAGTGAAACTCGATTTTGAGAAGTCCGCAAGACACACTCAAAATTGTAAGTTGAACTAATCCCGCCTTTTCGGCGGAATCTAGGTTTAATACCTCGACCCTTGGGTAGATTCCTATTATTGGGTTCGGGGCTTGCCCTGAGGTTTAACCTTTTATGATCAAGTTAAGGGTTAAAACCCTTCAATTTTATTGCAACTACTTCAGTTTATATAAACATTTTACCCACAAGGGTTATTGAGTTATTGATTACTAAGTTATTTTGGCGTTCCGACCAAACAACGAACCTGCCTGCCCTTTAGGAAGGTAACTTGGTAACACAATAACCGTTCGCAATTTCATTGCTACTTTAAAACCTATGGATTTTCAATCCATGATGGTTTAGTTAATTATGGTGTCCACCGCTGAGTTTTAGCGATGGTAAGTTGGCGAACGCAACGAATTTACCACAATTGCATCATCCGTACTCTTTCTAAAAATAGGTCTCATTCTAAATTTGTGTTTTACGCAAAGGTTACCTGATTGTCACTTTTGACGATTGATATCCTTTCAACCAAACTTTGCTTAAACTAACTTAAAAAACTATTGATGAATCTAAAACAAATTAAAACCGCCTTCTTATGGGTAGGGTTATTATGCGCCTCAGTTGTATGCGGACAGACTGTTACAGGTGTTGTATCTGACGGTAGTCTTCCATTGGCAGGTGCTAGTATTATTGTCAAAGGAACAACAAATGGTGTAGTATCGGATTTTGATGGTCTATATACGATCAACAATGTTGCCGATGATGCCGTACTTGTCTTTAGCTATATTGGGTTTGCTTCACAGGAAATCCCGGTAAACGGCAGATCACAAATAAACGTATCATTATCCGAGGACACCAATCTACTGGACGAGGTGGTGGTGGTAGGATACGGTACACAGAAAAAATCTACGCTAACAACTTCTATCGCTTCGGTGGATGGTAACGACATAAGAGAAATTCCTGCCGCCGATATTGCGCAAACGCTACAAGGTCGCGCCGCTGGTGTTGTTGTTACCAATACGGGTTCTCCAGGGGGTAGAACGGCCATCCGTATTAGAGGTCTGGGTACCTTTGGTGATGGTGATCCTTTATATGTTGTAGATGGGGTTTTCACCAATAGTATCAATAGTATCAATCCTTCAAGCATTGCAAAGGTAGATGTGCTCAAAGATGCGGCCGCTACCGCAATATATGGCTCAAGAGGGTCCAATGGTGTAATTATTATAACAACGGATAGGGGTACTACGGGCAAAACGTCTTTTAAATTCAACACCTACACGGGTTTTCAACAATCCAACCAGAGATATGACCTGTTGAATACGGAACAGTATATACAGTATATAAGAGAGATTTCCGCCCAGTCTGACGGTGGTGGTCTGGTAGTAGGTAGAATTGCAAATGACCCCTCTTTTGATGGTAATGGAATAGATACGGATTGGCAAGACGAACTGTTTCGTTCGGCATCAATAACCAATTACGACTTTAATGCATCAGGTGGTTCCGATAAAGGCAGGTTTAGTTTCGGTCTGTCCGCTTTTGACCAAGATGGTATTTATATAGACACCAATTTTCAACGGTACACTTTCAACATTACGAGCGAAGCTGAAATTTTTGAAAACTTTAAAGTGGGCGAGACCATGGCTTTGGGTTTTACAGAAACTATTGCCCCACAAATAAATGGTGGTCGTGAGCCGCTTTATAATATCATTGCCTCTTCACCATATCTCCCCGTGAGAGACGAAAATGGGGTCTTTACCAGTCCGGATTCACAGGATGTAAATAATTCTAGGAATCAGGTACTTGTTCAGGAAACAGATGATAATTTCAACAGAAATACCAGTATAATCGGTAGTTTATATGCTGAATTTCAACTTTTTAAAGGGCTAACCTTTAGATCACAGTATGGGATAGATTTATTTTACGATTTTCAGGATAATATTTCCAGAGCTTTCCAAACTACAGGTCAGTTCAATCAAGAATTTACCAGTATTTTTAAGCAAAGGCGAAATAGGGTATCTAAAATTTTCACGAACACCCTTAATTACAATACCTCTCTCGGAAAACATAATTTTAACCTTACCTTGGTTTCGGAAAGACAGGATACCAAAGATGAAATCTCCAGGGGATCTTTGCAAACTACACTTTCGTCTCAAATTCCTGAACTTAATAACGGTATTGCTTCCAGTTTTACGGTAACCGATAATTTAATTTCCTACCTAGGCCGTCTAAATTATGACTTTGACAACAAGTATCTGATCCAAGCATCCATCCGTAGGGATAAATCCTCCATTTTTGCGCCAGGCAGACAAGTTGGCTGGTTTCCAGCGGCTTCAGTGGGTTGGGTAGCGTCAAACGAATCTTTTTTAGAGGACTCTTTTATCAATAATTTAAAGCTTAGGGCCAGTTACGGTGTTACCGGTAATAATAGGGTTGCAAGAAATTCGTCAGTAAATGTTTTTGAAGGCACATTGTCGCCACGTTTCAATTATGTGATAGACGGAGAACTTACCCCTGGGGTTTCCATAAATGGAGGTAACAATTTTGACCTTACCTGGGAAGAATCCATCAAACAAAATTATGGTTTTGATCTTGGACTTTGGGACAATAAGTTTACGTTCTCTGCAGAATATTTTATTAACGGAAGCGATGGTTTAATCGTTGGTGAACCCCAAGCTCCTTCGGCAGGGGTACCGGGAGACCCTATAACAGGGGTCAGTCTGTTTAGAAATGTGGGTGATGTAGAGGTAAAAGGTGTGGAACTAACTTTTGGATATAATGATTATGAAGGTGATTTCAAATGGAGCCTTTGGGCCAATATTTCCAACTCGGAAAGTGAAGTAACTTCCCTTGGAAAGGTAGATCAGATTCTACAAGGGGGATTTAATCCACCTTTTTCCGAACAATTAACGAGAATTGCCCCAAACGAACCCTTGTTCCATTTTTTCGGATTTGAATTTGACGGTGTTTATGCAGATGAACAAGCTATCATTGATGATATAGGCGCGGACAATCTTGATCCAGATTCAGGGCAGGCGTACATTGTACAACCGGGTGACGTTAGATATAGGGATATTAACGGCGATGGTGATATAACTGATGAAGACCGGGTCGTTATCGGAGACCCAAATCCCGACTTTACCTATGCTGCCAACCTAAGTGCCAATTATAAAGGTTGGGATGCCAGTGCATTGATTACCGGAGTGCAAGGAGTTGACGCTTTGAACGCCAATACATGGTTCTTACAAGGTCAGGAAAATGTGGTGAACCACGGGACGGAAGTTTTAAGAAGATGGCAAAACCCGGGAGATATTACCGATGTTCCAAGGTTTAGATTTGAAGGTAATAATCCGAATAATAGAATATCTACAAGATATATTGAAGATGCATCTTACGCCAGGTTAAGAAACGTTACTATAGGCTACTCACTCTCTGAAAACACCTTGAACGATGTGTTTAAAGGCATACTTAGTAAAGTTAGGCTCTATGTACAAACGCAAAATTTAGTGACCTTGACGAAATACTCGGGCCTTGACCCGGAAATTGAGCCATTTTATAATGCTACCGGTCTGATCGTAGGATTAAATGTAGATAGGGGAAGGGCACCGCAGCCCACCACATTTTTAGCAGGATTACAAGTAGAATTTTAAAAAAAAGATATGAAACGAGCATTAAGAAATTTTAAAAATTACTTCACAAAAGGCAATGTTTAAAATTTTTAATGCGAGAGCGTAGCGGTTACATACGTTCTCAATTTTTTAATTAATTCATTATCAAGAAATTAAAAAGATTTAAACTTATGAAAAAAGGAGTAAACAAATTGATGATATATGTTCTGGGAGTATTTCTGGTAACAATATCTTGTAATGATGAAGTATCGGTCGAGAATACGAATGAACTGTCCCAAGACACTTTTTTTGAAAGTTTATCTCAAATTGAAGCCGCAGCAAATGCAGGGTATGCGCAACTACAAAATGGAGGATTGTATCAGCGCTACGGTTATATTTTGCCAGATTCATTTTCAGATGAAATGATTACCTCTACCGATCCCAACTTTATTCCCTCGTATCAATTTAAACTTACGCCTTCCCTTCTACAGACTTCTGCATATTGGAACAACTGCTATAATGGTATTGGCGCATGTAACTTTGTTATAGACAATGAAGACGTAATGCGGGCGAATAGTGAAGGAGCCGATTTTAGTGATGCCGATATTGATGATGCATTGGGGCAGGCACACTTTCTTAGAGGGCTCTATTATTTTCTGTTGGTCAAAAGATATGCAGGAGTCCCATTATTATTGGAAGTTCAAGAAGTGCCGGCAGGTCTTCCCAGAAGTACCAAAGATGAGGTATATGAAGTTATTATATCCGATTTGGAAAAGGCAGCTGAACTATTATATGCCAAAAGCTCTACTGAGCAAGGAAGGGCTACACAAGGGGCTGCTTTGGGAATGTTAGGTAAAGTATACCTCTTTAGGGAGCGTTACCAAGATGCCAAAGAGGCACTTGGTCTAATTACGGATTATAGCCTACTTCCTTTAGAGGACTACAATGATAATTTTAATGAGTCCGGGGAACATAATGATGAATCTATGTTCGAAGTGAATTTTTCCGGTGATGCCGAGGAATCCGATTTGTGGTCCCAAACGGGTATAGGTGTTTCAGAAGTTACTTTCCATGCCCAAGAATATGCAGGATGGGGAAATGCAACACCTTCACAGAAAATGATAGATGAATTTGAAGAAGACGATCCCAGATTTAAATCGGCTATTTTGTTGGACGGAGACCCTTATGGTCCCGATAATGCATTTATCCATACGTTAAGAGATGCAACATGGTACAAATTCTCCCAATTGTACGAGAACGAAACCGTAACGCAAAACGGAAGTACCAATGTGCGTTTTTTACGCTATGCGGATGTCATTTTAATGCAGGCCGAAGTAGAACATCGCTTAAACAACGATCCAGCGGCCATAGCCTTCTTAAATCAAATTAGGGAACGGGCAGAACTACCCCTTTATGGTACACAGGAAATGGATGATCGTGGGTATCCCGTAGCTACACCGGAAGGAGTGTTCAACGCCATTGTTCATGAACGAATGGTTGAGTTGTGCGGCGAACAGCATAGATATGATGATTTGGTAAGATGGGGCTTGGATGTCCAAGAACTTGCGGTTGATGACGATGGCAACAGTAGGGGCTATAATCCAGATGTGCATCGTTTGATGCCCATACCGCAGGTTGAAATCGATGCCAATGATATGATCGGCCCGGAAGATCAAAATCCCGGATATTGATTATCCTGTAATTGGTAACAGAATAGGAGGGAAGAAGATTTTTCCTGTTCCCTGTTGTTGTACACCTCATTGTCCGTCAATTCTTAACTTTACGGTAGCTATAAAAAATAGAAATGTCAAAATATGTGATCGTTATCCTGGGAACACTACTTTTGTGGTCTTGTACCGATAAAGAATTGCCAAAAGCCAAAGAAAAAGTTGTTGTTCCCAATAAAATATTCAATAAATTAACAGCTGAAAATACAGGAGTAAAGTTTTCCAACATACTACAGGAGAATGATACCCTAAATTATTTTACCTACCCCTATCTATACATGGGAGGCGGCATAGCCTCGGGAGATTTTAATAATGACGGGCTTATCGATTTGTTTTTTACCGGTAATATGGTAGACAACAAACTGTACCTGAACAAAGGCAATCTTAGTTTTGAAGACATTACGGCTTCTGCCGGAATTTCCGGGGATAAACGATGGTATACCGGAACCACTATTGCAGATGTGAACAATGATGGATATTTAGACATTTATTGCCTTGTGGCGGGACAATCGGGCATAAAGGAGAACCAACTATACATCAATAACGGAGATCTGACGTTTACTGAAAAAGCAAAGGCCTACGGCCTTAATGATATAGGGAATAGTGTTGACGCTTCTTTTTTTGACTATGATCTAGATGGTGATCTAGACGTCTATGTAGCTAACTATCCCATAACGCCCTTCCAATACAATAGCATGAACTATAAAATGCGAATGGATCGCGTTACCGATGTTGAAACCGATAATTTGTATAGAAACGATGGGGATACGTTTACAAAAGTAACCGAAGCCGCAAAGGTAAAGTTATATGGCTTGGCCTTAAGCGTAACGGTAAGCGACCTGAACGAAGATGGCTGGCCGGATATGTATATCTCAAATGATTTTGGTTCCCCGGATTGTATGTATTTGAACAACCAGGACGGAACCTTTAGAAACGCGATCAAAGAAACTACGGAGCATACTTCTTTCTACGGGATGGGTGTGGATATCGCCGATTTTAATAACGATGGTTTTATGGATATCCTTCAAATGGATATGGATGCGGCCTCCAACCGTCGTTCCAAAGCCAATATGGCTAGCATGAACCCAACAATTTTTTCCAACATGGAAAAAGTCGGCTTCCAGTATCAGTTCATGCAAAATACGTTACAGGTGAATTCAGGAATAAGCTATGGGGGCAATCCCAAGTTCAGCGATATTTCTAGATTGGCCGGTATTTCTTCTACGGACTGGAGTTGGGCTCCCTTATTTGCCGATTTTGACAATGACGGGTTAAAAGATATCTTCATCTCCAATGGTACACGTAGGGAAATCAATAACAAGGATTATTTTGCCCGACTAAAAGGAGAAAAAAAGGATAAGGATAGTTTACTGGTAAAAAGTATGCGCATTCCCTCGGAAAAAATTGATAACTATATTTTTAAGAACAAAGGAGATTTTACTTTTGAACGCGCTAATGATTATTGGGGAATAACACATGAGGGCTTCTCCAATGGAGCCGTCTACGTGGATTTGGATAATGATGGCGATTTGGAAATAGTAACCAACAATATCGATGAAGAAGTATCTATTTTTGAAAATACCAGTGCTTTAAATACCAATCATATTACCGTTCGTTTAAAAGGATACCCTAAAAACAGTTTTGGTCTGGGGAGTAAAGTCAGCCTAAAATCAGGCGAAATAACACAAGTTCAAGAGTTGACCCTAAGCCGTGGTTTTCAATCATCGGTGGCGCCCCAACTGCATTTTGGAACCGGTGAAATAGATGGTATTTCAGAACTGACGGTAACCTGGCCCAATGGAAAAACCAAGCAGCTCAAGAATCTAAAGACCAATCAAATTTTGACCATTGAATATGATGGTTCCAGCCAAGAAGGCGTAGTTGAGAATACCCCTGAGGAAAGGCTTTTCAATAGTTTTCTACCGGACACTTTGGCGACTTACAAGCATAAGGAAAATATATTCGATGATTTTAAAAATGAAATCTTGTTGCCCCATAAAACATCCCAATTTGGCCCGGGATTGGCCGTGAGCGACCTAAATGGAGACGGTCTGGACGATTTTTATGTGGGTGCAGCTTCCAAATATCCCGGGGGTATGTATTTCCAGAATAAAGAAGGCGGTTTTACGCAACAAAAAACTAAAATTCTATTGGATGATAGAATGTATGAAGATATTGGTTCGCTTATATTCGATGCCGACAATGATGGGGACAATGACCTGTATATTGTGAGTGGAGGGAATGAATTTAAGCGTTCCTCTGCCATGCTACAGGATAGGCTTTATGAAAATGACGGTAAAGGTAATTTTACCAAAAGCCTTTCCGCCCTTCCACGAATGATTACTAGTGGAAGTAGGGTGTACGCCAACGATTTTGACAAGGATGGCGATCTTGACCTTTTTGTCGGTGGAAGGCTTGTACCGGGCAATTATCCAAGTCCGGCAGATAGTTATATCCTAGAAAATGTAAGTACCATCGAAAATGCTAAATTCAGGGACATCACAGCAACTGTAGCCCCTAATTTTAGAAAAATGGGCCTGGTCACAAGTGCTATTTGGATGGATTATGACGAAGATGGATGGACAGATTTATTCGTTACCGGGGAATGGATGTCCATACGTGTTTTCAAGAATATAAACGGCAAGTTCCAGGAAACAACCACAGCACTGGGTCTGGAAGATACCGTAGGCTGGTGGTTTAGTCTTGCACCTGGGGATTTTGATGGTGACGGTGATTTGGATATCATGGCGGGTAATTTGGGTTTAAATTACAAATACAAGGCCAAAGAAGATGAAACCTTTGATATCTATTTCAATGATTTTGACGGTAATAGACAAAACGATATTGTCCTCAGTTATCATAATGAAGGTGAAAAATACCCGGTTCGCGGAAGAGAATGCTCTTCACAACAGATACCATCCATCAAGAAAAAATTTGAGAGTTACAATGAATTTTCAACAGCTACCTTAACGGATGTTTACGACGAGGAAAAACTTGCAAAAGGGCTTCATTATCAGGTGAAATCTTTTGCAAGTGTGTATTTGGAAAATAAAAATGGCAAGTTTAGCATACATCAATTGCCCAATGAAGCCCAATTTGCTCCCATAAACCAAATTATTCCGGGGGATTTTAACAATGACGGGTCGCTAGACGTTATTATAGCCGGGAATTTATACGCTTCCGAGGTTGAAACTCCTAGAGCGGATGGGGGACAAGGACTATTTTTAAAAGGAAATGGCAATGGTACTTTTGCTGGCGTACCCAGTTATGAAAGCGGTTTTTTTACCAACGGTGATGTGAAAGATTTGGGAGTGATCAAGGTAAAGGGGCAACCCTATATTATCTCCGCAAAAAGCAAGGACTTCCTTCAATTTATAAAGTACATCCCAAAGCCCTAAACTTTTAAGGGGTTTTAGGGCTGAATGCATCAAATTTATACGAGATGCTTCATACGTGTGCCTTAATGATTTGGCTTCCATGTAATTTTGTTGGACCGAATAATTTTTTAATTCGAAAAAAAATAATAGCTATGAGAATATTTATTTTGGCATTGCTCCTATTGTCCTGTTCATCCCCTGAAACAAAGATTGTAAGAGTTGAAGAGCCGGTTTCGGATGTCCCTGTGAATCCGGAACCGGACCCGGATCCAGATTCTGAACCAGGGACTGATTGGGTGATGATTTTTGAAGAAAATTTTGATGAAGTAAGTCTATCCGAATGGAGTGTTTGGCAAAGTGGCGCCTATAATGAAGAAATACAATATTATAGGCCAGAGCAATTGGCAGTAGCTAATGGTATCCTTAGCATTAACGTTAAAAGGGAGGCAATAATAGGGGATACAGATCCGTTTGACGCTACGCAAAAAGATTTTGAATATGTTTCCGGCCGATTGGAGACCAATACACAATTTGGCCCATCATCGGAAGAAGGAGAGCATGCTTATCGTATAATGGCACATATAAAAATGCCTAGCGGAAATGGAATGTGGCCAGCATTTTGGACCGTAGGTGACGATTGGCCAACAAATGGCGAAATCGATATTATCGAAGCCAGGGGCAACGAACCTATGAAGTTCTCATCCAATATATTCTATGGCACGGCTCTCGGTGTTCCACTTACCAAAAACGATGAAACCACCATTACCGAATATGAACTTGATGTTGATATAACGGCCGATTTCCATACCTACGAACTCATCTGGAGAGCGGATAGTCTTGAAATATATTTTGACGGGGAACTGTTGAAAAGATATGAGGCCAATGCCGATAACTATATTGCCGAGCTATTCAATAAAAAACATAATATTGTTCTCAATTGTGCAGTTGGCGGATTATTTTTCCCTCCGGATGCGGATTCTGCCGACTTTGCGGACGAAGCGTCCATGCAAATTGATTGGGTACGCGTGTTTAAACAATAAACGCTGCTTAAATCATATACAACGGGTTTAGTTAAACGTTCATATAAAAAAATCGGTTTGCAAGATTATCCGGTAAACCTATTTTTAGAGGTCAGTAGATAAATACATAGGCTTTAATAGTTGAAGAGCCCGTTAGATAGGTCCTCCCCTTATTTCACTTGCATCCGACGAGCGACCAAAGGAGCGAGAGGAATGCATAGGTGCCGAAGGCGGAGGGGTTTCTTCGGAAGGCTATAAACCCTCAAAATAGTTTGGCCCCTCAAATAGCGGGATGGAATGCTTTGAGCTTAAGGAAGTGGTATTGCCCAATGCCAGTTTATAATACAATAACGGCTCGCTATTATTCTAATATCCATTTATCCGTGTGGGCACCCTAGTCAAATACGTTTAAAAACAATTCAACCCTAGCATCATAGGTGTTGACATAAGCTAGGAAGGTTCCGGTCTTGGACATAAGAAAGCCGATAAATGAAAATTTATCGGCTTTTCCTAACGCTTGAAATGTAAACTAACTAACTCAACTTTGATTATAATTTTAGAGACCGTTTTGAAATCAGGCAAAGGAATGCTTTCTAAGTATTACGCTTTTAGATGCTATCAAAACTTAACAATATCGTCCATATAGAAAGTACCGCCACCAGAGGTGGCCTCTCCGTCCACTATGAACACTATTTGCGTATAAACCCCTACTTCCTCTGCCGGGAGTGGCTCAAAGTTTTCAGGATCGTCCGGCTCAAAGGCTTTGGTCGCATTCGCAAAATCGAATGTGAGCTCCTCCCATCCCGAACCGGTGTGGTTTGCCGCTACATTTGCCGATCTTGCACCGTCTAGACCGTTTTTAAGGTCTACTGATAAGGGCACTGCCGTCTCCGAATAAAGTTTTATGGTTACGATTTTTTCAGGAGTGGTCAGGTCAAGATTGGGAAGGGAGAACCCCGCACCTTGGAAAGGATCGGTTCCCCTAACGATTTCCAATACCTTTGAAGAGGTATTGATACCCATGGATACCGGATTGTCCACGATTTGAATAGGCGCTCCAAAATCAAATGCCCCATCAAGAACATTATCTTCAAAATTGACCTCGAACACAGGTCCCGATGGTGGTGGTGTACTTCCTTCGGTCTGCATAAAATCATCTAAAAGAAAAGTGCCCGCAGTAGTACCTGGACCATCTATGAACAGCACCAATTCCTGATACTGACCAATTGCCGTAATAGGTTCAAAATTTTCAGGGTCGTCTGGTAAAAATACCTTAGTAGCATTTGTAAAATCAAATTCAAGGGTTTCCCAGCCGCTTCCTGAATGCGTGGCGTTGACTTCTACACCTCTTTCCCCAGTAACACCCGATACAAATTGTAATGCCAAGGGAATTGCGGTAGTACCGTCATAATATACTTTTACCGAAATAATTTTATTCGCACCACTGAAATCTATGGCGGTAGGCAGGTCATACGTAAATCCCTCAAAAGAAGCCCCGGAATTTGTGATGGCGGCCACATTGGTTTCTTCCGTATTGGTACCGGAAAGAAAGGAATTTAAGACAATTTCCGTAGAAACCCCACCAAAAGGATTTAAACTATAATCGGTCAATGGATCATCAAAGGATAATAGCAGTGGAAGGGAACCCGTTGCAAAAGAGACCATATTGCTAGTTTCGGTAGTTTGTCCGGTCGCTGCATTGTTTGCCGTAATGATAATCTCATAATCGCCCCCTTCGGCATAGGTATATCTTATGTCGTCCCCGGCAGTTATAGTTTCATTGGTACCGTCACCAAAATCTATATCGAAAGAGGTAGCATTATCCGCAGCCGGGGCAAGCCTTACTTCCCGTGAGGTTTCGGAAACCTCCAAACCACTTTCAAAATTGACTATGGCCGTAAGTAGCACTGTAAAATTAAACGTTTGCTCCGTAGTTTTTTCATTGGGAGCTTTGGCAACGATCCTTACACTATAATCCCCTTCTTGGGTATAGGCATTGGTAGCTGTACCACCTATTCCTATTACCGTATCTTTTTGTACTTCAATAAAAGAAACATCAAAAGAATAGGCACCGGTAGCGGTAGGGGTCACCGTAACAACACCACTGTTATCTTCAGCAACGGAAACCGTATTTTCTATACTCTCGGGAGCTGGGCCCTCTACCAATGTTGCGGTAATAGTATCTTCTTCACAAGCTAAAAAAACAGGAATTGCCAAACTGAAAATTACCATGTTTTTGATTCTTTTTAATTTCATTTGATGCTGGTTTAAGGTATAATTGGTTTAGGTTTATGAATGGTTATTATCCGATATAGTAGGCTATATAGGACCTGATCAATTTTAAGTGTACCATTCGCTTCTGCATTTAATTTCTTGAGTTGATGACCGCATCGGCTATTTCGCCATAAGGCCATTCCAGTGTATTCCTGTCCATAAGACCTGAAGCATTGTCGCCATAATAGCCAACATCCCACCAAATGGGCATTAATCCCCTTTTGGCACATTCTTTCGAATAAAAATCGGCATGAGCCAAGCGATCGGCGGTATTGTTTTGATTTCCGGAACTCCATTCTCCCATGATGACGGCACGCCCGTTAGCAACAAACTTGTTGACTATTTTGTCAAATTCAAATTCCAATGCGTTTTTGTCCGCATCCGTTCCCCATGTGGTATCTGTACCTCCAAGACAAAATTCAAATGGAAAATAGCTATGAAGAGATATAATGATGTTCGGATCGTCATTTGGAATTACCAACGCGTCCAAAACCGTTGGGCCGGTACTTGCGGCATAGGTTGAAACCATTAAATGCCGCATGGCATTATTGCCTCCTGTTGCCCGTATGGCATCTACACAGGCCTTATGGTACTGATTTACTACATCCCTACCTTCAGCGGTTCCACCTGTCCATTCCTCTGGGGAATTTTCATATCTAGGCTCGTTTAAAGTTTCAAAAACCAAATAATCGCTATATTCTTTAAAATGATTTGCTATTTGGGTCCATACCTTAGCTAGTCTATCCTTCACTTCATCGGCCTTTTCATATGTGGGTATTATCCATGGGTCATCATGATGTATATTTATGATGACATACATATCGTTACCACGCGCGTATTCAACAATCTCCTGTACTCTTTCCAACCATTCTTTTTCTATCGTATAATTAGGGGCATCTCCCATATGAAACCTCCATGTAACAGGTACTCTAATCGTTTTGAACCCCCTATCATTGACGGCGTCTATCATTTCCTTTGTGGTCAAAGGATTTCCCCATAGGGTTTCATCTTCATCCTCTACATCCAAAGTGTTTCCCAAATTCCAACCGCTACCCATATCGGCGACGAGTTCTACCGATGTCAACCCTCTTAGCACCCCATTGTCCGTGCTAACGATTTCTGTTGGCTCGGGTTCTTGTGGATCGGGTTCCGATGTCCTAATTATTTCAACTTCCTTTGCTTTGCTGCAAGAAAACAGTACTAAAATGGCGAGAGGCAGATAACTATTTCTCATAGTTGATTTTTTTAAGCAAGATAAAATTTGTGCTCGGGGTACTGACAAAAATATATGTCACAGATGATGTAATATGCGTAGAATTGATGCATTTGGAGTAATAGGCCGCCCAAGTCGCTATAAACAGCCGAAAAATGTCAATAGGGTGAAAGGTTCCATAAAGCATTTGTTTTAGGAGACTATTTTTTTATCAGATCAAATGATGAGCTAAAACCTATATCTGATAAAAGTGAAAATTGAGTGTACAATTAATGGACACTTCATGTAAATTTATTGGACATCAAATCGATGAAATTTTGAAATATCAATTGTAACCAATTGATTTTAATATAATTATAAAAATGGCATAATTATAGAAAGAAATTTTACATACTTGAGTGCCTGCATTCTATTTCAAGTACCTATGGAAGTCAGATATTTTCAAACACATAAATCATGCTTAAAAACCACCTGAAAATCGCTTGGAGGAATCTCAAAAGAAACCCCTTGTTTTCGTTGTTGAACATTTTGGGGTTATCCACAGGTTTGGCGAGTGCCTTCTTAATCTATTTTTGGGTATCGGATGAACTCATGGTCGATAAATTTCATACCGATGATGAACGTCTTTACCAGATTATGGAAAGAAGCGTTGAAAATGGCGAAATCAGGATTCACGATGGTACCCAGGGACCACTTGCCGATGCTATGGAGAAAGATCTGCCTGAAGTCGAAAAAGCCATTTTCGTCATGAACTTGGGAAAAGAAGGCATGGGGGTTACATTTAAAAGCGATGAGAACCTATTCAAAGCGGAAGGATTGTTCGCCGAGACGACTTTTTTTGAGGTATTTACTTTTCCATTGATTTTCGGGTCATCTTCTCAAGCACTTTTGGACAAGAACGCCATAGTAATCTCCGAAAGTTTTGCAATAAGACTATTCGGGTCTATAGAAAAGGCCATTGATCAACAGGTAGAATATGATATTTTTGGCCAAAAGTCGTTGGCCAAAGTAACGGGTGTATTTCAGGATGTGCCGAAAAATTCCACATTAAAGTTTGATTACGTAGGTACCAAACAAAAACTGTTGGAAGATATCTGGACCAATGGTCAAGTATGGAGCAATACTGGTCCCAATACCTATGTAAGGCTCAAGCCCAATATTGATATTGCTGCATTTGATAAAAAAATTGAAAGATTTATTGCCAGGTATGATGAGTCGACCTCCTTTAGCCTTTTTACCAGAAAATTTTCGGATGCCTACTTAAAGGGTAATTATGAAAACGGTATACAAAATGGAGGAAGAATTACCTATGTGAAACTATTTGTGTTCGTTGCAATATTAGTGCTACTGATAGCCTGCATCAATTTTATGAATCTGTCCACCGCCCGTGTATCGAGAAGGTTTAAGGAAATAGGAATCAAAAAAGCCGTTGGTGGAACCAAAAAGAATCTAATCGTTCAATTTTTGACAGAGTCCCTGTTCCTAACTTTTCTTTCATTGATCATTGCCATGATTTTGGTAATTATATTGATTCCGGTCTTCAACTTCATCACGGGAAAAGCACTTGGTTACAATTTCACTTTCGATGATATATTGATAGTTTTCCTTGCTGCACTTTTAACAGGACTATTATCGGGCAGTTATCCTGCATTTTATCTTTCCGGGTTCAGTCCATTGGCAACTTTAAAAGGCAAGTTTCAAAGCAAATGGGGAGAATTGTTCGTTAGAAAAGGCTTGGTAGTATTTCAGTTTATGGCGTCTTTGGTATTGATTATATCCGTCTTGGTCATTGGCAAGCAAATCGACTATGCATTTACGAAGCCCTTGGGGTATCAAAAGGAGAATTTAATTCAGTTAGACTTGGAAGGCAAGGCTTTTAAAGACCCGGAAGTACTCTTTCGTCAATTGGAAAATATAGATGGCGTGGTAAGTGCCAGTGGTATAAGCGAAACGCTTGTCCGTGAAGATGGTGGTTCCTCGACTTACGGTATGGACTGGCCCGGTAAAAATGAAGAAGCTAATACTGATTTTATAGTAAGGGGAATCGATGAAAAACTTATCGGCACTTTAAATATAGAAATGGATAAAGGACATGATTTTTCCAAAGACCTAGGTTCTCCCGAATCCTATTTGTTGTTGAACGAGGAAGCCGTAAGCTTAATGGGTCTAAAAAATCCAATCGGTACTAAGGTAAAGCTTTAGGGGGAGGACAAAACCATCTTGGGCGTAATGAAGGACTTTCATACCGCTTCGGTAATGCAGGCCATTGCTCCCATTGTGTTCAGGTATACACCTCATAACCTGGAAAGGGCCATGATAAAAATAAAACCGGGAGCAGAGCGGGAAACTATCGAAGGCATCAAAAAAATCTACAATGAATATAACCCGGGATATAACTTTAATTTCTCTTTTATGGATAAAACCATTGAAGCACAATATCTTTCAGAACAGCGTATCCTTAGCCTCGCCCGTTATTTTGCTTATATGGCCATTTTTATTTCATGTCTTGGTCTTTTCGGACTTGCCGCTTTCAATACTGAAATGAGGATAAAAGAAATCGGCATTCGCAAAGTTTTGGGATCTTCATCGTTCGGAGTGTTAAAATTACTTTCATTGGATTTTATAAAACTTGTATTGTTATCAATATTGATAGCCACTCCAGTAGCCTGGTATCTTATGAGGGATTGGCTATCACAATTTGTATATAGAATCGATATAGGCTGGACTGTTTTTGTCACTGCAGGTGTTTTGACCATCATGATTTCATTGATAACAATAGGTTTTCAGGCAATCAAGGCGGCAAACGCCAAGCCCGTAAAAAGTTTGCGAACGGAGTAGTCTCATAAAATGGCCGATTAAGAGTACGATATAGCCAGCAAAGCTGATGTTTTATAAGACCTCTGTTTTAGAGGACGGTCTATTACGGCTGTAAAACTTTGAACAAATTCAATATCTTTTTACCAACATAACCGAAAACCTTTAATTTTCCACCTCCCCGGAAGATTTGCGCTGATAGTTGGTCTTCTTCAACTTCCCAAAATTATAGGTAGCTACAAATCTAAAATACCTGGTATTATTGATCCGGTCGAACAGGATGAAGGTATTGCCAAGGCTGTAGGCACCATCGGGCTTATTGGCCTGAAAGATATCATTGGCGACCAATTGCAATTTCAAGGATTTGTCAAAA
This sequence comes from Saonia sp., assembly GCA_049670505.1. GTDB lineage: Bacteria > Bacteroidota > Bacteroidia > Flavobacteriales > Flavobacteriaceae > JBATTK01. Next base: position 41,714 of record JBATTK010000014.1, read on the forward strand.
AGCCTTCGTTTTAGGGTACACACTTTGTATTGCTACTGAGTTTCCGCAACTCTGTTTTGGCCGCCTTCAACAGCCTTTTCAGTTTCCTTTTTTGAACGGCACATTTTGACTTGGTCAAATCTTCCTTTGTACGATAAATAAGGGATTGACAATAGCTGATACGTGTGAGAACGGAACATTGTGAAGCTACATTTTTGTAAAAAACATCTAAACGAAGTAGTGATCCCCGAAAATTTTTAAGCTTTAGAAAAGGCAGGCGTATGAACTTCATTTCCGTCTTGTTACACCTAGCGGTAGTTTGGTCAATTAGGTTGGTTTAATAGTAACACTATCAAAATTCATTCCGTACTGTCGGAAAATCCTTTATTTAACATTATTTCTTGCTTTGTTCTGTTGACTTGATTGCCCGGCAAATCCAACCAAGACCGGTTCCCTTAAAGACTCTGTAAAAACAGCCTGCCTGCGTCGATATCTTGTTCAAAGACCTCTTTTGCAACAGCCACGTTCGTTTTACGGGACTGCAAAGAAAGAATCAAAAACGGCTCGTTTCGGTAAGTTTGGAAGTAATATAACCTTCAAAATACACACCGGGTTAATATGTATATGAGATGCTAGGCAAGTTTATTGTCTTTTATTTGAACTTTCTCTTAGAAGTTGATTTTGAAATATCGATCATACTACTAACAATGAGGGTCTCAAACGGTTCCTAGGAATTTAGGGGTTTGTTCAAAATTTTATTTAATCTCCTTGGATGCCGCGGCATTTACGAAAAGTACGTTCCCTATGTCTTCATAACCATCAAATGCCTTGGTGCCCAAGTGCTCCACAGCCTTTTCAATGAAACCGACGATTGTTAGGTCGGCATCTTTCGATTTTTCATGGATGATATGTTTAATGCTCATGGCCGATTTTTGGGCTATAAACTCGATATTTTTTGGGGAAATGGGTAGCTGTCCTGTTTGGATAAGAAGAAAAAGTCGTTCCCGCTCCTCATCGATAGAATCTTCGGGGAAAATGGCGTGGATATTGATGGTGGCCTCTTTCCAGTCTGGATGTCCCAATAAAATATAGGCAAGCAGGATCATAAGGTTGGCATTTTGAAAGTCATAAGGGGAAATCCAAAGATGGATTTGTTTCTTTAGACCAAATCCCCTTTCCGAACTGGCCAGAATAATAAGGTCAAAGGCAACGGATTTAATAAGTCCCAGATTATCCACGATGTCCAGAAGATTGTCCGGATGATTTTTGTGATACTCGAACAGCAGGAGGTTATTTTCCTTGCCCGCAATACCTGGTAACTGGATAACCTGGGCAACGGTAGAGGTAAAGGACGGGGAGACCAAGGTATCGATAAAAACATTGCTGCCACTGACGTCTGCCATCGCTATCAACTGCTTCTTACAGCGGGTAGCCTCCAGATTGGTCTCTTTGGATAAGTAGCCCTTTATATAATGAATGTAGGTGCCAAAACCATAGCGGTGTGCTATCCACCGTAATAATTGGAAAGCGGAAAACCTTTTGAAACTATCTTCTGAAATGGCTATGGTAGAAGGTCGCCAGCTTTGCGATTGTTCCTTTTCCGTTTTTTGAAGAAAAACCTGCATCTGCCGACTCAGCTGAAAAATAACTCCTTGAAATATGACCGCCAGGTTTCTTTTGTCCTGATTGTAATACACCACCCATACGAACAGGACGATAATCATGACTATGGCCAAAAACGCATAGGCCACATTCATAAAAAACATAAGTGCAAAGCAACTCAGGGCACCGAACAGCGACACATACCAACGGGATTTAAATTTTGGCCGGTAAGAAGGATCGGCGGCAAAGTGGTTAAGAAAGGAAATCAGGCACAGCGAACCATAGGTCACCATAAAAAACATGGAAATAATCTGTGCAACACTGTCCAGGGCCCCCATAAGCACAAATATGCCTGCGATCAATATGGTTATGACCGAGGCATTATACGGCTCATCCTTATTTCCCTTTCCCTTTGACAACCAGTTGTTGAATTTTGGAGTGGGGAAAATCCCGTCCCGTGCAATAGCCTGCAAGGTACGGGGAGCGACCATAATACTGCCCAGGGCCGAAGAAATTGTGGCCGCGGCCAGTCCTAAGGGGATTATCCACCAACCCTGCCAGGCGATATCGGCCATTATCAATCGGGAAGTATCCGCCAACTCCTGAGGTGGCGCGGATAAGGTCAGTTTCCAGGCAATTAAAAAGTACATAAGCATGCCGCAGAGCGTGGCCGCCAAGGTACCGAGCGGAATTGATTTACCAGGGTTCTTGAGGTCACCGGACAATCCCACGCCCGCGGTCATCCCCGTAAATGCCGGAAAGATGATCGAGAAAACAATAAAAAAACCTATAGCTTCAGGTAGGCCGGTATCATTGTCACTTTTATTTTGCCCTGCCGGGCCTCTTTCCGGACGCTCTATATTTTTGGATATATCCCCTACAGAAAGACTGTCCGATGAATGATCGGTTTTATCTTCCAATGTATAAGAGTTCCCTTTGACGGCATCTGGCCGCTCTATCACATCGGTTACGGTCTCAACAGGATCAAAATTATGGGTCTTGCCGTATTCCGTTGTTCCTATAAAGAATGCAAACAGCGAAATGGCAAGAACGGCCACGACGGTGTAGAGCAGCTTTACTCCGAGGTCGGCACCTTTGGTCAACATTACATAGGTAAGCAACAACAGACCGGGGATGCCGATGGTCTGTTTCTGCCTTACCAACCATTGGAGCCAATCCGGCATGGCCAAGGTAGCGATCAACCAATCAAAAAATATAGTGAACGCTTCCGAAAAGGCCATTACGTAAAAAGCTACGCTTATCGCCTGTGATAAATATAAGGCAATGCCAATGGTAGAACCTATTACCAGTCCAAAAGAGCGGGATATAATATAGTACTCACCTCCTCCCTCCACTTTTTGGTTGGTGGCAATTTCCGCAATTGCCATGGCAGTAGGAATAGTCACCGCATGACCAATTAGAATAATGGCAATAGCTCCCAAAAACCCTACTTGTCCTACGGCAAAACCAAATCGAAGGAACATTATGGCTCCTAGAATTGTGGCTATAGCTGTAAAAAAAACAGGGGCGGTACCGAATGTCCTGACTTTATTTACAATGTTCTGCTGCATTCGTTGTTTATCTCGATTTTTTGTTGGACCAAACTTCCATCAATTTTGATTTTGGCAAGCACAAGGACATTTCCCTTTGAAAAGTTCACCGTCATCAAATAAAAAGAGTATAGTAAATCCTAGACTTCGGTCACATATCTACAATAATCCTTCAAAGACCGTTTTCCATCCTTAACTACCTATAAGATACAAAAAGAGGATACTTTTTTAAAACCCTTTATTTGGATCTTCAAAACTAAATAGAAGATAGAAATAGGAATTCAATGCTGTAAAAGTTTCGTTTTACCCGACTCTTTAAAAATTAAGAGGTAACTGTTTGGCTCGGGTCCGTTACTGCAGTTCATCCTACCTGCCACGCTTTTTAGCGTGGAGGACAATCCGGCCGGACCTAAAGATAGCGTTAGCGGCCGTTTTTTTTAATTCATACTC
>JBATTK010000015.1:0-4138 GCA_049670505.1 Saonia sp.
GTATATGGATGATGATCGGTTTTAGGATGCTTTTTTAGCCTCTGGGACATCGAAATAAACAGATACCCGTGTAAATTGAAAAAATGTTGAATTCCGTTTCTTTAGATTCTAACATACAGTTCATCCTTAAAAAATAACAACTGGGAATCTTGTTTTTAGAAAGAAGCTTTTTACTTCCGAATTTTAGGGTATAGAAATTAAAGGAAGTATAATTTAAAGAAGTACTGAAATGGAAAACTTAGAAAACAAAAAGTATATAAGGGCAAAGAAAAAAGTGGATGCCATAAGAGGATTTTATGGTCATCTCACGGGATATTGCATTGCAATTCCAATTTTGGCATACATTAATTATATGACCACAAGTTTCCCATGGGTCATCTTTCCTGTTCTGGGATGGGGCTTTGGCCTCCTAATGCATGGATTGGAAGCCCACGGGTATAACCCCCTTTTGGGAAGAGGTTGGGAAGAACGTAAGATCAGGGAGTATATGGAAAATGACCGTACCTAGTTAAACAATATTCAGCACTAAATAATCTAAACCATGGAAAATTCAAATAACGATAACAAATATTTAAGGGCCAAGGAGCGGGTGGAAACCATAAAGAAATTTTACGGTAGCATTTTCTCCTCCCTGTTCGTAATATTATTGGTCGCCGGAATAAACTACTATGTTGATGAGTGGCGCCATCCCTGGTTCCTATGGGTCGTTTTTGGACTAGGAATCAGCTTAATTTTTAAAGCCCTTAAGATTTTTAACTTCAATCCTTTCATGGGAAAGGACTGGGAAGAACGTAAGATAAAGGAATTTATGCAAGAAGATGAAAAACGGGATAGATGGAACTAATGGAAAATAAGAATTCGGAAAAACTGCTACGAGCTAAAAAACGTGTTGATGAGTTAAGAGGTTTCTATATACATCTAACGGTATATATAGCGGTAAACGGATTTATTACCATCAACAAGATTATTAGAAATATGGGCAATGGAGAAACTTTTGGTGAGGCTTTCTGGGACTTTGGAACCTTCGCTGTTTGGTTTTTCTGGGGCGTAGGGTTGGCGTTCCACGCATTCAAGGTCTTTTCCTTCAACCCGTTTTTTAGCAAGGACTGGGAGGAGCGTCAGATACAGAAGTATATAGAAAAGGATAAGGAAGAAGCTAAAAAATTTAGATAATGGAACGTAGCGGCGGTGAAATCCAAAAAAGGGACAAAAAGAACATACAACCTTCGGCGAAATTTATCAAAGCCCAACGTAGACTGAACGGAATAAAGGGATTTTATAGACACCTTACCATCTATATATTGGTCAATGTTTTTTTGCTTTTTCTTAAAGTGTATGCCTTCAATTTTATGGAAAACAATAGTATTGGGGAAGAAGGTTTTCGGAATTGGTTTAAGTGGCATATTGTTTTAACCCCTATCATATGGGGCATTTTTCTGTTTTTTCATGGTTTGTACGTGTTTACATTGAAGTCTAGACCTTTGAAAGAATTTAGACCTAAGCTTTTTAAAAAGTGGGAGGAACGTATGATTGAAAAGTATATGGAAGAGAATGACCAAAATATTCGATGATTTATAAACAAACCCGTTGTTCATTTTGGAGCTTTTAAAACGGAAAAAACGTCAGTTCGAGTGGTTTTTCGCAACAAAGTGGAGAAAAATTGTATCGAGAACAGCTTTTTTTGATTCAAAACTCTATTCTCGATACGCTTCTTCCTCCGGTCGAAGCACCTGCCTACCGCAGGCAGGTTCGAATTGAGGAATTTTGAATCTTAAAATTAAAATGCACAACGGATTAAACAACTAAATAATTACCCATAAACCCAAGAAGTATATGAATGTTATCATCATAGAGGACGAAAAACCTGCGGCAAGACGATTAAATCGTTTATTGTCGGAACTGGATGTTGAGGTGTCCACCATGTTGCACTCCGTGGAGGAATCCATTGAATGGTTTCAGCGCAACGAACATCCCGATCTTATTTTTTTGGATATCCAGTTGTCCGATGGGCTCTCCTTTGAGATCTTTGATTTGATCGAAGTTCATAGTGCCATTATTTTTACAACGGCTTATGATGAATATGCCTTACAGGCTTTTAAATTGAACAGTATTGATTATCTCTTAAAACCCATTGATGATGAAGAATTGGAAAAAGCCGTAAAAAAATACCTGAACTTAAAACCCCCTTCCCAGAAAATTGCACTGGATTTTGACGACATAAAAAAATTATTGGTCAACCCCTTGGAGCGGGAATACAAAAAAAGATTTACGGTCAGGGTAGGGCAGCACATAAAGATTTTGAATACCGATGATATCGAGTGTTTTTATAGTGAGAACAAAGGCACTTATGCGGCTACTTCAGATGGTAGAAATTACCTGTTGGATACTACCTTGGAAAACTTGGAACCAGATCTGGAACCTAAATCGTTTTTTAGGATCAGCAGAAAATTCTATGTTAATATCAATCACATAAAAGACATTGTTTCCTATACCAATTCTAGGCTTCAAATTAAGTTGAACCGCTTTAATGAACAAGAAATCGTTGTGAGTAGGGAGCGAGTTAAGGACTTTAAGCTATGGTTGGAATAAGTGATTTTAAATAATTGGTATATAAATATTTAGCAGGTATAAAAACCAATTATAAATTTTTCTTATAGTAGTAATTTTAGAAGAATTTATCTGTTTTAGTCCACTCTATTGTCATCAAAGGATGAAGGTAGCAATTTTGGAATTAGTTTAATGAAAATGGGTAATAAAACCGCTCCCCCCGGCAACATAAAAATGGCCAGGGAAGGAATACTTTTAAAGATGTCCAGTAGTTGGTTTTGAACTTTTTTCTTCTCTTCGGCACTTAGATCTTTAACCGTGGATTTGGATAATAAGGCCACCAATTCTTTGCTTTCCGAAAGCTCTTTTTGCAATCGTTTACTATTCCTTAGAATTAGTTTATTTACAATCTTCGCCATGCTGTCATAAAATTGAACGGCCAAATTACTATCTTTTAGATGTGGTATTTTATCTACATTGGAGGTAAAAAAAGAATCCACACACTCCAATGATATGGAAACTTCTTCTTTGTTGAAACCAAGATCTTTTCCAATACCAAAAATAAATTCGGATTCCTTATAGTCCAGATTTTGATCTTCCCAAACGGTAAGACAGCTTACATCCAAAAAGTACCGGTTCTCATGTGGTAAAAAATGATCGATCATCTTTTCCCGATAGGAACCATCAAAATTCTGTTCATTACTATCAATAAAGGTCAAGGAGGAAGCGAATAACTGGGCCAGTTTTTCATCGTTCTTGTTTTTCTCCTTGGAATGAAGCGCATGATAGGTAAGATTTATCGTAATATATTCAAGATTTTGGGCATATTTTCGGATGTTCGCTTCTCCTTCTATATATTTTTTAAAGGTGAGTACATCAATGAATAAAAGGGAATTGGTAATGATACTATTAAAAGTCTTACTAATGACGTTATCCTCTAAATACACCCTGGAATCGATTAATTTCTCCAGTTGTGATGAAGTCTTAGTGGCAGATAATATTTTTTTAAAGAAAGATATTTTACCCACATCGAGACTTTTATAAAAATTAAAAATAGTCTCCAAGAAAGTATCAAAAGTCAAGTTGGGATAATGAGCGGTATATGTAAAGTAAAGCGCACCTAACAGATTTATCTTGGCTATTTCATCTTCGGATGGGCGATGCTCGGTTTCAATAAAACCAAAGGTGCGCACATTTACGCCGTAAATAAAACCGCTCTTCCTCAATGTTCGGTATAGCTCGGGAAAATTGGGATAACCATTAAAGTTGTCCTTGACGAGATACCCAAACTTATCTATCCAACCCGATGTAGAAGGGTTCATTGATCTAGGATTTAGAATTTCAAAATAAAGCAAAATATAGGACTTTTCGCATGTCCTGTCCTATTTTACCTTAAACCAAGCAATTCGTTAACATTATTTTAACAAATAAAACCAAACCTACTAACCCAAAGCTCCGTAGGTAAGAGCAATTCTAATTAAAAATAACTGTACAATGAAAAAAACAAAACTTATTTTAGGCCTAACCGCTCTAGGCGTTGCAGGCGTTTTTCTTACGGCCGCTGATCATATAGATGCTCCCTCCTCTAGGG
>JBATTK010000016.1:0-11022 GCA_049670505.1 Saonia sp.
CTGTATATCCTCCCTTCCCAAAACAGGTGTTTTGTTATTGAATTGTTTCGGTTACTTGTCCGCATTTCAACATTTTTTCACCATAATAGGGATTGCGTATCCGGTCATCATCTGAAAACCAATAACCGCCATCACCGTTAAAAGCCATTGGGCAGAATTTTTTGTAAAGGATTCCACTGCTGATATTATCCCTAAAAAGGGGCTCTACCTTGGCCGTAAAATCCGAAAACAGTTCGCGTTGTCGCTCCAAATCATCCGTTTTTGCTAATTGTCCTGTAATCGTTTTCAAGGTGTCGAGCTCTTCCGCAAAGACTTCGGAGAGATGGGCCGCCGCCATCTGAGCTTCTTGAACATCGGAATTCGTCAGGGCAATCTTTAACTGAAGATAATTGCGAAATACCTTCCCCGTCATTTCATCGGAAAAAGATGCCTTCGCTATCTTTTCTTTTTTTGCTTCCATCTCGGTAGGGGAATCCGTTCCCGCCGCTTGCTTTTTCTTTTCCTCTCCACAGGATGCAAAGGTGAGCACCGTTATTGCTATTAAGGTTGCATATTCATTTCGTTTCATAATACGTGTCATTTTAAGGTTTATATATTGATTTTTATTGATTCGATAAATAATTGATAATGGCCGCCTGCGTATAATAATTTTTAGCCGCCTCTATCAGCTTCATTTGGAACTTCAACTGGAGCTCCTGAACGTCTAGGACATCGTTAAAATCGATAGTGCCCGTTTCATAACTTTTTACAAGGATACCTTCTGCATCCCTCGCTTTTTTTAAGTTTTTCACTTGGGTATTGTATTGAATCCTTGACGCTGCACGCCTGTTTATCGCTGCATCCAAAAAAGTTTTCAGCTTGTTCGTTCGTTCCGTTTTTTGAGCTAGGATTTCCTGCTGTTTCAATTCATTCTGTACCGTTTTGGATTTAAAGGTATTGTTGAATATGGGAATGGACAGGGAAACCATTGGCATTAAGATATCCTTTCCGTTATCGCTAAACTCCATATTGGGCCTATCCGCTACGGGCAGGTAATCCAATCCAAAACCCAAATCTGGATTCGCTTCTTTTTGATTCAACACTTCCGACTGTTCCACGGATAGAAAAAGCCGGTCATATTTCTGTAGTTCGGGATGTAGCTCCAACTGTATTTCCGTGCTTTCTGGTTCTTGGGGCAAGATTAGGGAATCTACAAGGACTATGGCCACATTCCCATTCCGGTTCAATAGATGGTTGAAAAGCGATCGTTCTGCCATAAACGCCTTTTCCAAAACGGCCTTTTGTTCCTGCAATTCGTTCTGTCGAATTTGCAGACGAAGTACATCTACGGCGGAGGCATTACCGACTTCTACAGAGGTCAAGGCCAATTTTTCATAGGTTTTCAATAGCTGGATGTTTTCATCCAGGACTTGCTGTTTTGATTTGATGTCATAAAGCCTATAGTATGATTGTGATACGGATAGCCTAAGTTTACGTTTGGTAATGGCAATATCCAAATATTCCACATCCGCCAAGGAAGCAGCATAATTCTCCCGCGCGGTTATGGTACCGAACCATGGTAGCATTTGCCTGATGGAGAAACGGGCCTTTTGTGCTCCCGTTCTTGTTTCGGGCTCACTTACAAAAACTCCGGCGCTCAACTCCGTGTCGGGTAGCGTGTTGGCCTCTTGTATCTTCTCCTTTGAAATATGGTAACGGAGTTCAAAAGCCTGTACTTCGGGATTGTTTGCCTCGGCCTGTTCCAGGTAGGATTCTAAGGTTTGGCCATTTGTTACTAAAACGAAGAATAGCGTACAAAGTAAACAGATGCCAGACGTTAGACGCTGGAAGCTGGAAGTATAGGTACTATTTTTCATAATTTTTCCAATTTTGATGAAGCTTGGTCAACATTCTCCCGACCTTGTCATTCTTAGTAGTGAAATCTTCAAAAACTTTTTTTGTGATATACTTACATTCCAAAGCGTAGGTCAACCAGTCCTCGGTTTCCGAATTTGAACCTAAAGCGTTAATTAAATGCTGCTTAAATACTGCATCATAGGTCCTTTTTGCCCATCCTTCACTTATATTGGCACTAACGGAGCGTGAAGAACGAACTATTTGGGACGTTAATGAATAGGCTTCTTCCTTTGGAAACTTTCTGGTTGTCCAAAAAATCTCCATTGCCAGGGCAAAAGCCTCTTTATGTACATCTAAATCCCTATACGATTTTATCATAATTTCTACTATTTAGATTTCAATAATTTCCAGTTTCCAGTTTCCAACTTCAAGCTTCCAGCGTCAAGTTTCATCTCCTCCCTCCAACTGTAGAGCACAGGAACCACCAACAAGGTGATTAGCGCGATAAGCATTCCACCAAAACTTGGGACGGCCATAGGTATCATAATATCGCTTCCTCTACCTGTGGAAGTCAGTATAGGCAATAAGGCCAGTAGGGTCGTTGCCGTGGTCATTAAACAAGGACGTATCCGCTTCTCCCCGGCTTCTACCACAGATGCCCGAACGTTTTCCAAGGTCTTGGGCCTGTTCCTTTCAAAAGTTTGTGTCAAGTAGGTAGCCATTACCACCCCGTCATCTGTAGCGATTCCAAAAAGGGCGATAAAGCCCACCCACACCGCTACACTTAAATTTATGGGATGCATTTGGAACAAATCGCGAAGATTCTCTCCTAGGAAGCTAAAGTTCAGGAACCAGTCCTGCCCGTAGCACCATATCATTAGAAACCCTCCTGCGAACGCCACTGCAATCCCGGTAAATACCATCAGCGAAGTGGCTACGGAGCGAAACTGGAAATACAGGATCAAAAAAATAACAAGCAATGCCAAGGGCACCACAACGGACAAGGTTTTTTCTGCCCTTAATTGGTTTTCATAGGTGCCCGTAAATTGATAGTTGATTCCTTTGGGAACGATTAAATCCCCGCTATCTATTTTTTCCTGTATCAGGGCCTGTGAGTTTTCTACCACATTGACTTCCGCATAGCCGTCCAGTTTATCAAAAAGCACATAACCCACCAGAAAAGTATCCTCACTTTTAATGACTTGTGGGCCTTTTTCATAACGGATGTTGACCAATTCACTTAAAGGAACCGCACTGCCTTTGGCTACGGGAACATAAATACCTTTGATGTCCGTTGGATTTTCCCGAAGCTCCCTGGGGTATCTTACCCGAACCCCGTAACGTTCCCTGCCTTCTACGGTCTGGGTAAGCGTCATACCTCCCACGGCAATTTCAAGTACCCTTTGTACATCCTCCACCAAGATGCCATAGCGCACTAATTTTTCTCTATCGATATCGATTAGCAGATATGGCTTTCCTACGATTCTATCAGCAAAGACCGCTTCATCTTTGACGCCTTCGGCCTCTTTTAAAATATGTTCCAATTGGATACCAAAGGCCTCGATCTGTTTCAGATCTGTACCTTTTACTTTGATGCCCATAGGTGCCCGCATACCTGTTTGCAGCATGACCAATCGGGTTTCTATAGGCTGCAATTTGGGCGCTGAAGTTACGCCGGGCAACCGCGTTACCCTTACGATTTCGTTCCAGATATCGTCAGGGGACCGGATTTCCGGGCGCCAGTTGCGGTAGTACTCCCCATCATTGTCTGGGACTAAATCATCTCTGGTCACATTGAACTGCTCCACTGCACTCGAACTGACGGGGGAATTGGGATTTTCCAAGAATTTTCCATCGGTAAGTTCAAAAAGGCCTTTGTCATTTACTTTAAAGCGTTGTCGTTTTCCTGCTTTGTTGAGCATATATTCGGGTTTATACCGAATCATATTCTCGTACATGGATAAGGGGGCAGGGTCAAGCGCGGACTCGGTTCTTCCTGCCTTACCGACTACCGTTTCTATTTCAGGGATACTGGCCACGGCCATATCCAACTGTTGCAGTACTCGTTTATTTTCGGCTATACCTGCATGGGGGAGGGAAGTCGGCATTAAAAGGAACGAGCCTTCGTTCAGGGCGGGCATAAATTCTTTGCCCGTATTTCGCATAATCAGTATACCAAAAACAACGATTACCGTTGGAACGGAAAGGAATAATAGTTTGTTTCGCAATGCCCATTGTAATATTTGCGAATAGTATTTTCTAAAGATGGTAAATATGGCCAACAGCCCAAAACATACCAATCCAACAAAAACAAGGTTCATGGATATACTTCTATCAAAGCCTAGAGGTCGCCAGTAGGTTGCCAGAAGGAACACAATGACGGTAACCGAAATAATAATATTGATAAGATTGGCCCTTTTATCGGATAGCGAAAATCCATTGAATATGCGCGAAGCCCATTCGGGGTTTTTAAGTAGTCCTACCGAACCAAATGCTATTAAGATCAATCCCAACCAAAAGCCATACATAAGGGCTAGCATTCCAAGAAGGATACCTGCGATATGAATAACGTATCCCATCACACTTCTACGATTCTTTCTCCTAAAGAGAAAAGCCGCAAACGGAGGTATTAGAAATAGGGCAACGATCAAGGATGCCGTTAAAGCCATGGTTTTGGTAAAGGCCAACGGGCGGAACAATTTTCCTTCTGCACCTATCATGGTAAATACAGGAATAAAACTGATGATCGTGGTCAATACGGCCGTAAGTATTGCTCCGGAAACTTCAACCGTAGCGTTATAGACTATGGTATTGATCGATGGAGGTTGGAGATTGCCGTCCGAGACCTTGTTTCCGACTTCCAGTTTCTCTTTTTCCTCGTCGAGATGCCGAATGATATTTTCGGAGAGAATGACCCCCACATCTACCATGGTGCCTATGGCAATGGCGATACCTGAGAGTGCAACGATATTGGCATCGACCTCAAAAAGTTTCATGGCGATAAAGACCATTAAGACCGCCACGGGCAACAGTCCGGAAATAAGAACGGAAGCCCGTAGGTTAAATACCATGATAATAATGACCAAAATAGTGACCAATATTTCCAAGGTCAAGGCTTCATTAAGCGTTCCCAAGGTTTCCTGGATCAGTTCCGTACGATCGTAGAATGGAACCAAGGTCAGTTGTGAGGTACGTCCATCGCTCAATTTTTTGGAGGGCAGTCCGGCACCCATTTCCGCAATTTTTTCCTTTACATTATTAATGACCTCCAAAGGATTGGCCCCATATCTGGCAACAACGACCCCGCCAACGACCTCCGCACCCTCTTTATCCAATATTCCTCGACGCACTTCCGGTCCTAGGGCAACTTTGGCAATATCCCTGATACGTATTGCTGTATAGTCTTCGGAGCTGACCACGGCGTTCTTAATATCCTCCAAGGATGTGATATAGCCCAGCCCTCGAACCAGATATTCCGCCTGATTGATTTCCAAGGTCTGTGCGCCAATATCCCGGTTGCTTTGTTTTACCGCACGGACCACTTGTTGAAGTCCAATGTTGTATTGTTTCATCAGTTCAGGGTCTACATCTATTTGATATTCCTGAACATACCCCCCAATGGAGGCTACTTCGGACACGCCACTGGCTGCCGATAACGCATATTTTACATAGTAATCCTGAACGCTCCGCAATTCCTGAAGATCCCAGCCTCCTGTTACTGCTCCGTTTTCATCCCTCCCTTCCAGCGTATACCAGAAAATTTGTCCCAATCCGGTGGCATCAGGCCCCAGGGAAGGATTTACACCTTGGGGCAACAGATCAGAAGGTAACGAATTCAGTTTTTCCAGAATGCGGCTGCGACTCCAATAGAATTCCACGTCTTCTTCAAAAATGATGTAGATACTGGAGAATCCGAACATGGAAGAGCTTCTAATGGTTTTTACACCCGGGATTCCCAAAAGTGAAGTGGTCAATGGATAGGAAATCTGGTCCTCAATGTCCTGCGGGGAACGACCCTCCCACGAAGTAAAGACAATTTGTTGGTTCTCACCAATATCCGGTATGGCATCTACCGCCACGGGATTATTGGGCAAGAAGCCCGTATTCCAATTGAAGGGCGCATTTACAATGCCCCAACCCACGAAGAGTGCCAATAGCAAAACTGCTACCAGTTTGTTATCGATAAGAAATTTGATGCTTTTATTCAGCATAGGAATTGATGATTAAACCATTAGAAATCCGTGCGGGAAGAAACCACACAAAGAACGAGTTGGGCCCAATACCGGCACTTGCCGTTGGGCTTCATATCCAAAGCTTAAAAATCAAATGAGAAAAGTCTGATCGAGTACCTGAATGTCTCGTATCAGTGGGGGAGGGGCATATTTCTTAAACGGGACGATGTTTTCGTCAACACCTTGAAATAAGGTAATATATGACTGAATGAAGGTTGTCATAAAGACCTGCTGCTCAAAAGTGAGTTGATCGAAGGAAATTTTTAGGTGGTCTTGACCTTCCAAAACAATTTCCATATCGGTACAGCAACCCATTTCCATGTCCATTTGCATCATGGAACACTTGCTGGAAGATTTGGAAGTCTCTGCCTTCATAGCACAACCATCGGCAGCTTCAAAAAGGCTGAAATCTACTAGATGGTCCCCACAGTAGTGCATGTCCACGGAGAACGACATTGTAGAGAACAGCACTAAAAGTGCCATTGATACGGATACTATTTGACGTAAAATCTCTTTCATCTATGGTACAAAACTACAAAATTCCGGGATTTATTGTTTTTATTAACTTAAGTTTAAATGATTTTGATCGCTACATTACCTTTTTTATGTCCCTTATCCACATACTGGTGCGCCTCTATAATTTCATCCAAAAGATAGGTTTTGTCCCGTACAGGTCTAAGAATCTTCGTTTCCACTAAGTGCTTTATATAGCACAGATCATCAAAAGATTCAGGGAAGTCGTTTGCCATTAGTATTCTCATTTTGTGGAATAAGCTTTTCCGCATCATGGATGGGCTTTTAATAGGATTGGAAATATTGATATAGGTTCCATTTGCGTAAAGTGTTTTAGCGGCTATTGAAAAGGGGCATTTGTCAACAGCGACAAAGAAAACATTGTATTTCGATAAAGCGTCATCCCAGTTTTTCTTTGTATAATCAATGACATGATCTGCGCCAAGCGATGTTGCCAAGTCAAAATTTGATTCACTACAAACAGCGGTCACTTCTGCTCCAAAATGCTTGGCCAATTGTATCGCATACGTTCCAACACTTCCCGATGCACCATATATAAGTATTTTTTGTCCTTTTTCAAGATTTGCTTTATTAAGATAGAACAGTGCTGTCTTGGCCCCTATGGGTAGTAAAGCTGCCTCCTCCCAACTTGTAGTATTTGGTTTAAGAGCAATTGAGGTTCCCTCGGGCAAACAAGCGTATTCCGCATATCCTCCAAATACGGGCAGTGTTGCGGCAAAGATTTCATCTCCCGGTTTAAATCTGGTTACTTTGTTTCCTACCTGCGCTATTATGCCGGATAACTCTGCACCAAGAATCGGTCGTTTCGGTCTTCCAATACCCATTATTAATCTGGCGGGCAGCCATAAGGCCAAAGGGACCTTAAAGCTGCGTACCCGATAGTCGGCGGCGGAAACTGTGCTAGCCATTACTTTAATTAGCACCTCATTTTCTTTTGGAACGGGTTTCTTTACCTCTTGAATTTGAAGTACTTCTGGTGGACCATATTTTGTACAAACTACTGCCTTCATTTTTCTACATCTTAATCATCCAGGTTTTCACATTCAAACCCTAAATTGCGAATCATTTTAATCACTTCGTTTTCCTTGATATTTCCATTGGTTTCCATTCTAAGTACGCAATCACAGTCGGCTATATCTATAGTAACACCTTGAACATCCGGATGAAGTAGCAGCGTGTTTTGAACATGTTGGGATGCCTTGTTGGAATCAATATTTGTTCTCAGGATAACGAGTTGCCCCAAGTTAACTTTCTTTACCGGATCGGTGAACCAAAGTAGTCCTCCCGGAAAATGATAATTTTTTCTCATACCATAGATTTTTATGAGAACAAAGATGCAATAGAAGCAAACATTTTAGTTTAAAAAAAAGTCCTTCTATTTGTCCGAGAGGTTCATTCTGTATGCCGTTGGTGACATTCCGTATTTACCTTTGAACGAACGCGATAGATGTGCAAGACTGGCAAAACCACAATCATAGCAAATATTAGTGATAGATTTATCGGAGGTCACCAATTGTTCCGCTACTTTCTCCAAACGCTTCGTAATGATGTAAGCTCCGGGAGTGGTAGCATAAATGCGTTTAAACTCCCTTTTAAAAGAAGATAGGCTTTTATTGGTAAGGTGCGCCAATCCTTCTATTGAAATAGGCATAGAGATATAGGTGTCTATAACTTCTCGGAACGTAAAGACCCGATCTGAAAAAAGGCTATTAATGATACAACGTATCTCTGGTGAGCTCTCCGATTGTAATAACAATAGGATAAGCTCCTGTATCTTTAGGGACAGGATTTCCTCCGTAATGGCCATTTGATGATCAAAAAATTGCCGAATACCTTCAAAATAGCTGACGATCAGTTTGGTTGCCGCGTCCTGTACTACAAATTTGGTGATAGGTTTTTCAAGCTCTTTCCATAGTTTTGGTTTGGAGTCCCTATAGATTTCTTGAAGCTGTTCCGTATGAAAGTGGGCTATCATAGTACTGACCCTACCCTCTTCCTGTTTTGCTATCATATGACCTACGGTACGACCACAGATGGACACAATTACATTGCCGGGATTGGCAGCTATGGCTTCTTGGGCAAAAAGGCTTTGTCCATCACCATCCGAAATATAGGCCACACAAGCATCGGATGGTAACGGAACGTCTATTTCATTTGGTGTGGTCAATGTTACCCATGAAAAAATGGGCTTACCGTAAAGCTCAATAGTTTTATGCTCAATGATCATCGGATATCTTTTTCATGGGTTCAATGCTTTGAAGCATCATTAAACTGCCAAAGCACATTTACAATTTGCCACTTGTCATTTAATTTAACTATATGCATATAGTCGATCCAATCATCGGCTATGAGTTTTACCGATGCCGTTTGGTCAAAAATATCGAATATGACAACTTCCTTTTTAGGGTTCTCCGGAAATTTATCCCCGTTTTGATTATAGGTTTCTGCCAGTAATACCATTGCATCCGTAAAGGTTTCCCTTAAATATTCCTTTTGGGTATTTTTATCTGTCCAGAAGGTTCTTTTAACCATTCTTGGGTGCGCTGCCCGTTCAAACAATTCAGGTTTCAGATGATGCTGGGACTCTATATAATCTAGAGCGACCCGCCGTATATCCAAGGAGTCTTGAGCAGATTGTGCGTTTACGTGAATAGATATCGACATAAAAATGCAAATCAGTAGAAAAGCTGAGTTCTTCATTTCCAATATTTTTAACTAGTTTCAAATTTTATAATTCTGGGTCGTGAACGATTTATGAATGATTTTCCAATCACCTTCTATTTTCAACAACAGTAGATAATCTATAACCCTTCGTTCTCTTTCCGGCATTCGTACTTCCACTTTTCCAAAAGCGGCATCACCTTCAAAATCTACACCCAATACTTTACCGATTCGATTATTCTTTTTCCCCTCCTTAAAATTGCCCAAATATTTTTCTCCTTCCAGTATTGTGATCGTGCCCTCTTTTACATAGTATAGATTGAAACCTTTTTGAAATGCCTTGTGGATCCTGGATAGTTGACCATTTGCAGTACCCTCAATATAATCCAATAGGGTGGCATTAAGTTTCGTAATATTCGAAGATTCATCTTCGGGTAATTCTTCCGTGATAGCGGTACTTTTCAGGTTAATGATTTTATGTACGATCTTCCATCCATTATCCCCCTTGAGCAATAAAAGATAGTCCGTTGCCACCTGTTTACGATCCGGAAAAAATACTTCTATTTTTCCAAGGGCGGTATCATTTTCATAGTCTACGGATACAATTTGGGCAATACGTTTATAGGTTTTTCCCGGCTCAACATTCTGAATGTATTGCTTCCCATCTATAATTCTAAGGGTATCCCCGGCTACTAGGAACAATTGAAAACCTTCTTGAAAGGCTTCGTTTAATTTTGTCCGGTTTCCTTGGGCAGTTCCCTCAATATATTTGTTGAGCGTTTTTTGAATTAAATCAATTTCGGATTGAGCAACTGCAATGGTACCACTCATGCTAAAAATGAATACTAGGACAAGTTTTTTCATTTATTTGGAATTACTAATTTGAACGATAGATAAAACATGAAGAAAAACAGCTACGGGCATCAGAAAGCCCGCTATTAAAACATATGGATAGGTGAACATTTCTATGGGTAACATGGGTTCGTTTTCGCCCCATAGTTCTGGTTTGTATATAGAGGTCATAAATAAAAAAATAATACTGGCAATAACGGCCAATCCCAAATAGTTCCAGTATAATACCACTCTTTTTGGGAGCATATTTCTGGTATAGACCAAGAATGCAATGATCGGAGCTGTAAAAGCAAAAATCATATCCATATTATAACCTTCAATAGTAACTAAAGGATGTAAAATGCCCTGTGCCACCGACATTACAAATAAGGATTCTACAAGTATTCTAAACGTCTGAAAGTAGATGACCCAATGCTCTGGAATTGTCCGTATCCATTTTTTATTTCTGTTCCCATAAAGGAAAATACCTGTAAACAGAAACGAAGGAAGGATAAAAGCTACGGCAAACCTGGGAGGAAAAGCATATGACTTGAGTATCCCCGAGCTCGCGATTACAAAAATAAAAATATGCCATAGCAGCAGGGCGGTTACAAAGGTAAACTTGTCCTTTTTTCTGGTGTTGCTAGTTTCGTTTATGGCTTTAAAAGCAATTCTAATTAAAAAGGCGATAGTAAAAAGGGTCAACCCTATATATCCTATTTTTAAGCCCATATGATGATGTGTTTATGGCTTCGCAATTTCCATGCTGCTATTTAATTTTCTTTCTTCCCCTCTGCTATTGGAGGTTATCGGAGATAACATTGCCGTTCCTTTTGCCTGTATTCGCTTTTGCAAGATTCCGTATGTATCAATGCGTTGTTGAACAGTAGTTTTTGTCTAATTCCCGGATACCACCTATGCGCTAAAG
>JBATTK010000017.1:0-36632 GCA_049670505.1 Saonia sp.
GATTAAAAGTGAATAAGGCTACTACAATATATAGTGTTCCAAAACCTTTCATTTATGTGCTTCTTATTGTTAATAATGATTTAGAGTGCGACTAAAGTAATCCAATAATATCAATTAAGAAAAAAAATTAGCAATAAGGTAATATCATGTAAGAAAAGCTTAACCTTAAAAATCTATTAATCCATCAAATTAATAGTATGTATACCTTCTAACTTTTGCAATATACTTTGCCAAACGTATGACCTGATGGGCATAACCGTATTCATTATCATACCAGATATACAGAACGATACTTTTGCCGTCATCGGAAACAATCGTCGCCGTACTGTCATAAATAGCGGGCGATGATGTGCCTACGATATCGGAAGATACCAGTTCATTGCTCAGCGAATATTTGATCTGTTCAACAAGATCGCCTTCCAACGCATATTTTTTAATAATGGTATTTATCCCCTCCTTGGAGGTCTTATTATTGATTTCTAAATTTAAAATGGCAAGTGACCCATTGGGAACGGGAACGCGAATAGCATTGGAGGTCAATTTTCCTTCCAAGGAAGGTAGGGCTTTGGATACCGCTTTTCCGGCTCCTGTTTCGGTAATTACCATATTAAGGGCGGCCGCTCTTCCCCGTCTATACTTACCATGCATGTTGTCCACAAGATTTTGATCGTTGGTATAGGCATGTATGGTTTCCAAATGCCCTTTTTTTATTCCAAGTGAATCTTCTACCACTTTAAGAATAGGAGTAATCGCATTTGTGGTACAAGATGCTGCGGAGTATATTTGGATGGTATCCGGATCAAATTCATTTTGATTTACGCCATGTACTATATTGGGCACTCCTTTCCCAGGTGCGGTGAGTAATACTTTGGCCACACCCTTGGACTTTAAATGTCTTCCCAATGTCTTTGTATCCCTAAACGCTCCGGTATTGTCTATAACAAGAGCTTTGTTTATACCATATTTTGTATAGTCTATATCTTCAGGTTGTTGGGCAGAAATGATACGTACGGTCGTACCATTTATGATAAGGGAAGTATTCGCAAAGTCCGTTTCCACCGTACCCATAAACTGTCCGTGTACTGAGTCCGTTTGTAACAACGCTGCTCTTTTCCTTAAAACCTCCTCCGTAATCTCACCTCTGGTAACAATGGCCCTTAAACGTAATTGGTTGCCCTTACCGGTTTTGGCCATGAGTTCCCTTGCCAAAAGTCGGCCTATTCTCCCAAATCCGTACAAAACTACATCTTTGGGGTTTATTTCTTTAGAAGCACTGGCATCCTTTAGTTTGTCCAGTACAAAAGCTTTTACATTGTGATAGTTGTTGTCGTCCGCATGGTACTCATAGGTGAGTTTTCCGATATCCAATTTGGAAGGGGGCAATTTTATATCATTGATGGCCCTAAGTATTTCAACGGAATCAAAAATAGAGATGGGTTTTTGAACAAATTCACCGGCATATTCGTGCAAGTTAATGATATCACTTACGTTTTTATCAATAATTTGATTTTTGAAAAGTACTACCTCTATGGATTTGTCATACCATAGATCACTGATTATTTTTATGAATTCTGTTGTCGCTTTTCTTCTATCGGCCTGAAAGGCCAATTCCTTTTCGTATGATTTAATAGGGCTCATTGATGGGTATTATGGTTGTTTTGTAATTTTCTGCAAAATTATATATTTCAAACGTTTTCGCATAACTATTTTGTATAAAAAAAGCACTCCGTAAAGAGCGCTTTTTTATTTTATGGTTTCCTAATTCTATTGGAAGATAAGTCGTTCCCGTTCCCCTTTTTCATTCAGCATGGTAATGCTTGTTCTTCCATACTTGGAAATGTTTCCGAATAGCGTTTTGGCTTCTTGAATATCACTGATTTCCTGATCGTCAACGGATAAGAGCACTTTTCCTTGCAAACCATAGTTTTGGAAGCGTTCGGGAACATCGGTAATTTTGACCCCTTTTTTAGTTTTGAAAAGTTTCTTGTCTTTTTCATTAAGATTTTTCACCTCAAATCCCATCATGGGCACTACAAGCGTTTGTCTTTTCTTTATAGTAACGGGAATTAGTTTTGATTTTCCGTCCCTAACAATGCCGACTTCTACTTTATCTCCCGGTCTCTTTGAAGACACATAGCCAGTGAGGTCCGCCAGTTTATGGATTTCAATTCTATCCACTTTCCGAATGATATCGCCTGGCCTTAAATCCGCATCATCCGCACCCGAGTCTTCCTCAATATCCTCTATATATACCCCATCGATCTCATTAATGCCTTTTTCAATGGCGTAGCGCGAATTTAAAGCGACCGTTGTTACGCCAATAACACCTTGCTGTACATTACCAAATTCCAAGAGGTCATCTACTACTTTTTTGGCAATATTACTGGGTACCGCAAAGGAATAGCCCACATAAGATCCTGTTTGGGAAGTAATTGCCGTATTGATACCTATAAGATCACCATTGGTATTCACCAAGGCACCGCCACTATTCCCAGGATTAACGGCTGCATCTGTCTGAATAAATGATTGCCTTTTACCCAAATCCCTTGCCTTGGCACTCACAATTCCTGCGGTTACGGTAGATGTAAGGTTAAAGGGATTTCCCACGGCCAATACCCATTCGCCAATTTTAGCACTATCGGAATCCCCGAATGCCAGATAGGGTAATTTTCCTTCTGCATCTATTCTTATCAATGCAATGTCAGAATTGGGATCGGTGCCGATCAGTTCGGCATTGTACGTCTTATTATTGTTCAAGGTTACTCTAAGTTGGTCCGCCCTGGCTACCACATGATTGTTGGTAACAATGAATCCGTCCGGAGAAATAATGACCCCGGAACCTGTACCTACCTGTGGTCTTTCCTCATTTCCAAAACCATAGAAAAATTGTGTAATGGAATTAGAGCTACTCCCCTCGGTAACATTTTTTACGTGTACAACGGCATTTACCGTGTTTTCCGCGGCAACAGTAAAATCTACCTCATTTATTCCCGACCCTTTTGCGGAAGTAGGCGTATAACTTGTTGTAAAAGACTGTGCTTCAGTGGTTTCCGAAACAATGGTGTAATTACTTTTTTCGAACAATAACTTATAAGCTCCCAAGGTGATCGCACCTGCAAAAACAGAAACCAATAATAAACTCGTTATTCTCTTCATAAAAATGTATTTTTTGATTTAAAACTAAAGTAAAGTTAAAAGATTTCTTCGCTGGTTTTATTGGGTTTAACGACTTTTTAACTGATAAAAAACACTTAATAAAGTCATATCTTTGTAGTTTAATACGAATTATGGCGCTTACATTTTATAAATATCAGGGCACGGGAAATGACTTTATCATGATTGATAATCGTGATAACCTATTTCCCAAGAGTGATATTAAATTGGTCGCATCACTTTGTGATAGACGTTTCGGAATAGGGGCAGATGGCCTTATTTTATTGGAAAATGACAATGTTTCGGATTTTAAAATGATATATTATAATTCCGATGGTAATCCAAGTAGTATGTGCGGTAATGGGGGCAGATGTTTGGTGGCCTTTGCAAAGTATTTGGAAATTATAGAACGTACAGCTTCTTTTAATGCAGTAGATGGACTTCATAACGCTACCATAGAAAATGAAATGGTAAGCCTTCAAATGCAGAATGTTTCCGAAATAAAAGAAAAATCAAAATATGTGTTTTTGGACACAGGTTCGCCCCATCATATTCAGTTGGTAGAGAATTTACAGGATTTTAATGTACCTAGGGAAGGAGCAAAATTGCGTTACGGCCTATACGGGGAAAAGGGAAGCAATATTAATTTTGTGGAACCTAAGGAAGATATATTTTTTGTGCGTACCTATGAACGTGGTGTTGAAGATGAAACTTTTTCCTGTGGAACGGGAGTTACCGCTGTTGCTTTGGCAATGCACAATATAGGAAAGACCAATGCGGATATGATTACTATTAAAACCCCTGGGGGAACACTTAACGTTAGTTTTAATAAAAACGGGGAGGGATATGAAAACATTCATTTGATCGGGCCTGCGAAGCAGGTTTTTAAAGGTGAAATCCCATGGTAAATCTCAAGGGAACACATATTTACCTAAGAGCTTTGGAACCCGTAGATCTGGAATTCCTATATGAACTGGAAAATAACCCTGCAGTTTGGGAAATAAGTGGTACATCTACCCCTTATTCCAGACATGTTTTAAAATTGTATTTGGAAAATGCACATCGGGATATCTATGACGTAAAACAGTTGCGATTATGTATTTGTAATAAGGAACATGATGTGGTCGGACTCATTGATCTATTTGATTTTGATCCCAAAAATCTTCGGGCAGGTATAGGAATCGTTGTTTTGGAAGAAAATAATAGAAACAAGGGAATAGGCACGGAAGCCATATCCATATTAAATAGGTATGCGTTTTCAAGTTTAAATTTGAGGCAGTTGTATGCCAATGTAATGGAGGATAATAGTACGGGCATTTATTTGTTCAAAAAGCTGGGATTTACCGAAGTCGGCATAAAAAAGGATTGGATCTATACGGAGGGCACTTTTAAAAACGAAATATTGTTCCAAAAGATAAATAAATAATGTATATAAAGAAAATTCTACTGTTTATCGTTCTGATCGGTCTTGTGATAGGGGGGGCTTTTTCCTATATGGTGTATAGCGCCATTTTCTCACCGAATACCAAGTTTAATAACGGGGAAGCTCATATTTACCTAGCTTCCAACAGTTCGTTTGAAGATGTTAAAACATCCTTACGACCCTTATTGGAAGATATGGACTCTTTTGAGGCCGTAGCTCAAAGAAAAGGGTACATCTCAAACATAAAAGGTGGTAAATATAGGTTGACAAAAGGGATGAACAACAATGAGATTGTTAATTCCCTGCGTAGTAATAACATTCCAATAAAGGTTTCTTTTAACAATCAGGAAACCCTTGCAAATCTTGCCGGTAGAATTTCCACCCAGATAGAGGCAGATAGTATAAGTCTATTAAAGGCATTTAATGACACGGATTTTCTAAGTGCAAACAACTTTAACGACGCCAATAAACTGGCTATGTATGTCCCGAACAGTTATGAATTTTTCTGGAATACTTCGGCAGAAAGGTTCAGGGATAAAATGCTGAGGGAATACCATAGGTTCTGGAACAACGATCGTTTACAAAAGGCAAAACAGCTGGGATTGACCCCTCCGGAAGTAGTATCATTGGCCTCTATTGTGCATAAGGAGACTGCCAAAGTAGATGAAAGGCCACGGGTAGCGGGTGTTTATCTAAACCGACTTGGCAAAGGAATATTGTTACAGGCCGACCCAACCGTTATCTATGCGCTAAAGCTACACAACGGGGACTTTAACAAAGTATACAAACGCGTTTTATATAAGGATTTGGAACTTGATTCTCCCTACAATACCTATAAATATTCCGGTTTGCCCCCCGGTCCTATTGCCATGCCCGACATTTCTGCCATTGATGCGGTACTGAACCCTGAAAAGCACGATTATTATTATTTTGTGGCCAATGTTGAGAATTTTGGCTATCATAAATTTGCCAGGACCTTATCGCAACATAACCGGAATAAAGAGCAATACATCCGATGGGTCAATGCGCAAAACATCAAAAGATAGGTCAATAATCGAAATTTTAAGACATCTTAACTAAAACAGGCCCATTTTAAGAAAATCTTAAACGGGTTTAATAATTGATGAAAAAAAACGGACGTATCTTTGTAACGTGAAATTTAAGCAGGTCATTATTACGACTTTAAGTCTTAAGAAAACGCAAATATGAGAAAGTGGATAAGCTTTTTTTGTCCTCTTATCATGATTTTTATTTTAATGAGTTATGGGTTCAAAACTACCAAAGCGGTAGTGGTAGTACCCGAAACACTTAAAGTAAATGAACCTACTGAAGTTTTGTTCCCCAAAAACAAAACTATTTTTAGCACAACTATGGCGTTGCCTCCCTTTTTGGGAACTTCTTACATTGGTTTTAAGGAAGCCTTGGCATTTAAGGAATCTAGTGGCAATTATTTTGTTACTAACACCTTGGGTTACCTAGGTAAATACCAATTTGGCATTGGAACCTTACAACTAATGGGAGTGTATAGCGCTACTCGTTTTTTGAACGATCCCGCCCTGCAGGAAAAAGTTTTTCAAACCAATATTGCACGTAACAAATGGATTTTGCGGAGGGATATCAAAAGATTCGTCGGAAAGCGAATTAGAGGTGTAGAGATTACTGAATCCGGCATTTTGGCGGCCGCACATTTGGCCGGTGCAGGAAATGTTAAAAAATACCTGCGTTCTTATGGAACATTTGATGTAAAGGATGCGTACGGTACCAGTATTGCATATTACATCAAGAAGTTTTCCGGTTATGATGTGTCTAAAGTGCCACCAAAACGGAATCCAAAAGTTTAAAACAGTCTCTAAGATTATAGTTACATATGAAAATGGAAGGCCCTGACGGAAACGTTGGGGCTTTTTTATGCCTGTACAATAAATATGGCAGGCCTTTTATGTAGCGCTAATGAAACACTTTTCCAATTATCGACCGATTTTGTAGCGATATATTCTGTGGAAAGCGTAATATCACAGGCAATACAAAGCAAGGTGTTTTTAGAAAGTGTTCTGAGCAATTCCGCCAATAATTTGTCATTTCTATAAGGTGTCTCAATAAAAATCTGGGATTGTCCCAGATCGCGGGATATTTTTTCTATTCTTTTAATCGCACTTTTTCGTTCTACGGTATCAATGGGCAAGTACCCATTAAATGCAAAATTTTGTCCGTTAAGGCCACTGGCCATTAAAGCCAATAAGATAGATGACGGCCCAACCAGTGGCACCACCTGTATACCTTTCTCATGCGCAATTTTTACTACATCCGCTCCCGGATCGGCTATACCGGGGCATCCTGCCTCAGAAAGGATACCTACATTGTGGCCGGCAAGGCATGGTTCTAAAAAAGAAGGTACCACCTCAGGTTCGGTAAATTTGTTCAATAATTCTATACGTAAGCTTGGTTGTGATTTTTTGGAACTGATTTTTTTGATGAAGTGTCTTGCAGTTTTTTCGTTTTCAACGATGTAATGATCAATATTTTCAATGGCTCTTTTAATGGAAATGGGGAGTACTTCCAAAGGTGCATTATCTCCTAAAGTGGTAGGGATCATAAAAAGTTTCCCCATTGTGTTTTTGCTAGTATCCATCTAATGTTGCTATTTTGGTTTTAATCGTTCGGCAATAATAGCACATGCGGTATCGATTAAATGGAAAACATGTTCAAACCCATCATCGGAATCGTAGTAGGGGTCGGGGACTTCATCTGTTTCTATAGTTACTTCATCCAAAAGCAATTTTACTTTTGCCGTATCATTTTTATCCTCGGCAAGGGCAATAATGTTTCTATAATTGCTTTTGTCCATTGCATAGATCAGATCAAAGTTCTTAAAATCTTGCTTTGTAAATTTTCTACACTGTTGGTGGTGTATATGAATGCCGTATTTAGAGGCCACTGTAATAGACCTTTCGTCCGGCTTCTTGCCCACGTGATATCCTGCAGTGCCCGCGGAATCCACGATTATTTGCTCCGGGTCCACTTTGCTTTGTAGAATGCCCTCTGCCAATGGAGACCTACAGATATTTCCTAGGCACACCATTAACACTTTGGTTTTCATTGGGAAGGATTAGGAGAATTTCTTGGTCAGATCGTCAATATACTTTCTAAATTGCTTATCGGTCTCTGCAAGGTTATCCACTGTTTTGCAAGCGTGTAGTACCGTGGCATGGTCTCTTTTGCCTATTTGGGAACCGATACTGGCCAATGAAGCCTTTGTAAATTTTTTCGCGAAGAACATGGCCAATTGGCGGGCCTGTACAATATGCCTTTTTCTGGTCTTGGATTGTAAAGTGGCTACATCCATTTCAAAATAGTCGGATACTACTTTTTGGATATAATCTATGGAAACTTCACGTTTTGTATTCTTCACAAATTTTTCTACCACCTGTTGTGCCAATTCCAAGGTAACCTCTCTCTTATTGAATGAAGATTGGGCAATTAAGGAAATAATGGCCCCCTCAAGTTCCCTTATATTGGTCTTGATGTGTTTTGCCACATAATCCACGATATCATCCGGCATTTCAACGCCATCCCTATAGAGCTTGTTCTTTAATATGGAAATTCGAGTTTCGTAATCCGGATTTTGTAATTCAGCGGACAGGCCCCATTTAAAACGGGACAATAGGCGCTGCTCAATATCTTGCATATCAACCGGTGCCTTATCCGAAGTAAGGATAACCTGTTTTCCATTTTGGTGCAAATGATTGAATATATGGAAGAAAACATCTTGTGTACCGGATTTACCGGATAGGAACTGTACATCGTCAATAATCAACACGTCGATCAACTGATAAAAATGAATGAAATCGTTCCTGGTATTTTTCTTTACGGACTCTATATATTGTTGGGTGAATTTCTCCGCTGAAATATAAAGGACGGTCCTTTCCGGATATTTATCCTTGATTTCTACACCTATAGCATGCGCCAAATGTGTTTTTCCCAATCCTACACCGCCAAAAACCAACAAGGGATTAAAGGAAGTGCCACCCGGTTTATTGGCAACTGCCATTCCTGCAGATCTTGCCAATCTGTTGGAGTCACCTTCCAAGAAATTCTCAAAGTTATAATTTGGATTGAGCTGAGATTCGATCTTTATATTTCGAATGCCCGGAATAACAAAAGGATTCTTTAATTCCGGGTTTTTGGACTTAATGGGTACATCCAACTCTTGGGGCGCTACATTGGCCCTGTTGGAACTTGGTATTTTTTCTGTAAACGGTTCCCTATTACCGTAGGTGTTCTCCATCTTAATTATATATACCAATTTTGCATGATCTCCTAATTCCTTGGTGAGGGCAACTTTCAAAAGCTTTACATAATGTTCCTCCAACCATTCATAAAAAAATTTACTAGGAACTTGTATACTTAA
Organism: Saonia sp.; assembly: GCA_049670505.1. Taxonomy (GTDB): domain Bacteria; phylum Bacteroidota; class Bacteroidia; order Flavobacteriales; family Flavobacteriaceae; genus JBATTK01. Next base: position 8,985 of record JBATTK010000017.1, read on the forward strand.
CGCATTATCCGCTAACTTTACTGGTTTGATAGGCTCAAACCATGTTTTGAATGCCTGCGGTTGGATGTTATCTTGGATAAAAACCAAACAATTGTTCCATACGGAATTAGCAGTTACACTCATATTAAAAGTTAATCTTATTTTTTGGTTTGTGACTAGAGTTCGTTGGTTATAAAAAAAGATAGTTTGGGACTATCTCTCTGGTGACGACAAATATGTGAACAAAAATTCTAAAAAAAAAATCATTTGGTATTGAATTTTCTATTTTTTTTCCTCATGTTCACCGCCGTTTTGGGGGTACGTTTTAAATATATGGTTTTTAGTTGAAAATATATGAATTTTAACGAAATTTCTTTTAGGGTAAGGTATGGGGAAACCGATCAAATGGGTGTTGTATACCATGGTAATTATGCCCAATACTTGGAGATGGGCAGGGTAGCGTGGTTAAGGACTTTAGGGGTTTCTTATAAAGAGATGGAAGAAAACGGAATAATTTTACCAGTAGTTTCCCTACGGTTAAATTTTAAGAAACCAGCAATTTATGACGATTTGATAACCGTTGTTACTACACTGAAAAAAACACCTTACGTGAAGATAGAATTTGACTACAAAATTTACAATGAATCCAAGGAAATTCTAACGGAAGCAAATACAGTTCTTGCCTTTATCGATAAACATACCAACAGGCCCATGAAGTGTCCTGATTATATTTTGGAAAAACTGAAAAATTAGGGCGTGTTAACATGCCCTAGTCTAATTTTCGTATTCCGATTTGATACACCGCCCCAAAAATTTCTTCGATTTGATTCACTTTCCGGTTCCGGACCGCAATGACAAACGAACAATTCATATGTAGTTTTTGTGAGAGTATTTCTAACTGATGTTGCTTGATTATTCGCATCACTTTATCCATATGGGCATAATCGAAGGAGAGCAAAAACTTTTGTTTACGTATTTTTTCTACAATGTTTGAAGCTGCCAGTACCATTTGAGCCGTTGTTCTGTAGGCTTGTATCAATCCGCCAATACCTAATTTGGTTCCGCCAAAAATTCGGACCACGACCACTAATACATTGGTAAGGCCCACCGCCTGTATTTGTCCATAGATCGGCATTCCGGCAGAATTATTGGGTTCCCCATCATCATTGGCCCTAAACCTTGGTTTTACCGTTCCCAATTGCCAAGCATAGCATATATGACCGGCAGTGTGGTGTTTTTTTCTTAAGCTATCAATAATTGGCTTTACATCGGCCTCATCTGCAAGGGGAAAGGCATAGCCGTAGAACTTACTTTTCTTCTCCTTGAATAGAATTTCCCTGGAAGGGCTAGCTAGGGTTTTATAGGTATCCGATGTATTTTTCTCCATTAAAACAAAGCTACCAAGAAGATACTTACGACCGCTAAGGCGATGCCTCCCCAATTTTTCATACTGATTTTTTCCTTGAACAAAACAATGCCCAATAAAGTGGAGAACATAACAATAGCTACATTATTGATAGTGAAGATAGAGGCACTGTTCAATTTCTCATTGTTCAAGGCCCTTAACAGAAAGTAAATGGAGAAGTAGTTGGGAACCCCAAGTACAATACCTCCAAGTACGTTCTTGAAGTTGATTTTTAATGGTTTTTTAATTGCTTTTATCACTATAAATAACATCCCAACAAACGCGGCAGAGGCAAATACCGTTGAGGAGAATAAGGAGAACTCATTTTTTGAAATATAGGTTTCCTCCATGTATTTTATACTGGTATCTACTATGCCCGAACCTAAAAACACCAGTAAGGGTAGGAGCAAGGCTCCCCTTTTTATCGAGATTGATTTTTCTTTGACCGAGGCAAAGTATACAGCTACCAAAGCTAAAAGTATGCCTATGACCTTAATACCACCTAATTGCTCTTCGTAAAGAAACAAACCGAACAAAACAGGTATGACCAAGGACATTTTGGTAGCAACCGAAGCGACCGAGACCCCTATCTTTTGAGAAGTCATGGCCATAATGTTGAACACTAGGATAAATAGAAATCCAAGGGCAAAAGTCCCTAGAAACCATGGTTTTTCCGGAATATCGGATATAGCTACCTCTCCGTTGTAGAAAGAGAGTCCTACGATACAAGCTACCACATAGTTGGCAATTATAGCATAGGGGGTATCTACTTTATATATGGAGAAAAGTTTAAAAATAACAAAGATCATACTTGAGAAAAGAACACTTAAGCCTAGGTCCAGCATTTTATAATTTTGATTTGAGATTGACAATATCCTCTACACCTACCTGTAAATGCCATGTTTTAATACCTAATTGTTGGGCGGCATCCGTATTCTCCAAGGTGTCATCAACAAAAAGTGTTTCCTGGGCTATCAATTGGTTTTCGTCCAAAACGAACCGATAGCTATCCGCATCTGGTTTTCTTAGCTGGATTTCGTGTGAGAGATAAAAACGTTCAAAACATTTTTTAAAACGCTCGTATCTATCCCGTCCCATATTTTGTCTCACTTTTTCTATATGTAATGCGTTGGTATTGCTTAAAAGAAAAACCCGATAGGTGTATTGGCTCACTAAATCTTCGATAAACTCCAATCGGTATTCGGGAAAATCAAGAATAATGGCGTTCCATGCATACAAAAGCTCTGCTGGTGTGGCCGAGGGGAAGATTTGGTTGGCGGCCGAAATGAATTTTTCGGAGGAAATCATTCCTTTTTCATACCGTTGGAATAAAAACTCCAAATCAGGAGTAAGTGTTTCAAAACCGAATTTCCCCATTTCCCGAGCCGTGGCCGGTTTGTCCAAATTGATAAAAATATCCCCAAAATCAAAAATTATATTCTTAATCATTCACATAAAAGTTTAAGGTGTCCGTAGCTATTCTTTTTGAAGATATTAGTTTATGATGAGGCAGGGTAGGGGCTTTAATTCCTTTTCCAAAACTGGTCGCCCCCTGGAAGATACGTGCTTCGTCCCAAAGATCGGCGTCGATAAAAGTTTGAAGCGTTTTTGTCCCCCCTTCAATAATGACGCTTAAGATTTGATGTTTGTGTAATGCGTCACATATATGTTGGGCTACATGCTTTGAAAAATCGATTACTTCATATGCTATACCATTAACATACTTTTTTTTATCTCTCATTTCGGTAATGATAATGGTATTTACCTTCCCGTCCAATGCTTGATAATCAGTGTCTATTTTTAGACTCCTGTCCAATAGTATCCGGGTAGGAGAGGTGCCCTTCCATAGCCTAACGTTCAATTTAGGATTATCTTCCAAGACGGTACTGGTACCTACTAGGATTGCCTGCTCTTCACTTCGCCATTGGTGTACCAGTTGTCTGGAGCGCATATGGCTTATCCAGTAGGGCTCTCGATCGGTTGTCCTTTTATCCTTTTCCGGTGCCAGAAAGCGATCCTTGGTTTCCGCCCACTTTAAAATGATATACGGCCTTTTCTTTTCATGAAAGCTCAGGAACCGCTTGTGGTGCTTCTTGCATTCGCGCTCCAAAACACCAATGGTTAGCTTGCAACCCGCGTTCTTTAATTTTTGAATCCCTTTTCCCGCCACTTTTCCATGGGGATCTAGAATGCCTATGACCACATTGGGAATCGCATGTTGTACGATCAGATCGGCGCACGGCGGCGTTTTTCCATAGTGGGAACAAGGCTCTAAGGTAACGTAGAGGGTAGACTCCTTTAGTACCGATTTATCCTGTACGGAATTTATTGCGTTCACTTCGGCATGCGATCCTCCATAAGGGCTTGTAAAACCTTCGCCAATGATTTTTCCGTTATATACGATTATACTGCCAACACTTGGGTTTGGAAAAGTAGTGCCCAGGCCATTTTTGCCCAATTCAATGCATCGGGACATATACATTTCATCTGTTGTTTTTCTATTATTTTTTAAATCGGATGTAATCTGCATACGGTTAATATTGATGGGTATCAAATTTTAAGATGATATGCATTTCGTGTATCTTCACACCGCAAAAATAGAACAATTAAAAAGATATTTGTTGCTACTCATGGATACCGTTATCATTAGGGAAATTCAGCAAAAGGACAATGCCGAAGTCGCTAGGGTCGTTCGTAAAGTTTTAGAAGACTTGGGGGTGCCCAAAGTTGGTACCGCCTATGCGGATGAGGCATTAGATCGTATGTATGAAAATTACGATGTGCCCAAGGCCACCTATTTTGTGGTAGAGGAAAGGGGAAAGATTATAGGATGTGCCGGTGTGGCCCATTTGGATAATTATGGAGGTAATGTTTGTGAACTGCAAAAAATGTATTTTTTGGAAACTGCAAGGGGGAAAGGTATTGGTAACAAAATGATGGAAATTTGCCTGGACTGTGCCAGGGAATATGGTTTTGAGAAATGTTATTTGGAAACGATGCCCTATATGGAAGCCGCTCAAAAACTCTACCTCAAAAATGGATTTGAATATATTGATGCCCCTATGGGCAATACCGGACATTATTCGTGTCCGGTTTGGATGCTAAAAGAACTATAGTGCTCTTACAAGAAATCAAAAATATATTCCATAAGGAATTGGATGTACTGTACCCCTTGGAAGAGGTGAACAGTTTTTTTTATCTGATGGTAGAACACTACTTGGGATTGGAGCGTTTTGTTTTGGCACTGAACCCGGATATGATGATTACCAAAGAAGAAGAAATACCGTTATTCAAAGGATTGGCCCAATTAAAATTAGAGCGACCGATTCAATATATTCTAGGGCGAACACATTTTATGGATTTGGAATTTCTAGTTGATGAGGCCGTTTTGATCCCAAGGCCGGAGACGGAGGAATTGGTAATGTGGGCGTTGGATACTGAAAGAGGGCTAAATAGGGAAATCAATATTCTTGATATCGGAACGGGAAGCGGTTGTATTGCCGTTAGCTTGGCAAAGCAACTACCTAAAGCCAACGTATACGCTATGGATATATCCCGGGAGGCATTGGAAGTTGCTAAGCAAAATGCGCAACGGAACGATGTAACAATAGAATTTATGGAGTCGGATATTCTTAGCATGGGGACCATGGCAAAAAATTTTGACATCATCATTTCCAATCCCCCTTACGTACGAGAACTGGAAAAAAAGGATATGGACAAAAATGTAAAACAGTACGAGCCGCATGCAGCACTCTTTGTATCCAATGAAAATCCATTGGTTTTCTATGAACATATTGCCCAATTTGCAAAATACCATTTGAACGATGGGGGAGTAATTTATGTAGAGACCAATCAATATTTGGGAAAAGAGACCCGTTGTCTTTTGGAAGACCATAATTTTTTGAAAATTGAAACCAAAAAGGATATGTTTGGAAATCATCGGATGTTGAAGGCTTTTAAGGATAATCGATGAAGCCTGTTTTCCCGCCGGGATAGGATTAAGATGGGAGGTTTATTATTTTTCCCATTTCAATCTTTTCCAAAGAGAATACATTGATAAGCATATAAGAGAAAATGAAACGAGCATTAAGAAATTTTAAAAATTACTTCACAAAAGGCAATGTTTAAAATTTTTAATGTGAGAGCGTAGCGGTTACATACGTTCTAAATTTTTTAATTGATTCATTATCAATAAATTAAAAAGATTTAAACGCATGAAAAGTATAGTCGTTTTTTGCGGTAGTAGTGAAGGAAATAATCTTAATTATGCCAAGGAGGCCTATGCATTGGGCAAGTTATTTGCTAAAGAAGGGATTACTTTGGTCTATGGTGCCGCGAGGATTGGAATAATGGGCAAAATAGCACAAGGGACATTAGACCACAGCGGGAAAGTGATCGGAGTAATTCCAGATTTTTTAAAACTGAAGGAAGTGTACCATACCCATCTTTCGGAATTGATTATTACGACAGATATGCATGAACGTAAATTAAAAATGCACGAACTTTCCGATGGCATCATTATGCTCCCGGGAGGCTATGGTACGCTGGAGGAGTTTTTTGAAATGCTTACATGGGCACAACTGGGACTACATCAGAAACCTATCGGAATTTTGAATACCGCAGGTTTTTATAACGGTTTAATGATTATGCTAAAGACCATGGTAGATCAAGGTTTTGTAAAGCAAGAAAACTATAATATGATTTTGATAGATGATTCCATGGAGGCGCTCTTGCTTAAAATGCGAAACTATATACCTTTATCCGTACCTAAATGGATTAAAAAAGACCAAGTTTAATGACAACTAAAGAACAGATAGACTCCCTTCGCCAGGAACTTAGAGCGCATAACCACAATTATTATGTATTGGACAATCCTACGATATCCGACTATGAGTTCGATATGAAGTTGAAGGAACTGCAGGCATTGGAGGAAAAACATCCGGAACTGTACGATCCTACTTCCCCTACGCTTCGGGTAGGCGGGGCAGTAATCAAGAATTTTGAAACCGTGGTGCATGAGTACCGAATGTATTCCCTGGACAATTCGTATTCCAAAGAAGATTTGGAAGATTGGGAAAAACGGATCCAACGGATACTGGGAGATGTTGAAGTGGAGTTTACCTGTGAACTTAAATATGACGGGGCATCCATTAGTTTAACCTATGAGGACGGGCAATTGGTTCGTGCAGTTACCCGTGGTGATGGTTTTCAAGGCGATGAAGCTACTGCCAATGTAAAAACGATACGATCCGTACCACTTCGATTGCGAGGGGACTATCCCAAGAAATTTGATATCCGGGGAGAAATTATCCTAACCCTTCACGGTTTTGCCCAAATGAACAAGGAACGTGTGGCCGCCGGGGAAGACCCGTATATGAACCCTAGAAATACAGCTTCCGGGAGTCTAAAATTGCAGGATAGTGCATTGGTTGCGCAACGTCCATTGGATTGTCTACTCTATGGTATCGTGGGAAAGGATACCCATATTGATTCCCAGTTTCAGATGTTGGAAAAGGCCAGGGAATGGGGTTTTAAGGTGCCCACTGTAGCCAAACTGTGTAAGACCACGGATGAGGTGATGTCATTTATAGATTATTGGGACCTGCATAGACACGAGTTGCCCTATGAAACCGATGGCGTGGTCATAAAAGTAAATAAAATACAATATCAGGAAGAGTTGGGGTACACGGCAAAATCCCCCAGATGGGCCATGGCCTATAAGTTTAAGGCGGAACAAGTATCAACGGTATTGAATAAAATTACGTATCAGGTGGGTCGTACAGGAGCTATAACGCCCGTTGCCAATCTACAACCTGTACTCTTGGCAGGAACTACCGTAAAAAGAGCTTCCTTGCACAATGCCGATCAAATAGAAAAATTGGATATCCGCGAAGGCGATACCGTTTTTGTGGAAAAGGGGGGAGAGATCATTCCTAAGATCATTAGGGTAGATTTTTCAAAACGGCCACCTTATTCTCAACCGACCCAATATATCACCCATTGCCCCGAATGCACTACCGAATTGCTACGTGTGGCAGGGGATGCTAAACATTATTGCACTAATTATTATGGCTGTCCGCCTCAGATTACAGGGAGGATACAGCATTTTATTTCCCGTAAGGCCATGGATATTGAGGGTATGGGGAGTGAAACCGTGGAATTGCTCTTTCAAGAGGGATTGATCAAAAATTATGCAGATCTGTATACGCTTACCAAAGCACAAGTGATGCCTTTGGAACGTATGGCGGAGAAGTCTGCCGAGAATTTAATTAATGGTGTGGCAGCATCCGTCAACATTCCTTTTGAAAGGGTTATGTTCGCTTTGGGCATACGCTTTGTAGGAGAGACCGTTGCCAAAAAATTGGCCAAGGCCTATCGGCATATCGATGCATTAATGGTGGCCACGGTAGAAGAACTGACCTCAGTGGACGAGATAGGGGAACGGATAGCGCAAAGTGTGGTAGAGTTTTTTCAAAACGAGAAGAATTTGGAAATTGTGGCCCGACTCAAATCCTATGGGCTGCAGTTTGAACTCTCTGCCGATAAATTGCTGAATCAAACGGAGCTTTTTAAAGGAAAGACTTTTGTAGTCTCTGGCGTATTTGAAAATATAGATCGAAACGAACTTAAAAAAATGATCGAGGACAATGGGGGCAAGGTAGGCTCTTCAATTTCCTCTAAGACCACTTATTTGGTCGCTGGTGCCAATATGGGGCCCAGCAAAAAGACCAAGGCCGAAAATTTGGACGTGCCTATTATTTCGGAAGATGAGTTTTTAGGAATGCTGGGTTAAAATCGGAGAAAAACTACGAACGAACTACAAAACCGTATTCCATTTTCAGGGAACTTGGATATGGTCTTATCCTACAGCGAAATAAAACGGTTAAACGGTTATGGAAACCCCATTGGCCGCTATGTTCTTTTCGCTATCGAAGTAAAAATCGATACGTCCAAGATTTATACCATAACAACCCACTTGGTTGATCAGTACATTAGTTCCGTTGCTATTTTTCAGAACGGTTGGCTTATCCAAAAAAGTATGCGTATGTCCGCCAACGATTAAATCAATATGGGCTAACTTTCGTGCGAGCTTTATATCGTCCGGTCGTTGGGGTTCGTTTTCATAACCGTAACCCAAATGGGAGAGGCATATGACCAGATCGCATTGTTCTTCTTCTTTTAGAACCCTGCTCATGTCCTGTGCAATTTCATAGGGATCCAAATGGCGTGTTTCTTTATAGAGTTTTTTGGTCACTAATCCGGATAGTTTTATTCCTAAACCAAAGATTCCAATTTTAACACCGTCCATAAGATACGTTTTATACGGTTTAACATGTCCATCCATTACCGTATTGCCAAAGTCATAATTGGCAGAGAGCAAGTCAAATTTAGCATGGGGTAATTGGGCATATAGACCATCGATACTATTGTCAAAGTCATGATTGCCAATGGTAGCGGCATCATACTTAAGCATGCTCATAAGTTTAAATTCCAATTCGCCCCCGTAAAAATTAAAATAGGGCGTACCTTGAAAAATATCCCCGGCATCCAACAACAGCGTATGGGGATTTTCTTTGCGTATACTTGCTACCAAAGAAGCCCTACGGGCCAGCCCACCTAGATTTGGCCAACTGGAATGATTGTTGGGGAAGGCGTCAATATGGCTGTGAACATCATTGGTGTGTAAAACGGTAATATGCTTTTTGGCGCTGCCCATGCAAGAGTTCAGGGAAAGTCCGCCCACACCTACAAAGGAAGCGGCAGCCGTAGCGTTCGATATAAATTTTCTTCGCTCCATACTTAATCCAATTTTATGAATCGGTCATCCACGATCGGAAGAATAGTGTCCATCTTTTTAAAATAATCGATAATAGCGTTACGTATCTTATATTCGGTTTCGGTGACATTAGTCCCATGCTTAAAGAAACCCATATTATCCCCGCCACTGACCAGATAGTTGGAGGTGGCTACATAGTAAATACGATTTTCGTTAAAGGGTTCTTCTTGGATATTTACGGATTGTAGGCTATCGTTTTTATCTAGTTGAATTTGCATACCTGCTATAGGATGGGGCCTGTCAGAATTAATTAGAAAGGATATAAGTTCCCGGACCGATCGGCCATCCAATGCCACTACTACAATGGTATTTTCAAAGGGCATAACCTCATAAGCAGTTCTTGCCGTGACATTACCGGCGGATATAATAGAACGGATACCCCCATGGTTCAACACGGCAAAATCAATATCCTTTTTAGTTCGTGCCTTAAAAATGGGTTTTGCCATCTCCAGAACGATGTCGGCCATCAAATTTCCGGCCGAAGTATTATATTCTCCGTCCTCCTTGCTTATTGTCATAGGGGCATAGGCCAAGGTACTGTCCAATACTTCGTTAACGCGGTCGCGATAGGGCGTTACAAAAGTGTCAATGGAATCTGCGGCAACAATGGCACTGTCGATCGTTAGTTGTTTGCCTGTTATTTCTTTAAGGACAGCGCTTTCCTGCTTACAGGAGGCACCGCCAATAATTGTTATAAATATAACAAAATGTTTTATTTTTAAAACCATAAACCTTTTTATCTTCGTATAACAGTTTTGCGGATATTAATTACATTTGTAGAAATGTAAAAGTACATGTTTTTAAAGGGACTTAAAGATAAATTTAAGTACAAATCCGGACTTAAGTTTTTAAAGGAGGAATTGGATAATCCTTCATCAATCGTTGAGCGCAGCAAAGGTATACTGGCAGTAGGCTGTATTGTTGACCTGGATAAATTTGATGACGCTAATAGATTTTTTGAGTTCATAGATGAGTTTTCGTTAAGGCCCAATGCAATTAAGATTATTGGTTATAAAGAATACTACGATAAAAATTCGCCCTATGCGACCCCCGTTTTCTCCGATAAGGATTTAGGATGGAACGGTAATATAGAGAACAGTTATGCATTGGAATTTTTAAGTAGGGAATATGATTTGTTGATCAACTATTACACGGAAGAAAATTTGTTGTTACAGTTGATGAGTATAAAAACCAAGGCACGGATACGTGTAGGTTTTGAAGAAGTGGATGAAAAGTTGAACGATTTAATTCTGAAGACTTCCATGAAGGATTTTAAAACTTTTAAAGCGGAGTTACAGAAGTATTTGATCGTTCTAAATGAAATTTAAGGATGGAACAGTTACAAGGTACCGGTGTGGCATTGGTCACGCCCTTTAAAAAAGATTTTTCAGTTGATGTTGAAGCACTAACGCGTATTGTATCCTATGGAATAGACGGCGGGTTGGACTATTTGGTTATATTGGGAACTACCGGGGAATCTGTTACTTTGGACGAGCGGGAGAAGCAATTGGTCATGGATACGGTTGTGGCCACCAATGCGGGTAGATTACCTTTAGTACTTGGTGTGGGAGGTAATAATACCGCCAAGGTAGTTGCCGAACTGCAACAATTGGATTTGAGCGATTTCGCAGCCGTTCTTTCGGTATCGCCCTCATATAACAAACCTACCCAAGAAGGTATATACCAGCATTTTAAGGCTATATCCGAAGCATCTTCCAAACCCATTATTTTATACAATGTTCCGGGTAGAACGGGCAGCAATGTGCTCCCGACAACAGTTATAAGACTTGCCAAGGATTTTGAAAATATCGTCGCCGTCAAGGAAGCCTCTGGTGACATAGTGCAGGTCATGGAGCTCATAAAGGACAAACCCAATGATTTCATGGTAATATCAGGGGATGATTTTACCGCTTTGCCGACTGTTTTAGCAGGTGGATCAGGTGTTATCTCGGTTCTAGGTCAGGGATTGCCGGCAGAATTCTCTAAAATGATCCGACTTGGATTGCAAGGAGAAACCCAAGCCGCATATTGTTTGCACTATACCCTACAAGAGGGGATGGAGCTTATCTTTAAAGAAGGTAATCCCGCAGGCATTAAAGCTATTTTTGAAACCTTGTCCTTGTCCGGTGCAGGGGTAAGATTACCTCTGGTAGAAGCAACCGATATACTCAAACGGAAAATTGCAATTTTTATGCAAGCCTTTACCAAGGTGCATGCTTAATTAAATATCCTCTTTTCGTCTTAACGTTAAAACTTACCCAAAAGGATTGTCATAGTGTAAACTACCGATTATTTTAGCTAGGTAAAAATGTTTTTTATATCCGTTGATAATCCGTAATTTTGCAAAATGTTTTTAAGAATGAGGAGAACTGTCCCCTTTTTACTGTTGGTTTTTGTACTGTATTCCTGCAACGAGTATCAAAAAGCACTTAAGAACGAGGATGTTAAGGCCAAGTATGATTTGGCCGAGAAAAAATATGAGGAAGGGGATTTCAAACGTGCCAATCGTTTGTTCGAACAGATCGCACCCAAATATGTTGGGAAACCTCAAGGGGAGCGTGTGTTGTTCTTTTATGCCAATTCTTTTTTTCAAATAGAGGATTATAACTTTTCCGGCTATCAGTTTGAGCGTTTTATAAAATCGTATCCCAAAAGTGATAAGGTACAAGAAGCAGCATTTCTTGGCGCCAAAAGTTACTATATGCTTTCGCCTGCCTATTCCCTAGACCAGACCGATACCAATAAAGCCCTCGCTAAATTGCAGAACTTCATTAATATGTATCCGGATTCCGAATTTCTGGCGGAAGCTAATAAAATGGCCAAAGAGCTTACCAATAAAAAAGAGAAGAAAGAAATTGAAATAGCAAAACAGTTTAATAAAATAGGAGAATTTAATTATCCTATTTTGGTTTCCGCAGTAGCGGCTTTAGATAATTTTGTGTCGGATAATCCGGGTTCCATATATAGGGAAGATGCATTATATTATAAATTTGAAGCCACTTCCAGTATTGCGTTCAACAGTTTTGAAAATAAAAAACCCGAACGTTTGGCAGAAGCGAAAGATGCTTATAATACTTTAAAAAAATATTTTCCTGAAACCAAGTACGCCAAAAAGGCGGATAATCTAATGGAGAAGGTAGAGAAAGAATTACAGTCCCGATAACTACTTGATCCAATTAATAAATCTTTACAGTAATAATGAATATGAACGATTTAAAAAATTCCACAGCTCCCGTTTCCACGGTTACTATCAATAAAAACGAGTTTGATGAAAAAACGGACAATATTTACGAAGCTATTTCAATAGCTGCGAAAAGAGCCATACAGATCAATTCCGAGATTAAAAAAGAGCTTTTGGAAAAGCTAGAGGAATTCGCTACTTATAGTGATAGCTTGGAAGAGGTCTTTGAGAACAAAGAGCAGATAGAGGTTTCCAAGTTTTACGAAAAGCTTCCTAAACCCCATGCTTTAGCCGTTACCGAATGGTTAGAGGATAAGATTTACTACAGAAACACGGAGAAAGACGCATAAGCATATGTTAGGCGGTAAAAATGTCCTTTTGGGAATAACGGGAGGTATCGCCGCATATAAAACCACCTTTCTTGTTCGGTTACTCATAAAGGCCGGGGCCAATGTTAAAGTTATTTTAACGGAAAGCGCCGGCTCCTTTGTTTCGCCCCTTACACTGGCCACACTATCCAAGAACGCCGTACTTTCCTCTTTTGTAAATGAAGATGGGGAAGGAAGCGTAGATTGGAACAATCATGTGGAATTAGGTCTTTGGGCAGATTTGATGCTTGTAGCACCGGCTACTGCCAATACTTTGTCTAAAATGGCCAATGGCACGTGCGACAACCTATTATTGGCAGCCTATTTGTCTGCCAAGTGCCCCGTTTTTTTTGCACCGGCGATGGACTTGGATATGTATAAGCATCCATCTACCAAAGCTACTTTTGATAAATTGGACACCTTTGGTAATATCATGATATCGGCCACTTCAGGAGAATTGGCCAGCGGATTATATGGGGAAGGACGCATGGCGGAGCCGGAAAATATCGTCGACTTTATAAACGACTATCTTTCTAAAGGGTTGCCTTTAAGTGGAAAAAAAGTACTTATAACCGCCGGACCTACCTATGAGGCTATCGACCCAGTTCGTTTTATTGGAAATCACTCGTCCGGATTAATGGGGTGCGAGCTTGCCAAAGTGTCTGGAAATCTTGGAGCAGAAGTAGTTCTGGTCTTGGGTCCTTCGCATTTATCCGTACAACATCATTTGATCCATACCATAAGGATAACTTCGGCAGATGAAATGTACCAAGCTGTACATGCCAATTACGCTTCTATGGATATTGTAATTTGTGCTGCGGCCGTTGCTGATTACAAACCCAAAATGGTGGCTGATCAGAAGATTAAAAAGAATGAGGAAGAGCTTACCATAGATTTGGTAAAGAACAAGGATATCCTACTTTCCTTGGGAGAACAAAAAGAAAATCAATTTTTGGTGGGCTTTGCCTTGGAAACCGAAAATGAAGTGGAAAATGCCCAAGGCAAACTAAAAAGAAAAAATTTAGATGCCATTGTTCTCAATTCCTTGAATGATTCCGGAGCAGGTTTTGGAAAACCTACCAATAAAATATCGTTTATTGATAAGAATTTACGGATAAAAACGTTTGATGTAAAGACCAAGGCGGAGGTTGCCTCGGACATCTTGAATGAAATAATCTCCAAGATCAATGCGTAGCTTGTGTTTAATAGTCGTTTGTTTTGTTTTTTCCTTCTCCCTTGGAGCACAGGAACTCAATTGCGTGGTGACGGTAAATTCCGATCAGGTAAACCAGACTAACCAGCAGATATTCAAGACCTTGGAACGTTCCCTAAATGATTTTGTAAATAAAAACAAGTGGACCAATAGAACTTATAAGGAAAATGAACGTCTAAATGCGAGAATTTTCATTACAGTTACGGAATTTGACTCCAATAGCAGATTTGGTGCCACTATACAGTTACAATCGTCAAGACCCGTTTTTAATACTTCCTATGAAAGTCCAATATTCAATTATAAGGATAATGAGTTTAATTTTGAATATATAGAATTTCAACCTTTGGTATTCAATGAAAATATTTTTGAATCCAACTTGATAGGAGTAATTTCTTATTATATCTACATTATGCTAGGGTTGGATGCAGATACATTTACTTTGGAAGGAGGTACTGATTATTACAAAAAAGCACAACAGATAACAACTCAGGCGCAGGGCAGTAATTTTGCCGGATGGAGTCAAACTATCGGTAATAATAGAACCCGGTTTGAACTTGTAGACAATCTGCTTTCCAATACTTTTAGGGAATATCGGATCGCCATGTATAATTATCATAGGAAAGGATTGGACATCCTGGGCGACAATAGCAGCACCGGTAAGCAGGTTATTTCTGGGAGTATGCGATTGTTCGAAACCTTAATTAAACGTAGGCCCAATGCATTTCTGATACAGACTTTTTTTGACGCCAAATCCGAGGAAATCCGAAATATATTCTCCGATGGCCCTAAAGTAGATATTGTTAAGCTAAAGGAAACCCTTAACAGGGTAGCCCCATTTTATTCCAGCACTTGGAATGAAATAGAATATTAATTCTCTTTTTTATTATAGACCTTGATCGTTAGTAAGGACCTAAGCCTACCTTACTTTGGGCCCAGCTACCTTTATATACTACGCACTTTAGTACAAGAGTTTTATCTTACTAAAAATCGTTACTAGTTAACCGCGCATTCGAACACGATCAACTAGTAACGAATAACAAAGCAATTTCCTTGCGCATCCAAACCTATGTCTTTTAATCCACAGGGTATAGTTTTCTAAAGCGACTTTCTGTTTTATTGGCTTACGGAATAATAAATATCCGTTTGAATCTCATTGGGTTTTACCACAGTGGGGTCATTTACGTACATTTCATAGATAGGACCGTTTATGGTAAGTTTATTTTCCTGTATGTGTTTGTTTATGACCATATGCGCTTCTTCATTACCTATTCCGTAATTTCCAAACTTGGATATGGTTACAACTTCTCCTTTGGGCAGATTCATCTGTTGCATTCCTTCGGCAGTTGGCAGATCCTTGTTAAGGAATACCCCCACCATAAAATCGGTCTCTCCTTTTTCCTCATCCCATCTGGTATAGATGGCTCCGGGGACGTAATCCTCCCCAACTTGCAGACCATTTTCGGCCACATAGCTACCGGCTTTGGGCATGGATTCTTCAAAAATAGCTTTCATACCTTCATGATCGTCTATTTTTATGGAATGGGCAAATCCAATGAATTTTTGGGCTTTCATTGATTTTTGGCTCACTTCACCAATGCGCGATGAATTCATGGCATCTGTATAGGCCTTGGCTTCAATTTGTGCAACGCTATCCAGTCTTTCCAGCCCTCTTTCGAACATAGGGCCCATCATGGCATCATATCCTCCGCTTATAGCACCAAAAAACTTAAAGATAAAAGGTGTTTCCTCGGCCCTTATCCCCCAAGTAACTTCTGTACCTTCCGCTACCGGTGCAAACTCCCAAAATCCATTGGCCGTTCCCATGCCGTCAAAATCCAATTCATTGGTAAGGGCTGCGTTTTGAACCGCTTCAATGGTAGTGGCACTTCCGTCACCATCTTTACCACTCCAACTATAAGAGGCCCCTAAACCCTTGGTCTGGTCGCTGTAGGTATAGGTCATACTTGGATCTTCCTCTTTCCATGGCCCCCAAGCTTCCCAGTTTTTATAGTCCTCCACATTATTGTAAACAACTTCTACGGGTGCTTTTACCGTTCTGGTTCGTGTTACTTCATACGCACTTGGTTGTAAGGCCGCATAAATAACGAGCCCCACGATAATCACAAGCACCAACAATAGCAAATACTTTAGAATTTTCATTGTTCTTTATTTTTAGGTTGTCAATTGCCACTAATTTACGAAATTTTCATTTTGGCTTCCAAAGTGGAAAAAACGCTTCGATTTTATATTTTAAAAATAGGAATAGGATATGGTCCATAAATTTTACCGTCCCTCATTTTTTCGCTTTGGAATATAATTTATCTTTACGCCAACACTAGAGATGATACTTTGCTGAAAACGCTTTCCATAAAAAATTACGCACTCATAGACCATTTAAACGTTTCGTTTACCAATGGGTTTACAGTTATTACCGGAGAAACAGGTGCCGGAAAGTCCATTCTTTTGGGCGGCCTGTCCCTTGTATTGGGGAAACGTGCCGATTTGTCATCTTTACGTGATAAGGCACGTAAATGTGTTGTGGAGGCGGAGTTTGAAATAAGTAATTATAACCTCAAGCCTTTTTTTAAAGAGAACGATTTGGACTATGATCCCCACACCATTATCCGGAGGGAGATATTGCCCAGTGGAAAATCTAGGGCATTTGTGAACGATTCTCCCGTTAATTTGGGAGTATTGTCCAAGCTTGGTGATAGTTTGATAGATGTGCATTCCCAGCACCAGACCCTACAATTGACCGATAATGATTTTCAACTGAAAGTGGTCGATGCTTTAGCCGATAATGCGACATTGTTATCGGAATACCAAAATAAATTAAAGATTTTTCAACAAACAAAGCTGGAATTGGATGAGATGGTCCGGTTTCAACAAGAGGCGAACAAAGAACATGATTACAATAGTTTTTTGTTGAAGGAATTGGAATCCGCCCCGTTGAAAATGGGATTAATGGAGGAGTTGGAAGAGCAATATGAGCAGTTGTCCAATGTGGAAACCATCATAGAACAGCTATCCAAGGGACACCAACTTCTGAACGATGAGCAAATAGGAATCATGGCCTTATTGACCGATTTAAAACAGATTTCCAACAAACTATCCGCTTTTGGAAGCGCCTATAAGAACTTGAATGAAAGACTGCTATCCGTTTTTCTGGAAGTGGATGATATAGCAGCTGAATTACAGTCATTGGAGAGCGGCGTAGAGACCAATCCCGTCCTTTTGGAAGAGGTAAACGGAAAGCTACAATTGCTATATGATCTACAAAAAAAACACAGTGCGGCCAATATCGCAGAATTGATCCACATAAAGGAAGCCTTGTTAACTAAAGTAGACGCTACGGAAAATATTGCATCGGACATCCAAGAAAAGGAAGTGGAAATTTTGAAACAACGAAAAGCTTTGGTTGTAATGGCTACCAAGCTAACGAACAACAGAAAAAAAGTGGTTCCCCATTTAAAAAAGCAATTAACCGAGGCCTTGTCCAATTTGGGAATGCCCAATGCCACTTTTAAAATAGAGCTACAGGAATCAGAAAATTTTAAAAATAGCGGTACCGATAATTTACTTTTTCAATTTTCAGCGAATAAAGGAACGGATTACGGGGAACTTAAAAAGGTAGCTTCCGGGGGAGAATTATCCAGGATTATGTTGACCATTAAGTCCATACTGGCCACGTACGAACAACTACCTACCTTAATGTTCGATGAGATAGATACGGGTGTTTCGGGAGAAATTTCCAACCGCATGGGGAATATCATGTATAACATGAGCAAGACCATGCAAATATTCACCATTACCCATTTACCACAGGTGGCTTCCAAAGGAGATTATCATTATAAGGTATACAAGGAAGATGATGGTAGGATAACGAATACCAAAATGAAAAAACTTTCGCAAGAAGAAAGGGTAGTGGAATTGGCCGAAATGCTAGGCGGTAAGGCTTTATCGGATTCTGCTATGGCCCATGCCAGACAATTGCTAAACTAAGTTACCAGTTATCTAATTTCCAGCTTCTAATTTTCAGTTTCTGGTTTTTGGAATTTGGAATTTTTATAATATCAGGGCACTGCCCACTAATTTTAATATCTTTGACCCAGAATACAAACAAAGCACTTAAAGATATATGGCACATAATTTATTAAAAGGAAAGAAGGGAATTATTTTTGGGGCATTGGATGAAAATTCCATTGCTTGGAAGACTGCTGAACGGGTACATGAAGAGGGAGGTACTTTTGTGCTTACCAATGCACCAATTGCCATGCGCATGGGACAAATTAAGGAATTGGCGAAAAGGACAGGTTCCGAAATTGTTCCGGCCGATGCCACCAATGAAGAGGAGTTAAACAATTTGGTGAGCAAATCCTTGGAAATTCTAGGGGGAAAACTCGATTTCGTATTACATTCTATCGGAATGTCCGTCAACGTACGTAAAGGTAGAGCTTACACCGACGAAAAATATGATTTCACCGCTAAGGGCTGGGATATTTCCGCACTTTCTTTTCATAAAGTTATGCAGAGTCTGTACAAGGCCGATGCCATGAAGGAATGGGGAAGTATTGTGGCCCTAACCTATATGGCCGCACAACGTACCTTTCCGGATTACAATGATATGGCAGATAACAAGGCTTATTTGGAATCCGTAGCACGTAGCTTTGGGTATTTCTTTGGTAAGGAAAAGAAGGTAAGGGTAAATACCATTTCTCAATCCCCGACACCTACAACCGCCGGACAAGGAGTAAAAGGGTTTGATGGTTTTATAAGTTATGCCGATAAAATGTCGCCCTTGGGCAATGCCACCGCGTTGGATTGTGCGGATTATACGGTTTCTTTGTTTTCGGATCTTACAAGAAAGGTCACCATGCAGAACCTTTTTCATGATGGCGGTTTTTCCAACACCGGTGTAAGTCAGGAAGTTATTGATCATTTCACAGAATAACGATCTATCGTAGATGACAAAGCCATCCCAAATAAAAGGATGGCTTTTATTTTTGCAGGATATAAATGGACCTTTTCTTTTCTATAATCGTACCTGTTTATAACAGACCCAATGAAATAAGGGAGTTGTTGGAGAGCCTTTTGCAACAGACGTACAAAGGACCCTATGAGATAGTGGTTGTAGAAGACGGATCAATGCTTCACTCGGAAGATGTCATTACGGAATTCAAAGATATACTGTCCATCACCTACTTAAAAAAGGAAAACTCGGGACCTGGAGATTCGCGAAACTATGGAATGCGAAGCGCCAAAGGCGATTATTTTATTATTTTGGATTCCGATTGTATTTTACCCGCAGGGTATTTAAATGCAGTGGATGCCTCTTTGCAAAAGGACTATGTGCACTGTTATGGGGGACCAGATGCTGCACACCCTTCCTTCTCCAACATACAGAAAGCCATTAACCATACGATGACCTCCTTCTTTACAACGGGGGGCATACGTGGCCATAGAGCTTCCGTTGGGAAATTTCAGCCCAGAAGTTTTAATATGGGCATTTCCAGGGAAGCCTTTGAAGTAACAGAAGGATTTGGAAACATTCACCCTGGGGAAGATCCGGATCTCACCCTACGAATTTGGAACAAAGGATACCGGACCAAACTAATTCCCGAAGCTTATGTATACCACAAGCGAAGAATAGATTGGAACAAGTTTTACGTGCAGGTAAATAAATTTGGTATGGTAAGACCGATCCTTAATCGGTGGCACCAGGGAACGGCAAAGCTTACTTATTGGTTCCCTAGTTTATTTTGCTTGGGATTTTTAGCATCACTTTTAGTATTTTTTATTAGTCCCGTACCCTATAGATTCCTCCCTATCGGACTATACGGATTGTATTTTGGAGCCCTATTTTTGGAGTCTTTGGTGAAGAACAAAAGTCTATTCATAGCAATGCTATCATTGTTCGCGGCGGCGATTCAATTTGTTGGATATGGATATGGCTTTTTAAAGTCGACAATCTTAGTTAATTTTAGCAAAAAGAACCCGGAAGAATTATTTCCTGGGTTGTTTTTTAAAACAAGTCCTATAAGATGATTACGAGAATCAAAAACAGCTTAAGCAAAAGAAAGGTGAAAATTTTTTTTATCTTCCTTTTGTGCTCCGGTCTGGCCTGGTTCCTCAGCAATTTATCCGAAGCTTATACAAGTAGGGCTACGTTCGATATGGAATATACCAATGTTCCCGATAGCCTTCTATTGACCGGGGTGTCCCAAGATGAAATAGATGTGAAGCTTAGGGCGAGTGGCTTTCAATTTTTATGGTTTAATTTTACCAATAAAAAAGTGGCTATTGATTTATCGACTTTGGATTATAAAGGTTCCACATATTTTATTTCTCAAAACAGTTATAAAAAGCAGATAGAAAAACAGCTTTCCAATTCCATGTTACTTTTGGAAATGGACAACGATACGTTGTTCTTTGATTTTTTCAAGGTTTTTTCAAAGGAAGTGGAGGTAAAGCCAATACTTCAAATAGATTTGGCCCAGAATTACTTATTGGATGGTAAATTATTGATCGAGCCCCAGATGATTACTGTTACAGGTCCGGAAAATGAAATAGATACCATAAAGGTGGTACGCACGGAGGCAATGGTTTTATCGGACTTAACATCGGATTTTTCCAGTACGCTGAACTTGCACAGACCAGAAAATTTAAAAAATACCAAATATTCGTTGAATGCCATAAAAGTGTCTGGAAAGGTTTCTAGATTTTCCGAAAGAATAATTGATGTTCCCGTACAGGTCATAAATGGTCCGGAGGAAACAACGGTCAAAACATTTCCCAACGTAGTTTCTATTCTATGCAAGGCTAAAATAAATGTATTAAAGAATTTAAGCGCCTCGGATTTTCAACTTATCGTAGATTATGGTTCCATAGAAAGCAATAGTAATACACTTCCATTGGTACTAAGGAACAAACCCGAGGATGTTCACAGCGCCCGTCCGTTGGAAACACAGGTTGAATATATACTAAAAAGGGAATGATAATTGTAGGATTGACAGGGGGTATCGGGAGCGGAAAAACTACCGTTGGTAAAATGTTCGCGGATTTGGGAGTACCGGTTTATAATTCGGATATAGCCGCTAAAAAGTTGATGCATTCCTCTAAGAAGGTGAAAAATGAGATTATTAAGTTGTTGGGCGTAGATGCCTATACGGGCAAAAAGTTAAACAAAACGTACATTTCCGATACTGTTTTTAGAGATGCGGGTCTGTTAAAAAAACTAAATAGTATTGTTCATCCTGCCGTTAGAACAAACTTTAAAACCTGGGCGGAAGAGCAAGATGCAGCTTATGTTATTCAAGAAACAGCAATTATTTTTGAGAATTCCTCGCAAAAAAATTACGATAAAATCATCTTGGTGACCGCACCTCAAGAGGTTCGTATACAAAGAGTTATGGATAGGGATGGCATTTCCAAGGAAAAAATAGCGGCACGAATGAACAATCAATGGGATGATACTAGAAAAAGGGAGCTTGCGGATTTCATTATAGAAAATATCCAAATAGAAAATACAAAAGTACGGGTAGAAGATATCCACAACCAACTACTTGGTTTACCTAACTGATGTACGAATTTTAACATTATTGTTAAGGTTAGGTTAAACACGCAATCCGCTATATGTTAAATTTCTAATTTTACACAAACATGAACAAGAAGTTATTTGTCATCCTGGTGGTCTTAATGAGTCTTTCCCTAGTAGGCATCATTTTTGTACAAGGATATTGGATAAAACAATCCGTGGATGATAAAGAAGAACAGTTTTCAAACGTAGTATCGGAAGTTCTTAACAAGGTGACCGATAAGATAGAGGACGGGGAGAGAAACGACTATTTTGATAGGTATTTTAAGCTAAAGGATAGTATCGGAAAACCTCAGAGTTCTCACTTAAGTAATTTCTTTTTTGTTGATAGGGATATAAATTCCAATGAGATACTCTTTTATTCCCATGGAATACTTGAAGAAGATTATAATATAGCATCTACGTTCTTTGACAATGGTTCTGGTTCAGATACCACGACCATTAAAAGTTATACCAGTAAACGTACACAAACGATATTTAAGGAAGATTATGGTTTGGACGGAAAGCAATATAAACTTACACCCGTTCAAAAATTGGAAAAAATTGGCGGATTATCGGCTTTGGAGAAAGCTCAATATGAAGATGTTTTTGGAGAATTTGCCAAAACCGTTCCTATTCATAAAAGAGTTTCTAAGCAAAAGATAGAACTGCTTATAGATCGAGAATTGGAAAGCAGGGGATTGGATATTGATTATGAATATGGTGTTTATAGTAAAGGTCTACCAACAAAAGTGAAATCCAAAAGATTTAAATTTTCAAAGACCGTACTCTATAAGTCTCCCATTTTCAGGGATAGTGAAGGTAATACGGATTTTTCCCTACTCATTACCTTCCCAAAGAAGAAGAAGTTTTTGTTACAGTCCATTATGAGAATGGCGGTTTTATCCTTGTTGTTCACATTGGTCATAGTAATAGCATATTCCGGAGCCATATATCAATTGATAAGGCAAAAGCAGATTTCGGAAATAAAGTCGGACTTTATCAATAATATGACGCATGAGTTCAAAACGCCTATCGCAACAATCAATTTAGCGGTCGAGGCTATTAAGAACCCAAAAATAATTGACGAAAAGGATAAAGTGCTGCGGTATTTACAAATGATACGGGATGAGAACAAACGTATGCACGCGCAAGTAGAGAATGTACTTCGCATATCCAAATTGGAGCGTAACCAATTGGATATTAGTAAGGATAGGGTTGATGTGCACGACATAATACGCGATGGTGTCGCCCATATTGAACTTATTGTAAGGGACAGGGGCGGTTATATAAACACGCATTTAGACGCAACAAGATCGGAGGTTTTGGCGAACGAAATGCACTTTACCAATGTTATTGTCAATGTTTTGGACAATGCTGTTAAATATTCGCCGGAAGCACCTAAGATCGACGTATTTACTGAAGTTGCAAAAAACTATGTTATAATTAAGATACAGGATCAGGGAGCAGGTATGGGCAAAGCGGTCCTTAAAAGGGTTTTTGAAAAATTTTACAGGGAACATACAGGAGATATACATAACGTAAAAGGGCATGGCTTAGGACTTGCATATGTAAAAAAAATAATTGATGATCACCAAGGGGAGGTCTATGCAGAAAGTGAAAAAGGAAAAGGCAGTACTTTCTATATAAAACTACCTTTAATTTAAAATTTATGGAAACAGCAAACAAAAAAATACTTTTGGTCGAGGACGACCCCAATTTTGGAATTGTTTTAAAGGATTATTTATCCATGAACGACTTTGATGTAACCCTCGCCAAAAATGGTATGGAAGGTTTTGAAAAGTTTAAAAAGGATAATTTTGACGTTTGTATTTTGGATGTGATGATGCCTTATAAAGATGGCTATACATTGGCAAAGGAGATACGTGAGAAGAATGAAAATGTACCGATTGTCTTTTTGACGGCAAAAACAATGAAGGAAGATGTTCTCAAGGGCTATAAATCAGGGGCGGACGATTATCTCAATAAACCTTTTGATTCAGAAGTATTGTTGATGAAGCTTAGGGCAATTTTGCAGCGTAAGGCATCCAATACGTTGGCAGATAGTAAACAGTTTGAGTTTACCATTGGAGGATTTCATTTAAACTCCAAGCTTAGGTTCCTAAAGTATAAGGACGAGGAAGCTATAAAACTTTCGCCCAAAGAAAATGAGTTGTTACGCCTGTTGGCATTGCATGAAAATGATCTGATGCCCAGAGAATTGGCTCTGACAAAGATATGGAGAGACGATAATTACTTTACCTCAAGAAGTATGGATGTATATATCGCTAAATTACGCAAGTATCTTAAAAGAGATGATACGGTGGAGATTCTAAATATTCATGGAGAAGGATTTAGATTGGTGATCAAAACGGAATAGGACATTTTCAGAATAAAAATGAGAAAACCACCCTACCGTAAGTGTCGGGGTGGTTTTTTGTTTTCTATTATACCAGCATATTTATGATGGCCACGCTTAGAAATCCCGTTAGGGCCAAAAGGGTGGTCATTATAGTCCAAGACCTAAAAGTTTGTTTTTCCGTGATTCCCAAATACTGACCTACCAACCAAAAACCACTATCGTTTACATGGGAAAAAATACTGGCCCCTGATGCAATAGCAATCACCAAACAAGCTAATTCGGCATTGCCAAGGGGAGTATTTGCGATCAAAGGTGCCGCGAGTCCAGCTGCGGTAATCATGGCCACGGTAGCAGATCCCTGAATAATTCTCACAATAGCTGCGCTTACAAATGCAAAAGCAAGGATAGGAAATCCGGCATTGCTTAACGAGGTCGCCAATAATTCGCCGGCACCTGTATTGGTCAATACCTGTTTAAAAACACCTCCAGCACCGGTCAACAATATGATTGTACCCGCTGGCTCAAGTGATTTACCGGTAATTTTGAACAATTTCTCCTTACTGAACCCTCTTCGTATGCCAAAAAAATACCAGGCTAGGATATTGGCAATAATCAATGCAGAGAAAGGGTGTCCTATTAAAGAGATGAAGTTTTTGATAACCGAATTTTTTAACGGGATCAAATCACTTGTAAAAACGGTATTCAACAGAATAAGGACTATAGGGGTACTTATAATCCAAAGTGTTAGACCTATGTGGGGAAGATTTGTTTCCTCCGTATCTTCATTTGCCGCAGGAGCCTCTACGTGAATCTTTTTAGAAATATACTTGCCGAACCAAAGTCCGCTTACCAATGCAGTAGGTATTCCTACCATAAATCCGATTAAAATTACCCAACCCAGTTCTGCACCTATGATTTCGGCAACGGCGATTGGCCCGGGGGTGGGGGGAATAAAAGCATGGGTAATGGCCAAACCCGCTAAAAGAGGAATGGCGTAAAGCAACAATGATTTTTTTGTTTTGCGCTGTAGCGCATAAATCATAGGAACCAATATGATAAAGGCTACGTCAAAAAACACTGGAATTGCAATTAAGAAACCTGAAATCACCATAGCCGTGGGTGCCCTTTTCATACCAAATTTACCGATCATGAAGTTGGCAATGGTTTTAGCTCCTCCCGAGTATTCCAAAATAGCACCGAACATGGCGCCAAGACCTACGACAGTTGCTACAAATCCAAGAGTACTGCCCATACCGTCCTGTACCGTTTTAATAATTTGTTGTGCATCCAATCCTGCAATAAGCCCTACTGTAATACTTCCGATAAGTAATGCTATAAAGGCATGGATTTTGAGTTTTAGGATTAAAAATAGGAGTAGCGCTATTCCAATGACAATAGCTAAAATAAGATTGGTTTCTATCATTTGGTCGTACTAAATACTTTCTTAGACAAGTTGGGATTCAAATGTTCAAATATAAAAGGTTTTTTATTAAAGTTTTACAAGGTATATGTTATCAGGAAGTGATTGTTTAAACCAAAAGAGGCTGTACCCAAAGGACAGCCTCTTTTAGCATTATACTATCGATAGGGATAGGATTACCATATTTGAACCCGTTCTTCCGGGGCCAGGTACATTTCATCACCTTCCTTAATATCGAAGGCGTCATAAAAAACGTCAACGTTAAGCAAAGGTTGTATGGCCCGCACTTTTCCTGGAGAGTGCGGATCGGTTTTAATTTGTGTTTGTAGGGCTTCATCTCTACTCTTGGTCCTCCACACGGTTGCCCAAGACATAAAGAAACGTTGTTCAGGGGTAAAACCATCAATATTTTCTGGACGACCATTTTCCGCAAAATACTTTTGAAGACCGTCATATGCACCAAGAACACCTCCCAAGTCTCCAATGTTTTCGCCTAAGGTAAACTTACCGTTCACGTATACCTCTGGCAATACCTGTACGCTATCATACTGCGATGCCAGTGCATTACCTCTTTCTGTAAAAGCGGCAAGATCTTCTTCTGTCCACCAATTTTTTAAATTTCCATCCGAATCAAAACGAGCTCCGCTATCATCAAAAGCATGTGAGATTTCATGGCCGATTACGGCTCCGATACCACCGTAATTTACTGCTTCATCCGCGGTGTAGTTATAAAAAGGCGGTTGAAGAATAGCTGCCGGAAACACAATTTCATTGTTAAGGGGGTTAAAATATGCATTTACGGTTTGGGGAGACATGCCCCATTTCGTCTTATCCACAGGCTCTCCGATATCGGCGAAATTCTTATCCTGTTGCCATTTATCCACGGCCGTCATATTATCAAAATAAGTCTTGTCGGCAGATACCTCCATGGCCGAATAGTCTTCCCATTTGTCCGGATAGGCAATTTTCACGGTAAACTTGTCCAACTTTTCAATGGCCTTGGATTTTGTTTCTTCACCCATCCAATCCAGATTTTTGATACGATCTTTATATGCATCAATTATATTGGCTATCATATTTTCAGCCTTTGCTTTCGCTTCGGGCGGAAATTTTGCATCCACATATAATTGTCCCAATGCTTCGCCTACTGATCGGTTTACAGTGGCCAGGGCACGTTCATCTGCCGGACGTTGTTTTTCGGAACCCCTTAGATATTTGCTGTAGAACTCCCAATTTGCAGTTTCAATAGCTGTCGTAAGTCTTCCGGAAGCACTATTGAAAGTATCCCAGCGGACTAATGTTTTTATGTCTTCTATGGAAGTATTTTGGAGGAACTTATCAAGTGCTTCGGTATATTTGATTTGAGTAACGAGAAGCGTGTCGAACTTTTTGGTGATACCTATATCACTTATCATTTTCTTCATGTCTATACTGGAAAGCATAGCGTCTGTTTCGGCAATGGTACGGGGATTGTTATAGTTTCTGGCATCACGTCGTTGTACCTTATCGAGTCTGGGTTCCGCAAGGGTGGTTTCCATAGCTAAAATTTTAACGGCCGCTTTCTGTGCATCCGTTTCACTATCGCCTAAAAATTGTAACATCCGAGAAATGTGCTTCTTGTATTCCTCCCGTATTTCCTTGGATTTATCATCTTGATCAAGGTAATAATCCCTGTCCGGAAGGCCAAGTCCATTTGTTCCTAGGTATACTGCGTTCATTGCACTATTGTTTAAATCGGCTTGAACACCAATGCCTATAAAAGGGGAAGAGACCGCAGGATTCTTCGCAAGCACCGTCTGTAGGTCTTCTAGAGTTTTTATTCCGGCTATATCATCAAGGGCAGCTTTTAAAGGGGCAATTCCAGCTTTATCTCGTGCAACGGTGTCCAATTTGGTATCAAATATGGCCAAGGCTTTTGCTTGATCGGTAGCAGCATCATACGTACCGTTTGTCTTTGCCTCATCCACTATTTTAAGTACATCTTCATCCGTAGATTTGCGAAGCACGGAAAACCCTCCCCAACTTGCTCTATCATCGGGAATCTCCGTGTTTTTCATCCAATTACCGTTTACATAATTATAAAAGTCTACTTTTGGACTAATACTGGTATCCATATTTTCCAATACAATACCTGGTATTGTTTCTACTTCGGCTACCTTTTCGGCTTTTTCTTTACAAGCTATAAAGGCAATTGCAAAAGCTGCCATTAAACAAATTTTCTTCATTTTTGTATTCATTTTAGTTTTAATTATTAATTAGTCGTCAACTAATAAGCTATCAAATTTAAAAATTTGTATCCTACTATAGGAG
>JBATTK010000018.1:0-65216 GCA_049670505.1 Saonia sp.
GTATAGCCCAGCAGTATGAACTGTCCGGGGGTTCCATTATGAATGTGGTGCAGTTTGCCTCCTTAAAAGCATTAAATAGGTCGGAAAATTTAATTACGACCGAAGATGTCGTAAACGGCATTCGCAAAGAATTCAGAAAAGAAGGAAAGACCATTTAAAAGATTCCATATGAGCGCACATACCTATAAATCCGCTGAGAGGCATATCGGCAATAGTTCCGTTAATAGCATCGTGCAAGCAAGGTTGCAAGTGGGTGCTGTGAACGATCCGCTTGAACAACAGGCGGATAAGGTCGCAGATCAGGTAATGCGTATGCCCGAGAACGAATTGGTGCAACGTAAATGTTCTGCATGCGAGGAGGAGGATAGAATTCAACGTAAACCACTGGCCGCATTTATTCAAAAAAAGGGAGCGCGAGGCGGCTTGCAGGCCTCGGAATCGGTCTCAAACCGCATAAATGCTTCAAGGGGAAAAGGAAGTCCGCTTCCGAGTTCGACCAAAAGTTTTATGGAGAGTCGTTATGGCTCTAATTTTTCCAATGTTAATATACATACGGGAAAGGAAGCTGTTCAAATGTCCCGGGAATTGGGGGCAAAAGCATTTACGGTGGGTAATGACATTTACTTTAATGCTTCACAATTTTCACCAAGTACCGGTGAAGGAAAACATTTATTGGCCCATGAGCTAACACATACGATACAGCAAAGTGACACTGGCAAGAGTATTCAGATGCAGCGAATCACCAGAAATCCAAATATCTATGAGACAACCCATGAAGGCGATCGTTATCGTGTGCGCCGGGTCCGGATCCCAAGACAGCAACGAAGTTCCCGTACACATCCTCCCAGCGTAGGCTTTGATGCGGACCAGGACAATGTAACCCTCCAAATATCATGGTGCCAAGGTACCCGTGGCCAAATTCAAATTGGCGCAAACCTAACTGGTCAGGCGTTGTCCCTTGCTCAGCAAATAGCTGGAATCATCACAAGAGGTGGTACTCCCGATGAGGTTCTTGAAGCACTTCGTAGTACTGATGTTACACCATTTGTGGAGACTGTTATTGCCCGATCAGGACAATGGCGTATCTTTTTAAGAGGAGATATCACCGTGGGTGCCGACGGAGTTACCGCAGGTAGTGGACGAGTAGGGATACGACGTGGTCCGGTAGATCTAGAGGTTGCCGGAACCGGTGACGAGAATGGAGGAAACGTTTCTGTCCAGGTAAGGGTTACACCGGGCCGTAGGGACGAGACATTTGATTGCCCTAGGCAGGTAACCGTAAGGCAAACCTATGTGAACCGATACATATGTGAACGGTTCCGGCCGGCGCATGAAGAGACAAGGACACGCACTGTTGAACGCGATGATGTTCAAACTAGATATGTTTACTTTGATTATGCGGAAGATGTTATAGACGAGACACGTAGCCAAGAAACATTGCATAGTATTGAGAATTTATTGTCCAACGGCTATAGGGTTACAAATGTAGAAGGGTTTACTTCTCCCGAAGGAACAGAATCACCCGGTCGCAGATTTATAGGTAATATAGAATTAGGGCAGAGAAGGGCAAATACCGCCCTTGCACGGCTGCAAGCTATTTGCCTTGCACGCAGTTCTAGCTTGATCAACATGCGTTCTTGTACGGATAATGCATTGGCCAATGTTACACCCATGGGTCAAAGTGAGTTATATGGGCATATCCTTGATGAAAATAGCTCGCCGGTAGAATTGAGGGGGAATAATCTTGAAGAGCATGCCGTAACCCAGTTCAGGGAACAGGGCCAAGAATCCCCTCACCGCAGCGAATCGTTCTTGCAAAGTTTGGAAGGCCTGAGCACTGCTGAACAAGCCGATCGTATTTACCCTCTACTTCGCAGGGCTAAAATTACGTTTGTCAAAAGTATTTCTGAAGAAATTCCATTTCAAGAGGAGATACCTGCCGGATATGGGGAGGTAGCATGTCCGGAGGAACTTCTTACGGAGGCGCGGATCAATTTCAATTTACAAGATGCATTTAGACAATAATGAAAAAGCGAGTACATCTTAACAATAGTTCAGAAGGATATGCTATACGCTGAAATGAAGTACTATGAAGTATCTAGGAGGGATAAAAAATAACAATTGCAGCTTTTCTACTGAATAGAAAATCGGATTTAATCTTAACTCAAAATTACATGGCAGAACGTCAATCCAAAATAGAAAATAGTAGTTCCGCCACTGTGCCCGAGATTACGCATCAAGGTAACCCGGAGGCAATTAAAAAACGAATTGATCCTGGTTTTAGAAATCTACCCATTCAACGAAAGCTTTCAATTGGAGCCGTGGATGATCCCCTGGAGCATGAGGCCGATGCTGTTGCCGACATGGTAATGCGGATGCCAGCCCAAACATTCATTCAAAGAAAATGCTCTGCTTGCGAAGAAGAGGATAGAATAAATCGCAAACCTTTAGCTTCCTTTATCCAAAAAAAAGGAACGCAAGGAGGCATGTTGGCCTCGGAATCGGTTTCAAATCGTATAAATGACTCCAGAGGAAATGGGCATGCGCTACCAGGTTCCACAAAGAATTTTATGGAAACCCATTTTGGGACGGACTTCTCCGGAGTAAAAATCCACACAGGCGAAGAATCTACTCAAATGTCTCAGGAATTGGGCGCAAAAGCATTTACGGTCGGTAATGACATCTACTTTAATTCCGGACAATATGCTCCCGGCACAACCGAAGGAAATCGTTTATTGGCACATGAATTGGCGCATACGGTGCAACAGGCGAATACTTTTTCCATAAGACGGCAGGCTCTCGTTCCGCAAAGAAGCGCCGAACAGCAAATAGCCACTACACTACGTAATGCAGCTTCCGGATGGGGTACCGATGAATCAGCTATTTTTAATGCGCTGACAGGAAGAACGACAGTGGAAATTACAGCTATTGAAGCAGCATATCTTTCTTTGTCCGGAGGTGAAACACTTGAAACGATGTTGCGTGACGAGTTGTCGGGAAATGACCTTTCAAGGGCATTGTCGCTTTTAAGAGGTGAGACACCATCTACTGAAATAGCCCGAACATTATGGAATGCAATGCGGGGATGGGGTACCGATGAATCAGCTATCTACGCTGCCATAGCTGGGCGCACTGCAGCACAATGGACAGCGATACAGGGAGCGTACAGACAGATGACAGGTAGTAACCTGCTTACAGAAATAAGGGATGAATTGACCGATGATGAGTGGACTTATCTTCAAACACTTTTACCCGGCGCCGTGGGAGGGGCCGTTACCGATGAAGATCGTGCCACGGTAATTGCCAACCAACTTGAAGCGGCGATGCAGGGATGGGGTACGGATGAATCGGCTATTTATGCAGCGCTTACCGGCCATACGGAAGCAGAATTGAGAGAGATTGAACGAAGATATCGTCTTATTACGGGGCGTGAACTCCATATTGATCTCAGGGACGAACTCACCGATCGTGAATATGAACGCGCACAAAATTTACTTCATCCTTTGGGATTGCCGGAAAAAATTGCAAGAAGTCTGCACAAGGCGGTTGATGGGCTAGGGACTAGGGAAGCTGAAATTATTGCCATCCTTCAGGGACGTTCTTCTGCCGAAATAACCCAGATAAGCACCGCCTACCTAAGATTGTATCATGAATCCTTAAACGAACGTCTGGAAGATGAGTTGGGCGGTTCCGATTGGCTTGAAACATCTATTTTGTTAAGCGGAAGAGTACCTAATGTACTTGAAGAAGTTCTTATTTCAACCATGGGTCGAGGTACGGATGAAGAAAGGCTATTGGCCGCACTTGATTCTCTTGGAATGGACCTCACGCTTATTTCTCTTTTAAAACAGGAATATCTGGCCCGTACAGGCCACAGACTCCGTACGGTCCTGATAAGTGAACTCAGCCGATCAGATCTCACCCGGGCATTGCTACTGATAAGGGATAATCCGTTAGAGGAAACAGCTAATGAAATGACCTCCCTTGTCGGGGCGCGGGCCGCATGGACACCTTCGGGGCCTACAGGCAGTGTGGGGGCAACTTCAGGGAATGATTTTGCCGATTGGGCAAGTGCCGCCAGTGAAAGTACAGCACCTGAAGTATTACCGTCCACCACAATCAATTGCTGGGAAATGGTATTGCTTTCTGCTTACAGGGCCGGCGTCTTATCCTGGAATTGGATCCACAACCTGTATGTAAATGTCCAAATGAGTGACTGGCCAGATACGATGAGCAGCAGCAGAACGCCCTATAGTCCTGGGGATTTGATAACAAGGGGCTACTTGGTATTCTTTGATGGTGTTGCACACGTAGCGCTTGCAACCGGTAATCCCGATGAAGTATTGACTTTCTGGCCGCCACCTGACTTTGCGCCCGATGCCTACACCTGGGGAACGGTCGATGAAGTGAAAATCAGAAGTCTTAGTTCATTAATCACCTATATGGGGGCACCAGCCGTTGAATATGGCGCACCCTCTTGGTAAATATTTAGAACGGTTTAGTAATAAGAACAATAATTATCTTATCAGTACGGTAAGATTTAATTCTGGAAACTGTAAATTGAACAACATGAAAAATGAAATCAAAAATTCTGAACTAGTGCTCAGGGTACAAGTTGTTTCTTACATGCTTGTCGGGTATGGAGATGTATTTACATGTAATGTTACAGATTTGATAAAAGGCGTATTGCCGGATAAACAAATCCGAATCGTTGTTTTGCCAGGGAATAAAGAACAGTACGATCTTTCGGAATCCGAATTGCAAGGATCATTTGAAATTGGATTTGTAAAAAAAAGTATTGACGAACCTTATTCAATTATGCCGATCAATGGATTTGTAGATACTGACCGTAACTCCTGGGTAATCACGTTTACCCGAAAGGTTATTTCAAGATAATGTGCCTATCCTTATAATCTCCGGCCAGTTTCTACAGATAAGAAATTTAACCGGTACTAAATGAAAAAACAATTTTATTTGTCGGATCATACTACCATATCATCCCAAGCGCCGACTGCATTGACCGAAGCAGGTAAAGATGTAATGCATCATAATGAATTGGAGGCTACTAAAAAACCATCTGAAATCGGTTTTAGAAACCTGCCCCTGCAGCTCAAACGCACTGTAGGCGTTACCGATGACCCTATGAAAAAAGAGTCGGACGTATTGGCGCAAAGGATTATGCGTATGCCTGACAAGACTTTTATACAAAGAAAGTGTACTTCTTGTGAGGAGGAAAACGAGATACAGCGAAAACCGTTGGCCCCATTCATTCAGAAGAAAGGCACTATGGGTGCTACAGTAGCCTCACCTTCAGTGTCCGCCGGTATCGCGTCTTCCAAAGGAAAGGGAAGCGGACTGCCCAAACGGACCAAAAGTTTTATGGAGAGTCGTTTTGGCTCTAATTTTTCCAATGTTAATATACACACGGGAAAGGAGGCTGTTCAAATGTCCCGGGAACTTGGAGCAAAAGCATTTACGGTCGGTAATGATATCTACTTTAACTCGGGCCAATACACTCCGGAAACTTCTCAAGGAAAACACTTATTGGCACATGAGTTGACGCATACCCTGCAGCAAAGCCAAAGATCAGGCCAAAAAATACAAAGACAAGCTGCGCCTCGGGAAACAACCTCGGAGAGCATTCGACCAATACTGCAAGGACAAGCGGCAAGAAGTTCTAATACGGGAAGCCCTCCTGCAGCAATTGACCGAGGGGTAAATCCCTCAATCTGTTTCCCTCCTACCTGTACAATGGTTCGGGCATTCCGTAGTTCCCCTCCCCGCTCACAAAATGATTTGTTTGCAATTGCCGACAATTTTAGCCAAACGCTCATGTTATGTATGCAAGGACATGCTGCAGCTTCCCCAGCCTCGCATGCTGTAGATATCCACACCGCGGCCGTAGAAGAACTTAACCGAAATGTTCAGGATTTGAAACTTTGGTTTTCCCAAGAATCTAATACAATGACCAATCGCCGTGAATTCATTAATCGCCTCGCCCACCTTTGCCAACTTACTGCCAAAGAGGTAAATGTGGAATTTCACTTTAACGTGATTTTTGAAAACCCCATTGGAGAACCGGTATGGGCGCAAAGGTTAGATGGGTGGGACAGAATTTTTGAAATCCTTTCACAGCTTCCTGAATGGACTTTGTGGAATTTGGAGAATACTTTTCGAATGCGTCGCGAGGATTGTCATACGGATGGTGGATTTTGTGATACCAGAATTGGAGGTATTACTGAAATGGACCAAAATCAAGTGAGGATTTTTAATAGTGGAATGCGCAGAAATCCATTTGGTCGTTCTACAAGTTTGAATTTGCCCGGTGATTATCAAACGATTATTCACGAAATTGGTCATGTGGTCGACCATGGATTGAGCCCCTCGGATAGAACCCACTTTTTCAATAGCATTATGGATTGGAAGGACTACCCGTGGCATTGGATCAACAATCCTAGTGGAATTGACCCTACCTGTGATAGCAGTAGAACCGGATTGAGCAGAGAGAGGTGTACAATCTGCACGGATATACAAATGCTGAACGCAGACGGTACTTGCAATGATACCCAATTGGATACATGGTTACTATCGATGACACCTGGGACTTCGGCAGACTTAAATGGTCGCAAGTGGTGGAGACCAGGAGGCATAAATCAACATCATATTCAATCGGTACCCATTGCAAATCTTCCTACCGGCATAGTATTTGAATATGCGAATACCGCTAAAGGAGAATATTTTGCCGAACTATACGCATTGGCGATTCTCCGTCCCGAATTTCTGGACAATGCCCTTCCCCAAGAACAATCGGCCTGGCTGCGTAGGATTGTCTTCCAAATTCCAGATCACAACACTTTACAAAGAATGGTAAGTCTGCCCGAACCACAACAGACCCAATTTCTAGTTCGCGTACAAAAACTGTACACCTGGGAGCAAATCAACGCTTTAATTCGGTTCTTGCTAAATTCAAATGTCGCTTAGAAAAAAAGATGTTCTCATTTCATTCAACCTGGTTAACTGTAAATTAATGGTCTTAAGATCTATAATAATACAACCCGAAAATATTTCGTGTATCATCGAAAATGGTAATCGGCATACAGTTTTGGAAGCATTCCATAGTTTTATCGACCATGCGGAAACCGCGTCATGGTTGAATGGATTTGCCGGTCGATCGGACCATGATATCGATGCTGTAATAGCCGGGGCGATAACCTAAGCCGGCCGACGTTCGATATGGGAATTATAGAAATATGACCAAAGGCAATGGTCATATTCCTTTTTCTCTTGAGTATTACCACATCATCACCCCTGTATGGCCAGTTGCATATTGTGAATACAATCTGATGCGCAGTACATATTTTCTATTGGGATATAGTCGTGGTTCGATCCTAGAATTCAGACTTGTACCGCTATCATCATCACCTGCTAAAAACCGTAGTTCCCCATCTACTTCTTCGAACAGGACTATTACGGTGTCGGAGCTTCCAAAGGTCTGAATGATATATGTACGGGTCGCATTGGGCTTAACGATATAATTCTTCTGTTCCGAATGCTCTAGGGAGAGCACTTTAAAACCAAATGGTGCCAATTCCTCATATTGAGCGGGTTGTATAGGAGGATACAATCG
Organism: Saonia sp.; assembly: GCA_049670505.1. Classification (GTDB taxonomy): domain Bacteria; phylum Bacteroidota; class Bacteroidia; order Flavobacteriales; family Flavobacteriaceae; genus JBATTK01. The sequence goes on from JBATTK010000018.1 coordinate 7,628, forward strand.
CTTTACTTCCTGTATATCCGTCTCGGACAGACCAAGTTCAGGCGCTATACCGTTGGCATACTCCGGCGGACGGATGATCAACCCCGGGCCAAAACCATAGTGCATCACAGAATTTGGATCCCAAGCAGAACCTTCCACGGCGCTTTGTGGCAATTTGCGAAGCACGTTGTGGTATGTGTCTTCGGGTAGCCAGTTGTTTGGTGGTCCACCAAAATATTCATATACCGCTTCCTCGTCCCATACGATACCCGAATTTGGATTCTGGTGTTCATGGGGAAAGCCAAGGGCATGCCCAATTTCGTGAACGGGCGTATCGACACCTCTTGGATCAAGTGTAAGATCCCAACCAAAATTCATAGTACGTTCAAATTGTCCTGGAATATCTATATTATCCCTGCCGACATAAGACCATGAAAATCCGTCTTGAAAAAAACCAATACGCAATTCTGCTTCCGCAATATCGTTTACTTCTTCAAAAGAAATTCCTATTCCAACATCCTCCCAAACTTTAAAACCGTCCTTTACAAAGTTTACATTTGAAGCCTGACCGGAGAATTGACCTTCTTTAAAAATATAATAGCGCAATTTTGTGCCATTTACCCATTTCTTATCTATAAGCCGAATAAGTCTTTCGCGAGTCGGTGATACCCTATCATCTAATTGTCTTTCCGCCACTTTGGGTAGGCTACAAAAATGATGGCCATCTTTTGAGTTATCGTAATGTACCTTAGGCTTTGTTTTTTTACCTAAAGTAGCTTCCAGTGTGTCTATACGCTCAGTTAGTTCTCTTACTTGTATCGTCAATGTTTTTTCTTTCTTTGCCATGGGATATTAGTTTTATATTAAGTTGTTTCTTCTATAAACCATCACTAAAAAGATATCGATTGTTTTATTTGTAGTCAATCCCTAAAAATGGTGATTGACAAGCTTTTTGAATCCGTAGAATTTTGAAAATCAAGAACCAAAAAGGTTAGAGTTCCATAATCTTGGAAGCTTTTTTAATCAATTGGGCGGTATTTTTTACTTGAAATTTTTCTATAAGATGTTTTCTATGCGAGATGGCCGTATGATTGCTTATAAATAGGATATCAGCAATCTGTTTGGAAGAATGACCTTCGGCTACCAATTTAAGTACTTCTTTCTCTCGGGAGGAAATTAGTTTTACCTCATTTCCTTCATCGGCAAGATGATGTCCTCTTTTTATATGTAAACAGTTTTCTATGCGCTCCTTTTCCGAGACATCATAAAAATAATTTATGGCCATGGTACAGCTTTCTAATTTGTAAAGGATTATTTCATGCCTTACGTAGACGATGCTTTTTGCCCCATCATATAGGTGATATCTTAAAGTAATAGGCTTTCTATCAAAAGGTGCGGAAAAAAAATTCTTTATTCTATTTTTTACCATCAGTGATTCTTGGGGACATATATTTTGGAACCAAAACTGCCAACCTTGCTCCAGAAGTTTGTCTATCTTATCTCCTACAAATAATTGAAAAGCGTTGTTAAAATAGAGAAACTTTCTTTGCTCAAGCAAGGATACCGCTATCATAAGACCTTTTGCACTATCATCGGTATCCAAAATTTTGAAAATTTTGGAAAGAAAAGAATCCTTACCATAGGAAAACGGTCTGGACAAACCATTAATTACATTTTGTTCCATTGGGGCTGAATGTTGTTCACTTGAATATAATAAAGCTTACAATATGTTTGAAGTTATCTTGTATGGTTGGTAGGTTTTAGTGTACAAATCGTCGATTTTTTTAAATCCGATTTACTCTCTTTAACTATTTAAAAAACAGATAACTACGTAATTTCCATACGCCAAGATTAAAGCCCGAACGACAGCGTCCTGTTTCCGATTCAAACTAACATTTAAATTTAGCTTTATATCATTCGGAAATACTGATTTTACAACAATAGAATAAGCAAAATATAAAGCCTTTAAATGAAGTTACCTATTGGCGGGCAAAAATTAGCACCCTCCTAAATCCTCTAAATACAGGGCTTAATAACCTTAGGTTCTAGCTTCCGGAGTTAATCCAAATTTAAAATGACCGATAGCTTCTTTTAAACACTAATGGTGTACTATTTGTCTTTGACTTAAAGACCCTGGAGAAATAAGCATAATCTCCATAACCTAGAATTTCCGAAATTGCCGATAAGGAATTTTCCGAGTGTACGATAAGACGTTTTGCTTCAAGCAAAACACGTTCCGTGATTAATTCGGTTGTTGTTTTATTCAAAGTCGTTTTGGTAATTCTATTCAAATGTTTAGTGCTGATATGTAACTCGTTTGCATAAAATTTGGCCGACTTTTCCGTTTTGTAAAATTGATCGATACTACTTTCCAAAGCGCTTAAGGTCCTTAAATAAACTGAAGAAGATAGCTGTTCGGAAGGCTCAAAAGTCACATAAAAACGGGCCAAATCAATATAGGCCAGATGTATAAGTCCGGCCAGTTTATGTTTTTTATAGATCAGGTTCCTGTGGTATTCCAAATTTATTTCCTGAAACAGGGGTTCCAACAGCAGCAGTTCATCAGATGTTAACGTAAGATGGGGCGGGTTCTTATGGGAATAATAAAATGGAAACCGGGCAAGCGTTGCCTCCGAAAAACAAAGCTCATAAAAATCCTGGGTATGAAAAAAAATATAACCCCTGGGCGTATCATCAAATTTCCAATAATGGGTTTGGCCGGGTTTTAGAAAAAATACACTTCCCGCTTGAATGGTATAGGTATTAAAGTCAATTTCATGTGTCCCGGAACCTTTAGTGAATAGGACACAAAGGAAAAAATTATGCCGATGTGGCTTATAGAAAATCTTTTCATTCTTTTTCAAATGGCTCTGTAGATCATTACTATAAAAATCAGTCAATGACTCTTCTTCTTCAAACTGCCCGATATGTAAAATGGGTATTGTTTTCATAAAACTAAAATATGTCCTAAAAGTACAAAAAATGGAGATAAATATATAAGTATAAACTCTCTGGATATTACTAATTTTGCAAAGCAATTATGATTGAATATGGAGCTTTTTCAGTCAATTTTATAGTAAATTCGATTAAAATCGGCTATAACAAGGCGTATAGCTCATAAATAGACATACCTTTTTTCAATAATTTAGAGTAACATCAAAGTACTAAAAATACAATTTTTAATAACTTATGGTATGCACCTCATCTTAAATCAATGTATCCATAATAGACCGTAAAACAAGGAGTGATTATGACGTTTTTAAAAGGAACTAAAATCTACAGTATTTTATGGGGCAGATGTCCGGTTTGCCATCGGGAGGGCATGTATCTGGAAAGAAATCCGTACAAGCTCACCAAAACATTGAAAATGAAGGAACGCTGTGGTCATTGCAATACAAAGTACAAAATAGAGCCTTCATTCTTTTATGGGGCTATGTACGTAAGCTATCCGGTGGGGCTTACGTTTGCCGGTACGGCCTTTGTGTTATCCTATCTTATTTTTAATCTAAGTCTAATCACCACCTACGGTATCATTGTAGTAGTAATGGTGCTTCTTTTACCCATAATTATGAGACTATCGAGAAACATATGGATCAACTTTTTTATGAGTTACGGAAAACCTAAGTCGACAAGAAAAGTATAAAACTTCCGGTACACCCTTGGAATTCCTAACGGAGTTTTAACACCCCGGAATCTTCCATGGTATATTCAAAATAGAACCATTTCTTTTTATCCGATGGTTCCTCGAACTTAAAAGCGGTTATCAACTTTTTTCCATCGGTTTTTAAATATATGGCGCCATAGACCGCTACATTGTTCTTGGACAATTCATTTACAAGCCCTTCTATGGTTTTCCTTCGTTTGTCAGTGGGTTTGATCGCCAACTTATCAATATGCTTTTTAAGTCTTTCCACCAACTTTTTATCCTCGTATTCCCGAGAAGAACGCTGTAGTTCCGTAGACAATAGTACTGGGGATTCTCCCCTCCCAAATTTCCCCAATCTCCCCAAAAGATCGGGCCTAGGGTGCACATTTCCCTCCCCGTCCCCCGAGGAAATAACAAAACAGGCCGGATTAACGGTCTTCATGAACTCATCTGTAACATCAGAGGCTCCATGATGACAGACCTTCATTATTTCTGCCGAAAACCAGTTTTTGGCGTTCTTTATCATTTTTTTTGACGCGGCACTATTTTTTTTCGGAAAACGTTTCAGTCCGGTATATTGCTTTAACAGAAATTTCTCGGCCGATTTATTTAAATCCCCACCGAATAAAATTTTAAAGTTTCCGAAATGCAACCTCAATAATATGGAATGCCCATTTTTGGTTTTACCATAGCTACTAATTTTCCGCAACCTTGGTTTCCCATTTTTATCTGGTTCCACAATAGGCCCCAAAACCTCAATACTATACCCCCTTCCATTGGATGGAGCAAACCCGGGCATGTAATTTCTTCCGTTTTCCTTAATACTATGATCTGCATCGGTCGACAACATTTTATAGTCAAGGATAAGCGGATTCTGTAAGGCATAATGCATCACCCACGGGAAAAAGTATCTCCCCAAAACCGACTCATCATTAAAATGTTTCTCCAATTCCGCTCTTGAAGTCGCTAAATCGGAAATGTATTGGGTCTTGGTTTCCGCGTCCTTGGTCAATCCTCCAAGCTTCTCAAAGGTTCCGCTAACCGGCCGCTCCACCAGTCCGTTCTGATAAATGGTATTAAATCCCACATTTTTATTCGCAAACAATGACTTAAATCCCAGATAGTGGTCTTTATCCGGATGTGTGAGTATGGCAGCATCGAACTGAAACCCCCTATAGGCCTTAAACCTTCCGTCTAAAAATCGTTCCATATGATCTCCTTCACCTGCGTCGATTACCATTATTCGTTCATCCGAGCCCTGCTCAGGTGTAATCAAAACGGCACCGTCTCCCTGACTGACATCCAAAAAAATGACTTCGAGAGGTCTGTTATCCGTAGTTTCGTTTTCAGCAATATAAAGGGTTTGGGGATTTGGGGAATTAGGCGCCCAGTTTACCGCCAACCATCCTTGCCCAATGGCTCCGAAGTCATGATTATCGGCTATGGAAAGCCAATCTCCCCATAAAACTTGCCTCACTTTCACAAGTTTTTGCTTTTTTTCATTAAAACGATAGAGAAAGACTTTCTTACCATCCTTTCCCAGATCAACAAATTTATGTCCCATAATAATCGGTCTTGCTATTTAGTGATTAAATTAACCCCTAACGGTTTTTGTGAATTACGATATTCATAGAAAGTCGCGCTTCAATGAGTACGTGCAAATCCCTATTGCGCCACAATCTCCAAAAAATAATCGTTTAGCTTGCCTTGGTTTGCATTGTACAATTCCAACCATTTATCCCAATCTTTTTTTCTGGTGTTTACCTCCGTAATCTTTACATCTATCTTTTCAATAATCTTCATTGGGGGAATAATTTGCATATGTTGTACTACCGTATCCATATCCAAGATCTTTACCTCGGAAGGGGTAATTCCATACATATGGATCGACTGCAATTGATGCGCTTTTTTATTATCCAAATCATCAAAATAATGGAAGGTTATCTGGATAACAATGTTCACTTTGTTATGCTTGGCCCTAAGCTTAACAGGGGTATGTATAACTTCATAAGCGGAAAGGGCCAATGTACTGTATCCCTTTAAATCATGGCCTTCCATTGCATCTATTTGAAATTCGAATTTTGATAGGGCCATTTCCTTTTGCCCTGGAAAATCTGTTTGAATCCCTTCTTTTACATACACTAAATTCACCTTATCCCAATTCTTAATGGAGGGAGACTGGGATTCTATTTCAAAATAGTCCAGACTGGTACCGTATTCTTTGATGAACTTTTCCGGTCGATAGAACAAATTCGGTACTTTTTTTATAAGTAGGGGAACAAGTTCGTTAACAACTAAGGACGATAGAATACCTGAAAAGGGCTTTGGAATTGAATCTTCTTGAGATCTTTCCTCAAATTGCAAGGACTCCGTAATATCGGTAAAACTAGTCGTATGGATTTTATCGCCCTTTTCTATCCTGTAGAAGGGCGACTCTTTTTGTTGGGTCCATGTGACATGGATAACTATCGTAATTAATAGCATGGATAAAAAATACTTAGGCTTCATAACGCATATATTGTTTAACCATCTCGTTATCTTTATTGTATTAAATATATCTAATTTTTGAGTGAAAAGGCGTACGTATCAAAGGTATTTTGTTTTTTACGGTAGAAGTTGCCCCAACAAAAAAACCGATGTTACCATCGGCTTTAAGTAGACTTACTCAAATAAGAATGTTCCTTTATGGCTTAAAAGGCATCCCAAAAATATAGATATTGTTCCAAACTATAGGTTAACGGAATTTATGCAATTGGTTAACGTTACAAGATGTAAGAATGTTTGATCCCTTTTTTGACGGACTCCCTAACGGCTTAACCAAAAGCTACCTTCGTCTAATCTCGGAAGCACCGGATAACCTTTCCCTAACTATACGGGCGTTTCCCCTATAATTTAATGTGCTGGCGCCAGCGGCATCTATATCTATGGTTTCCGTCACGGAAAGAAAAGCACCGCTTGCACCGGTGAGTTCTATATCCAATTGCCCCACTTCCAGATCATAATCCCTAAGATCACTACTACCGGAAAGGGATACGTTACATTGGTCCACACTTCCAAACATATCTATACTAGAGGAACCTCTAGCATCCAATTCCAATCGATCAAGGTTCACCTCCCCTTCAAAATTGGATGATCCCCGAAGTTTTATGTTGGCAGTCTGCGAAATCATTTGATTCTCCAAGGTAATATTTGAAGCACCGGAAGCCCTAAAATTCGAAAGCTCCTTTGTCTTTATGTAGACGTTCAAGGTTACATTTCCTTTAAGGTTGGTATTTCGCTTCAACCTTACCACAAGGGTACTTCCCTCTTTAACGACTATAATTCTTCCAAGTATATTCTCGTTGGCCTCAACTTGTACTTCCTCTTCCGTATCGGAAAAACTTACAAAGGCATTAAAACTATTGGAAACCTCCAAAGTTGTATAATCCGAGAAAGCATATGTGACAGTGGTTATTTCATCCGAGACGCGGATAGTATCCCGATCGCATGAAAAAAGTAGCCCGCATAAAAACAGAGTACCTATTTTTTTCAGTTTCATTGTATTGAAGTTTTTCATTTTTGATGCTATTAAATCGATTCTAGCGTCGATTGGAGCTTTAAACTTTTTTTAAGTTCTATTAGCGGCATCCACTGAAAATTAATGGGAAACCACTCGTCATTTCCGGTATCGAAACGAGAAATCTCTTTTTTACTTTTCTTTAGATATACCTGATCGTTTTCGGAGAAGACATGCTGTGCGGGTATCACGGCATGACAGATGTTACATAGGACATTTTGTTCATTTCTCATTTTACATTCTTTTTATATCGGTTTCTTCCCATATTAAATATTCCCACTTTGATCCCTAAACCTGCGGAAAATCCATTAAGCCTGGATATATCGCTCGAAACAACATCTATTTTGTTCGAAAATCTATATTTGAACCCGGCCTCCAATTGTAGATATCTAGATACATTGAAAAGCATGTTGACCCCTGGTTCTAGGACAAAAAGGGCATCCGCATCATCAAAATCATCGTCTAAATCATCATCAAAATTATCCCCTACATAACCTACGGCCCCAGCTCCTATCAATACAGGAAAGGAAAGATTTACTCTAGATTTACTAAAGAAAATAGGTTCTAAGTGCAGACCGGCATATCCCCCGATCAAATCTTCATCCCTTAGATTAACCGTATTGAAAAAGTCTTGTTCCGAATAAAAACCAGTCACTGCCAAGCCCACTTCAAACTGTTGATTCGCAACATAGGCTATCTTAATACCTGTAAAGTAGGCACTCTTGTTATTGATTTCACCATAATGTGTGGTGAGGCCCAAATAAACTCCGTGTACCACATTTCTTCGATCGTTGAATTCCAGATAATCAGTGGAGTCCTGAGCATTTGTTCTGTAGATGAGGCATAAAAAAAGGAATAGTAAAATGGGTGTTCTTTGTTTCATACTCTTATTGTTTTCTGATTGATATTCTAATAGACAAGCAACAACTGGAATGGTTGCATATGAAGTACACTTTTTATTTAAAAATTCCCGGATTACCCCTCTTTCAATAGAATAACCCCCTTTTTTCCGTTTATAGAAATTTTCCCGGTCGGATTTTTTCCGTAGGAAGCATTTATTTCCCGGATTCTTCTTCCCTTGTCTATGATCTTGGTATCAATATTCTTAAAGGATTTGGGAAGCCGTAACAGACCTTCCTCCAATGTAGCATTGAAGCTGAACGCAAAGTTTAAAATGTTAAGGTCTATTTCTGCGGACTCCTGATTAAGATCGATGATAACATCCGGATTATGAATTTTGGAAACTTTGAAATCGGTTATTTTTAAAGTGAGGTTAACGGATTCCTTTACCTCGTTCAAATATATAGTTGTAAACCTTATATCGCCACGAATGCGACCAATTTCACCAATAGTTATATGATCTTTGCTAGAATACATTTCCAGTAGGGAGACTTTTTCTATTGTAATGTTACTGCCACTACTATTCAGGCGCAAATCTTTGGATTCCTCCATATCAATACTTCCATTTTTCAAACGGATATTGCCATAATTAATGTCTTTTGCCCTAAGTTTTCCATACTTTACGGCGATATCCACATTATTAAGGTTTTCATTGATCCATACATCGCCATGCTCTATCTTAGCCTTTAATTTTCCCTGCCAATCCTCTATGATAATATCCCCGAATTTACTAGTAATATCCATTTCTGTTTTTATAGGAAGGTATACGGTATAGTTTATTTGAACATTGCTTTTATCAAAATCGAATGGATTGGCCTTATTAAAATAGCGTGAAAATATACTGGTACTCTTCTCGGTAATTTCGGAACTAACACTAACAAAATCCCCGGCAGTCTTTATATTCGGAACTATACGGTCCAGTAGTTTCTCCGCATTTTCCCTTTTCCTATGGTTCACCGTAATATCAATAGTGATGGCCAAGGAATTCTTGTCCCAGCCCGTAACAATAATATCTCCATATTTATTGTCCAGATGCAATTCCCCACTTTGTGTCATAGTGTAGGTTTTCTCTATTTTCTTGGACACCTTTTCCTGTGCAGAAAGCGTATGGCTAAATATCAAGGCCATTACAAAAGGCAGTAATTTTCTATAAAATATATACATCGCTATCATTTGGTTTTTTTGACTTGTTAATTTGGCGTAACAGATTTTCTATAAGTTCTATCCGCTTTTTATAATTCCCGATAATGGCTTCTAGCACCAACTCATTATCCAAGTTTTTTTTCATTTCCAATCGTAAGGTTTCATATTCCTCGTCCAATTCATCTATAAACCCTAAAAACTCCTCCTTCTCTTCTTTGGATAATTTTGGACTGTTCTGTAGCAATCTTACTTGGTGGGAGATGAGGCCTTGGTAGTGTATGTCTATATCCTGTAATTCCCGATCCACCAAAGTGTCCGTATCCACGTAGTTGTTCCTCTGGCCCATCACCAGACCAAAAAGGGCAAATAGGCCCAATACAATAAAGATACTTGCGGCTACCTTAAACATTGGGGACTTCCATAAAGGAATTGTTTTTGGTTGTGGATCATCCAATCTAGATGCTATATTTTCCCATATCTTAGACCGGTCCGCTGTATGCACATCGAACGATGATTTGTTCTCCCGTATATGTTTTTCAAATTCGTCCATCATAACGTATTTACAATTTCAATAAGTTTCTTTTTTGCCCGATGATATTGGGATTTAGAGGTAGACGTTGAAATATTCAGTATTTCCGCAATTTCTACATGATCATACCCTTCCATTAAATACAAGCTTATAATTTGCCCATACCCTGATGGCAGCACCGCTATCGCCCTTTTAATTTTTTCTATATCCATGGTCTTCGGCTTCTTTTCCGGCTCTTCCTTTATATAGTGAACATGCCTCTCCAAAGGAGTTACCGGTATCTTTTTTAACTTGGAATAGTTGATGCTCTTGTTAATGACAATTCTTTTTAACCATGAACCAAAAGTGCTTTCATATCTAAAAGAATCCAGTTTTTTAAATGCTTCGACAAAACTGTCCTGCACCACGTCCTCAGCATCTTCCTTTATTCCCAGCATTCGCATACTTACGTTATACATAGCATCTACATAGAGCTCGTACAACTGATATTGCGAATTGCGGTCGCCAGACTTGCTTTTCTCTACAAGATCTTTATGGGTATATAGGATGTTGGATTCCAATTCCTTTTTCAGCTAATTGTTGATGGGTTTAAAAGTACCCCTAAATTCCATTACCATTATAGACAGTTCGGAATGATAAAGGTTGCACGAAAGTCCTGTTTTTATCCTAGCCAAGAATGTGTGTTAAAATTAAATTAACATTATGGTTAGTTAATAGGGTATACTTACGACTGAAGAATTAATTTTAAATTTGAATAGCACCTACCTAAGGCTAGAACCATATTACAATCTTATCATGAGAACATTTATGAAAACATCGGTTACATTTTTTGGGTTTTTATTTTTATGGAGCGGTTTTACCCTTACCGCACAAAAGGAAATGCACGCCGTAGTCAAAAAAAGAACCTTCCCTACCAATTTGTCCACCTCGGAACTCAATGTGGCAAAACTATATCAAAAAGTTCTTCCTACGGTAGTCACCATCTACACAACTTCAAATGCCTTTACAGAGAGAGGGCCCGTGCAAAACCAAGGGCTGGGCTCCGGTGTATTGATTTCGCACGACTGTCATATCCTTACGGCCGCCCACGTAGTGGATGGCTCCTCTAAAATAAAAGTAAAGACGCAAGATGGTAAGCTAAGGGACGCTACCGTGCTTTTCAGTGAAAAATCTGCCGATATTGCACTTTTAAAACTGGATGAAACGGATGCCAGCTTGGCCCATGCCACTTTGGGCGATTCGGATGTGATGGCCGTAGGACAAAACGTATACGCCATAGGGAGTCCGTATGGTATGGAAAACTCTTATTCTGCAGGAATTATATCGGCTTTTAGGGGTTTTAACGAACTCTATGACGGTACGGTACGGATAGAATTCATACAAACGGATGCCGCAATCAATTCTGGAAACAGTGGGGGACCACTTTTTAATTCCAATGGGGAGGTCATAGGAATTGCTTCAAGTATTCTAACGGTTTCCGGTGGTTTTCAAGGTATTGGTATGGCCGTGACCATAAATACCGCGAAAGATCTTTTAGCCTTTGAAAACAGGCCTTGGATCGGGGTTGAGAGCGTTTTTTTGCGGCAAGAGGAATTCTCCAAATTATTCAACTTAAATATTCCAGGGGGCTTGCTGGTACAAAAAGTGGCACAAGGGAGTCCCGCCAACAAAGCCGGTTTACGAGGGGGATATATAAAGGCGAACATTAATGGCAAGGAAATTTTGTTCGGAGGCGATATAATTTTGGACATTGGCGGACACGCCACCTGTCATGTCAATTGCCTAGAAGACGCCAAACAAGACCTGAATACCCAACCCAAAATAGCTGTGCGTTATCTGCGTGAAGGAAAAGAATATGTGGCTACGGTAGATGTGTCCGAAGTGCGAAAAAACTTCTTGGAAAAACCATAAAGGAAAGATCTTTAAAAAACATACTGCTGTACGCCTTACTATTTTCAATAGTTTGTAATACCTTAGTGTACACTTTAGGTGCATGTGGTATGGGTACTATTAAAAAAAGAAAGATTTCGATATCGGGTTCTACCGAATTCACCGGTATTACAGTGAAGGAGCCGGCCACATATGCAGCCGGACTTATGGGGGTAAAGGCTGCCCTACAGCACACATTTAAGGAAATGGGGGTCGTACGTTCCTTGAATACCCTTTCCCATATGAACCAAAAAGATGGTTTTGATTGTCCGGGATGCGCATGGCCAGATCCGGACAAACCATCAAAATTGGGGGAGTATTGTGAGAACGGTGCCAAAGCCCTAGCAGAGGAAGCTACATTAAAGCGAGTAGATGCAGCGTTTTTTGCCAAGTACTCCGTGGAAGAACTTTCCACCTGGACGGATTTTCAAATCGGAAAAAGCGGACGTTTAACAGAACCCATGGTGCTACGTCCCAATAATATCCACTATGAACCTATCTCCTGGAAAGCCGCCTATGAATTGATCGCCAATGAGCTACATGACCTAAACCATCCTGATCAAGGTATTTTTTATACCTCCGGAAGATCCAGTAACGAAGCGGCTTTCTTATACGGATTGTTTGCAAGGGCCTTTGGAACCAATAATATGCCCGATTGTTCCAATATGTGTCACGAATCTAGCGGCGTAGCACTAAGTGAGACGCTCGGGATAGGGAAAGGATCCGTAAAACTGGAGGACTTTGACAAAGCGGAAGTAATCATCGTTATGGGGCAAAATCCGGGTACCAATCATCCCAGAATGCTATCGGCTTTACAAAAATGTAAGGAAAACGGCGGAAAGATCATCAGTATAAACCCATTGGAAGAAGCTGGCTTGATCCGTTTTAAGAATCCACAGGAACTTAAGGGTGTATTCACTTCGGGAACCGCTTTGACCGATATACATTTGCAGGTAAAGGTAAATCAGGATGTACCTTTGTTAAAGGTCATCATAAAAAAATTGGTCGCCTTGGACAAGGAGAGTAAAGATGTCTTTGACCACCAATTTATTCGTACGTACACCTATGGATATGCGCATCTTTTGGACCATCTGGAGCAATTTTCGGAAAAGGAATTGATTTCACTTTGTGGAGTCAACGAGACGGCAATCGATAAAACGGTAGAGCTATTGGCCCGTAAGGGCAAAATCATTGTTTGCTGGGCCATGGGACTAACACAGCATAAAAATGGCGTTGAGAACATAAAGGAAATCGTGAATCTATTATTGCTGAAGGGAAGTCTTGGAAAACCAGGGGCGGGTACTTGTCCCGTCCGCGGTCATAGCAATGTACAGGGAGATAGGACCGTAGGTATTATGCATTATGTGTCCAAGAAATTAAATACCGCCATAACAAAAACGTTCGGCTTTTCACCACCGGATAAAACAGGTCTGGATACCGTACATGCTATTGAGGCCATGCACCAAGGAAAGGCGAAAGTTTTTATTGCACTTGGCGGAAATTTCGCATCAGCGGCATCGGACACAACATATACGGCAGAGGCATTGCAAAACTGCAGCCTTACGGTAAACATCAGCACCAAATTGAACAGGACCCATTTAATTGCCGGGGAAACAGCGTTGATACTGCCTACCTTAGGACGTTCCGAGATGGATCAAAAGAGAGGGAAACAACGTTACTTTACGGTTGAAAACAGTATGGGCAAGGTACATAGGTCCAAAGGTCTACTACCTCCCGCGTCGGATAAGCTTAAAAGTGAACCAGAAATTATCGGCGGTATTGCGGATGCCTATTTTAAGGGGGACCATCCGGTGGATTGGAAAAATCTAAGCAGTGATTATGATTTGATCCGAACGAAATTGGAAGAAGTAATCAAAGGTTTTGAGGGCGTACATAAAAAATCGGAAGGTTCCGGCTTTTATCTGCCCAATAATGTGCGTCAGCTCGATTTTAGCAAATTACCTCAGGGAAAGGCCCAGTTCAGTTACTGTGGCCTGCCCGACCACCAATTAAAAAAGAACGATTTTTTATTAATGACCATACGTTCCCACGATCAGTTCAACACCACTATATACGGTCTTAATGATAGATATAGGGGAATCTATAATGAAAGACGGGTAGTTTTTATGAATCCTAGCGATATGCAAAAGCTGGCCCTAAAAAAACAGGAAATAGTCCATTTAATCAGTCGTTACGATGGTACGGAAAGACGGGCCATTAACTTTTTGGTGATTCCCTACAACATCCCGGAAGGAAATTTGGCCGCTTATTTTCCCGAAACCAACGTGCTGGTGCCCTACAATCATTTTGCGAACAAAAGCAATACCCCCATTAGTAAATCGATAATAGTGACCGTAGAAAAAAACAACTATTCCTGATCCCATGTACACCATTGTAGATATAGAGACGACCGGAAATGGTATCCAAGGAAATAAAATCACCGAGATATCCATTTTTAAGTATGATGGGGATAAGGTAGTCGATGAGTTTACTTCTTTGGTGAATCCAGAATGTGAAATTCCTTACTTCATTACCGGATTAACGGGTATAGACAACCCTATGGTCCGCAATGCCCCAAAAATCCATGAGATAGCCCCAAAGATTTTGAAGATTACGGAAGGTAGCATATTTGTGGCCCACAGTGTAAATTTTGATTACAATGTCATTAAAAACGAATTAAAGGGCATTGGGTTGGATTTTACCCGAAAAAAGCTCTGTACCGTACGTTTGTCCCGAAAGCTATTTCCCGGATACCGATCTTATAGTTTGGGAAAACTTTGTTCGGCCATGAATATTCCCTTAACAGATAGACACAGGGCCCGTGGGGATGCCCATGCTACGGTCTTATTGTTTCAAAGATTGTTGGGTGTAGAGGGTGCCGATACGGTCTTTACTAGGTTCTTAAATGCCCGTTCACAAGAGGCTACTTTGCCGCCCGGGCTCCCTAAAGATATCTTTGAAAAATTACCGCGACAACCCGGCATCTATTATTTTAAAAACGAAAAGGGAGAAATTATCTATATTGGGAAGGCAAAGGATATTAAAAAAAGGGTGTTAAGTCATTTCTATGATAAGGCCAACAAAGAAATACGTATGTGCCGGGAGACATTGGATATAGATTTTGAATTATCGGGCAATGAACTGATTGCACTTTTGATGGAATCCGCAGCGATAAAAAAGCATTACCCCCGTTACAACCAAGCTCAAAAAAGAACCATACAACCATACGGCCTATTCTCCTATGAGGATAGGAACGGTATTCTTCATTTGGCATACAACAAACTAAAGCTGGTGCCCAATACCCTGGCCGTTTTTTACAATCTATCGGATTGCAGGTCATATATAACACAGCTATGTATGTCTAATCAATTGTGTCCTAAATACTGTCATCTACAAGAGAACGTGACCAGTTGTTCGCATTATAGTATCACGAATTGTGGGGGTATCTGTACCGGAAAAGAAGCGGTACAGGCCTATAATGAAAAGGTACGATCGGCAATTGTTTCCATCCGTTCAAAAAACGAAATTTTCCTGATCAAGGAAAAGGGCAGGACCCATGAGGAGGATGCCATTGTGCTGGTAAGGGAAAATCTATACCGTGGTTATGGCTTTATCGAAAAAAATGTGGCTATCGGAAATTTGGTAGATGCCGAAGCTTTCATCCTACCTCAAAAAAACACCTCGGAAACACAACGTATTATAGACGCCTATATCCGCCGAAATCCTGAAAAAACATATCCTTTTACGGAGCTCGATCATATATCGATTTAAAAGTATGGGTCATTGATGTTCTCAAAAGGACAAAAGACTTCTTTAACTACACTATCTACATTATAAGTGTTTACAAAACTAAACCCCTATGCTTTGAAAATATATAAGTTTTGAAAAGGAATAAAATTAATTTCGTTAAACGTTAATTGTTAACAGTAGGTTCTTCCACGATCAACTAATAACGAATAACCATTAACTTTTAAAAGGATAAAAGGAGGTCTTCAGTAAGCAGTGAACGTAAAAAGCAGGCCTTTGCCTTTGGATAACCGGACACTGATAACTGGTAACTGATTACTATCATTCCAAAGACCGAAGACAAAGGAAGAAAGACAAATCCATCATCCGTTAGGCAGACCCTTCCGTCTCTTGGCAAAGCCAAGAGCCACCTTCCCTTGACTAAGGGAAGGAGCTGAAATTCTTGTTCCCAATTGGATTTTTGACGAGATGAGCGATGTACAAATTAACGTATTCCGGCCTAACGCCTTAAACCTTGGACCAGAAACTGAATACTGGTAACTGATAACCGCCTGATGATAGACAGGTCTAAATGGCGGTAGGCAAGACTGCCTGCGGAAAGCAGGTTCGAAATGACCTTAAATCATACTTTTTTTGATTTACTTCCTTTATTCTTTCATCTTATGGTACATCCGAATTACAAAAAGTAGCCACAACATAAAGATGATGGCGACAAAAATGGAATATAGCAAGATAAAATCCATTATTTCTTATACTTTAAGTAATTCATAAAACCTAATATGGTCGGTGCCCAAAATGCAATAAAAATTGCATCCAGCTTCTTTCCCTTAAGGAAAAGAAATTCTGAAACAATGATAATGGATATCACTACCAATAGCAGTATAATATTCATTACTCCAATACGCTCAATAAAACTTTTGATCATGTATGCGTAAAATAATTCTTATTAAAGATAAGGAATAAAATGCCACAAAGTATCAAGAAATTGTGATTTTGTTAACATTTATCGCATTCAAGAAAAAACTTGCAAAAAATGGCTATTGCGCATTTATTGGCACAACGAATAACTAAACCACAGCATTTATGAAAAAAGGTTCAGGAAACCTGTATGGATAGTTTTATTGCTTTTTTTTACCACTGTTCATAAAACCGATCAAGGCAACGACCAAACTAATGACCACTACCACAAATACTCCGATCATAATGATCCCGTTGCTCCAATTTACCAAAGATATCGTTAGCTGCTCCATACGTTGAATAATTGATTTACGAATGCAAAAATAGACCCGGGCCAAATCCTAGAACATGATAAAAATCAGGTATGCCACCTTAATGGATTTTTATTCAAAGAAGTAGCTGAAGGACAAAAACATACGCAGTTGTTTGTACACTGTGCACGTACCAAAAAACAATTCGTCCACATCTTATATTCGGTTCAATAGTCTGTTGCGTTGTACACCTCTTAGCCTATCATAAGCACTGCTTTTTATGATATTCATAAGGTAGTGGGACACACATAGTCCGTTATATCCATACCAGATGCACTCATGGCCCCGAATCCGCCTGCAACATCCACTAAATTATGAATGCCCCTACTTTTTAAAATAGAAGCGGCAATTACGGAACGGTATCCCCCTGCGCAATGCACATAAAAGATATCCTCTTCAGGAAACTCCGCCATATGGTCGTTTAAAAAACTTAAAGGAGTATTATGTGCGTCTACCAGATGTTCCGATCGGTATTCACTTTCCTTACGGACATCAAAAACCGGAATCTTCTTGGAAGCTAGGTTCTCTTTTACCTGTTCCGCCGACAATGACGTAATAGTATCGTACTCCTTCCCTGCCCTCTTCCAAGCTTCGAAACCCCCTTCCAAATAACCCAAGGTTTGATCGAACCCCACTCTAGATAATCGCGTCACGGTCTCCTCCTCCTTTCCGTTAGGGGTTACTAGTAAAATGGGTTGTTTTACATCTGCTATCAGGGTCCCTACCCAGGGTGCGAAATCGCCATTCAATCCAATAAATATAGCACGGGGTATATGTCCCTTTATAAAATCATCCTGATGTCTGACATCCAAGACTATAGCTCCTGTTTCATTGACTGCCACCTCAAAGGCCTCGGGGGACAAAGCTTGTGTTCCCCTGGTCAATACTTCACCGATATCCTCATATCCCTCTTTGTTCATTTTAACATTCAAGGGAAAGTATTTGGGTGGGGGCAACAACCCCTCTGTTACCTCGGCAATAAACTCGGCTTTGGTCATATCCGCACGTAACGCATAGTTCATTTTCTTTTGATTGCCCAAAGTATCCACGGTTTCCTTCATCATATTTTTTCCACAGGCGGAACCTGCACCATGGGCCGGATAAACAATTACATCGCCTGCCAATGGCATAATTTTGCTACGCAAACTATCGAAAAGGATACCTGCCAGATCTTCTTGCGTCATACTGTCTGCTTTCTGGGCCAGATCAGGTCTCCCCACATCGCCCAAAAATAAGGTGTCCCCAGAAAAAATGGCATGGTCTTTACCGTTTTTATCCTTTAATAGGTAGGTGGTACTTTCCATGGTATGCCCAGGTGTGTGCAGTACTTTTATTTTGATATCTCCCAGATTGAACTCCTGTCCATCCTTGGCAATTATGGCATCAAAAGAAGGGTTTGCGTTGGGACCAAAAACTATAGGGGCCCCGCTTGCTTTGGACAAGCTTACATGACCACTCACAAAATCGGCATGAAAATGGGTTTCAAAAATATATTTAATTTTGGCATTATCGGCTTCAGCTCTCTTAAGATAGGGGTCTATCTCCCGCAAAGGATCTATTATGGCTACTTCTCCCTTGCTTTCTATATAATAGGCGCCTTGTGCCAAACATCCGGTATAAATCTGTTCTATCTTCATAAATTACGCTTTATATGAACATTCCGGGAGATAACTCCCGAAGTTTTATGTTATCAAAACTTTTCCTGTCAAAAGTAGTACTTCTTCTAGAAATATATGTGACTTTGGTCACATTGGATATTGATTCTGATACGCTACTTTTTCCTGCAAAATGGATACCGAACTGGGGTCATCAAAATAGGCCACTGCATCTTTGGTCTGCACAAACAGATGCTCTTTTTTTAGAACATCTATAATGGCGCTCCTAAAAACAATATCCCTGGTGGGGCCTATAGCACCTGCAATGTAAAACTGAAGGTTCCTACCATGTAGATCCTCTATGGTGGCAATAAGCATCTTAGCTGCTGTGGAATCAATATAATTAATAGCTTCCGCATTTAAGATTACGCCTCTTAGGCCTTCTCCTTTGGCCTCGATCTGTTTTAAAAGCTGCGTTTGGAAATAAGATGCATTTCCAAAATACAGTTGAGCATCGAACCTAACGATCAAAAGATCTTTCCGAACAACGATCTCATCTCCAAAACGGTTTATATTTTTGTAATAATCGGAATTCTTGATATTTCCCAATACCGCAAAATGAGGCTTGGAAGTCCTGTACACCATTAATAACAAAGAGCACAATATCCCGATCAGGATACCCTCCTTTATTCCTATGAACAAGGTGGCCAAAAAAGTAATCAGCAATACCACAAATTCATCTTTTCGATATTTCCATAAACTTTTGGGATACTCCACATCAACAAGTCCGAAGACCGATACCATAATAACGGCCGCCAATACCGCATTGGGCAAATAATAGAACAGGGGCGTTAGAAAAAGTAAGGTAACCACTACCATAAGCACACTAAAAATAGATGCCAGATTAGTCTTGGTGCCGGATTCATTGCTGATAGCCGAACGTCCAAAGCTAGCGGTTATGGGATACGATTGAAAAAAAGAACCTACGATATTGGAGGTGCCCAAGGCCACTAATTCCTGATTTGCATCTATGGTATATTCATCGGTCTTTTCTTCCAAGGCCTTTCCTATGGAGATGGCCTCCAAATAACCCAGTAGGGCCAAAGCTATCGCAATAGGCCATATTTCCATTATATTCCCCCAGTTGATAATGGGTAGGGAAAAAGAGGGCAGTCCTGTAGGTACGGCACCTACCAATTGCACCCCTCTAGTTTCCAATTGTAGAAAATATACCCCTACTATTCCCAAAATCACGACCAAAAGTATCCCTGGAATGCGTTTATCCCATTTCTTTAAAAGCACAATAAGGAGAATCCCTATACCCCCTATACCCAAATCATAAAAATTGGTCTCCCAAAGCTTGTCAAAGGCGTTGATGATCAATTGATGAAACTTAGTGCTTCCCTCAATGTCTACCCCCAGTAAATGCTTTAGCTGACTAAATATAATAATGAAGGCCGCTGCGGAAGTAAAGCCGCTGATAACGGGCTTGGACAAAAAATTTACAAAAAACCCCATGCGAAGAAATCCCAAAAGCAATTGAAAGACTCCTACCATAAAGGCCAATAGAATGGCCATGGCAATATAATTCTCCACACCCGAAATGGCCAAGGTACCCAAACCTGCCGCCACTAAAAGTGAATCCATGGCTACCGGACCTACGGCCAATTGTCTGGAAGTACCCAAAAAAGCATACATCAAAATCGGAAAAAGTGATGCGTATAGTCCGTAAACCGGCGGAAGTCCGGCTATCATGGCATAGGCCATACCTTGTGGAACCAGTAGTATCCCTACTGTTAGTCCC
The DNA here is from genome assembly GCA_049670505.1 of Saonia sp. Classification (GTDB taxonomy): domain Bacteria; phylum Bacteroidota; class Bacteroidia; order Flavobacteriales; family Flavobacteriaceae; genus JBATTK01. The sequence goes on from JBATTK010000018.1 coordinate 27,724, forward strand.
CCAACCAAATCCTTGGAAAAATAGCTCTTTTTATAATTTGGCAACCATTTCAAAAAAGGAAAAAACCTTCGCATAGGCCAAATTTACCAATAAAAAATTTCTTGAAATTGCATTGAACCCGTCTTGACTTTTTGTTTGGAACCGAGATTTTAATTGTGCGACTATGTATGAGTAATTATAATTCCAAGACTTTGATCTGATTACGGGTCAGCTCTATCTTTCCTTCCCTTTCCATTTTCTTCAACAAACGGGAAACCACCACCCTAGAGGTATGCAGATCATGGGCAATGTCCTGATGGGTAGTTTGGATTACCTCATCATGGGTAACCTTGGCCTTATCCTGCAAATGCTTTAGCAAGCGTTCATCCAATTTTAAAAACGCCAAAGTGTCCACAGTTTCCAGAAGCTCCATCATCCGGGTATGGTAATTGTCCAGAATGAATTGTTGCCAACTTTTGTATTTTCCCATCCATACTTCCATTTGTTGTACGGGAATCATCAACAATTCGGTATCCGTCTCGGCCACGGCGCGTATTTCACTTTTACTTTTACCAAAGCAGCAAGAAAATGTCATCGCACAAGTATCCCCCCTTTCTATAAAATAGAGCAGCAGTTCATCACCATTATTATCTTCCCTAAGAATCTTTATGGCTCCGTTCAACACTAAGGGAATAGCTGTTATGGAATCTCCTATTTCCATAAGATAACCGCCTTGTGCCACTTTTTTATACCTGCCAACGGTATCTATTTCCTTTAGTAGATCGGGTTCAAAGAGATACCCGTAGTTTTTTTGCAGTGCTTCTCTCATTTAAATTGTTTCAGTTATTGCCTTGGATGAAGACTTTAAACTCCTTGGCGGCGCCATCCAAATATTGAAATCCCTTATGTAGTTTCTGTTGATCTACGGCATAGGGATAAAAAGTAATGGGTTCTATACAGACCATATTTGGGACTTCCGTCCACAGCATAAAACTGCTAAATCCTTCCGTTTTTAGGGTCAGCTCATTTTTATCCTTTAAGATGATCGTACTACAATCCGGAACTTCAAGTGCCCTGCTCCCCACGGCTAAAACTTCTTCCAAGGATATAGACTTGCCGTTGGCAATAATCATAGGGCTTACCGTATGTAATTTAAAGGCAGGATGATAGCCCAACATAAAGGGCATGTCCTTTGCTCCGGAAACGGTAAACGTAATTTGCAATCCTTTTTCTTTAAGTTCAAAGGTTTTTAAGAATCGGAAATCAAAAGGCCATGTCAGCAACCGTTCCGTTGATTTTTCAGGATATTTTGAATTCTCTACCGGGGTCCCCGCTTTATAGACTTTTTCGAAAGCCACCTTTGTCTCGGATCGGGAGACCAAATTGTAGTCTAGCTCCCTTAACAAACCATGTTGGTCCTGTATGGCATTGTCGGTGGGTAGATGAACCCTAAAATTCGCTTCACGGGTAGGACCTATAATAGGGAACATTTCCGTATCCGAACTACGCCATCCCGGACTTCCTTTTTGATGTATATATTCGTGTCCTGCTACCTCATAACCAATCAGTTCCCCGGCAGCTACCCGTATCTTTTGATGTAAGTTGATTAATGTGATCATTTTTATTGATTGATAAGTCTATAGATCAATACGGCAGTGCGTTTGGTCAACGCCTCAATAGTATTCAAATTAACGGTTTCCTGTGGCGTATGCGCTCCAGAACCCATAGTGCCCAGACCATCCAGACAATCTACGTATTCCGCTACAAAGGAGGTATCCGCGGCGCCCCTTTTTCCGGGATCATAGCCTTTAACTTCCCCTTGATCCAAATCTAAACTCACTTGATTGAGTTGTTCCAATAATTGTAGATTTCCTTCTGTTGGTCCCATTGCAGGATAACTGTCCGTAAAGCTTATTTCCGCTGAGGTATGAGGCAAGTTGTTGGCTACAATTTCTCTCATCTTGGCCCGTGCATTCTCTTTCTGTTCTTCGGAAATAAAACGCAGACCTCCCCGGACCATAGCGGTTTGTGAAACTACATTGCTCTTTCCAAAAGCATTTCCTTTACTGGTAGACTTATCAAAATCTACAAAAGTACCGCCCAATACAACTCCCGGATTAAAAGTGAGATACTCTTCTCCCCGGACCTCATTATAAAATTCATTGAGGATTCGCGACATTTCAAAAATAGCCCCGGCACCTACCCTATCATTAAAAACTCCTGAGGAATGTGCACGTTTACCGGCTACCTCTACTGCCCATCCGGAAGCGCCTCTTCTTGCTACGGTAGCGTAGTTAAATCCTGTCGACGTTTCAAAACCCAAGGCAATATCACTTCTTTTTGCCGCTTCGATCAGATCCTTTCTGCTAATATCCAAAGGTTTTCCGGTACTCTCTTCATCTCCCGTAAAAGCAACAATGATCTGTGCATTGTTCAACAATCCGTTTTCGTGCAATGCCTTCAGGGCATAGAGTACAATGACATCTCCCCCTTTCATATCGTTGCCACCCGGAGCGTGGGCAATACTGTCATTGACCATTTTAAATTTCTGAAATGGACTATCCGCTTCAAAAACCGTATCCAAATGTCCTATAAGCAGCAATTTTTTTCCCTTGGTGCCGGAGGTTTCCGCAAACAGATGTCCGGCTCTATTCAATTCCTTGGGCATTGCTATCCAATTGGTTTTAAAATTAATCTCATCAAAAGAATCCTTAAACACCATTCCCACTTCCCTGACCCCTTCGGAATTTAGGGTACCACTATTAATATTCACCACTTTTTCCAAAAAAGAGATGGCCTCTCCATTATTATTTTCGATGGTTTTGAGTAGCTTCTTTTCCGTTCGGGAAATTTTTTGAGCCGTTACGGAAGGAGTCAAAAAAACCAGCATTAGTAAACAAACAAGATATTTTAGTTTCATAGGTGATCCGTTTTAAAGGTGAATGGAAAGCACTTTCGAAGATACCAAAACTATTTGGAAAATGGTTATTGCAAATTTTACTATCCATACGACCCTGAATAGGGGAAATCTTCATATGGGTACGGGTGAGCTGGCTTTCTCAACACTTTAGTGCATGCTTAAGAACAGGAGAGTCATTCCATCTTTTGATAAAGAACATTTTGGCACCTTCCTTGCAATATGATATCTTTAGGAGGCCTTAAAATCATTAAACGATAACGCTATGGAAAACTTCAGATTAAAATCGACAAAATTATACACCATACTCCTTTTTTCTTTATTTTTTGTCACTGTGGCGGTAGCCCAGTCCGATGAAAAAAAGAAGGAAATCATCAAAGATGCCAAGGAGGCAAAAACCGCTTTCCTTAAGGCGGATCCGGAAATGGTCAATTTTTTTGAAACGTCATATGGTTATGTCATTTTCCCCAATGTAGGCAAAGGAGGTCTGGGTGTCGGCGGTGCTGCCGGGAACGGAGCCGTTTGGCAGCAAGGCAAATTGATCGGCACGGCAAAATTAAAGCAAATAAGCATTGGTTTTCAGGCTGGTGGTCAGGCCTATAGGGAGGTTATTTTCTTTGAAAAAGATGAAGATTTAAGTCGGTTAAAGGCCAATAAAGTCGAATTCTCGGCGCAAGTATCGGCGGTCGCCGTGGCTTCCGGAGTTTCCGCAGATGCAAAATATTCCGATGGGGTCCTAGTATTTACCATGGCCAAGGGCGGTCTCATGTACGAGGCATCCGTGGGAGGACAAAAATTTAAGTTTAAAAGACTGTAGGTATTGGCCCATCTAATGCTAATGCAGCCCACTTATAATATCGTATTTGGTAATAATATGGTGTTTTTCGTCACCTAGATTCACCAGTACCGCCTGAACATCCCTGTTGATGAGTTTGGCTACATCGTCTATGGAGGTATTTTTGTCCACTATGGGAAACTCTTTTTGCATTACTTCCTTAATAGGCCTTGAAGTGATTTCATTATCTTCTATAATGGCCCTGAACAAAGTAGCTTCGTCCACGGAGCCAACAAAACCATTAACATCCTCTACAGGAATCTGGGAGATATTGTTGCTCTTCATTCTTTCAACGGCATGCATCACAAGTTCCTCGGTCTTTACCGTAACCAAAGGCAAATCCAGATGATCTTTGATCAAATCTATGGCCTTGGTGACCTTATCATCTAAAAAACCCCTGTTCCGCATCCATTCATCATTGAACATTTTACCTACATAGCGGCTTCCGTGGTCATGGAACAATACCACAACTACATCATCTTTGGAAAAATGTTCCTTTAATTGCAATAAGCCTTTAATGGCAGCGCCCGCAGAATTCCCCAAAAACATCCCTTCCTCCCGGGCAAGGCGTTGGGTATAAATGGCCGCGTCCTTGTCGGTAACTTTCGTAAACCCATCAATAATCTCGAAACGTACATTTTTGGGGAGAATATCTTCGCCTATGCCCTCTGTTATATAGGGGTAAATCTCATTTTCATCAAAAATACCGGTCTCGTGGTATTTCTTAAAAACGGAACCATAAGTGTCTATTCCCCAAACTTTTATATCCGGGTTTTTTAATTTTAAATAGGAGCCTACTCCGGAGATGGTGCCACCGGTGCCGACACCCACCACAAAATGGGTCACCTTTCCATTGGTCTGTTCCCAAATTTCCGGGCCGGTACTTAAAAAATGGGCCTTGCAATTCGAAGGGTTATCGTATTGGTTTACATACCATGAATTTGGAATTTCCTTGGCCAATCTTTTGGCGGTGGAGTAATAGCTTCTTGGGTCATCGGGAGAAACATCCGTAGGACATACATATACCTCGCTGCCCATGGCCTTAAGAATGTCTACCTTTTCCTTGGATTGTTTATCGCTGATAACACAGATCATCTTATACCCTTTTACTACGGCCGCCAGGGCCAGGCCCATTCCGGTATTACCGGACGTTCCCTCTATAATGGTCCCTCCCGGCTTTAATATTCCAGCTGCTTCGGCGTCAACGATCATTTGTACCGCCATACGGTCCTTTACCGAGTTTCCCGGATTAAAGGTCTCGTATTTTGCCAGGACCAGACAAGGGAGCTCGGAAGTAAGTTTATTGAGCTGCACCAAAGGGGTATTCCCAATGGTCTCCAAAATATTTTTTGCGTATTCCATATCTGGCACAAAGATACAAGTTACTTTATGAATTTATTTAAACTTTTTGTTCGGTATCGGGAACGAAGGCTTTTGTTCCCCATTGATGGAATGTACGCTACTATTCGAATTTTATGGCCTTCACCGGTGTTATCTTGGTGATGATATAGGAGGGCAACAACAACATTAACAGACAAAGTATCAAAACTCCAAAATTTAACAGTATCACGGTGAAAAAATCAATATGTACGGGGATATAGTCGATATAATATTCTTCCGGATTAGGAAATTTAAACATCCGGAATCTGTCTTGCATCCATAAAATGCCCAGCCCTAGAAAATTTCCCCATAGCAGGCCGATACCTATAAGATAGGTAGCATTGTACAGAAATACCTTTCGGATGCTCCAATTGGCCGAGCCCAATGCTTTTAGAATACCGATCATTTGAGTGCGTTCCAATATCAATACCAAAAGTGCGGTAACCATATTGATACCTCCCACGATAATCATAATGCCTATGATAAGGGCAATATTGAAGTCGAACAGCCCGATCCACTCAAAAATCCGATAATATTTATTCTTAATATTTTGGGTATCCAAGGTAGAGAGTGTCTTTCCATAAATCTCATTACTCTTCTCATCAATTTCATCAAAGCTGTCCAGGAATACTTCAAAATTGCCTACTTGGTTCGCTTCCCATTTATTCATTCGCTGAATATGCCTGATATCTATAAAAACGTAAGTGCCATCAAATTCCTCAAAACCGCTGTCATAGATACCTACTATCTTAAAATTTCGCTTGTTGGGTATTTTGGAGGCATCCTCGCCCTTTAGAAAAAAAGTAGAAAAAGAATTCCCTACTTTAAACTGCAACTTATCGGCCATACGGCGTGAAATCAATACTTCATCATTCAATTCGTCATCATACCTTGGCAACCTTCCTTGCACAAGGTACTCCTGAAAAATATCCCAATCGTAATCTTTGCCCACTCCCTTGGCTATGATGCCTTCAAAAGTTTCCTCGGTACGGATAATGCCCGCCTTATTGGCAACGGCCTGTATGTGCGAAATACCGGCAACGGTAGTGAATTCAGGATAAAAATCCTGATCGGTGGAAACGGGTACCACGGAAACATCCGAGGTGTTGTTATCATAATTATAGATTTGGATATGTCCGTTGAACGCGGCTACTTTTTCCCGTACCTTATGCTTTAGCCCTACTCCGGTAGCTATGGCTATAAGCATCATAATAATCCCCAAGGCTATGGCCGCTATGGCTATTTTTATTATTGGTGCGGAAATACTAATTTTATGCTCCTTGCCCTTTATAAGGCGTTTTGCTATAAAAAATTCTAAATTCAATCGATGGCGTTTTTATCCGGTCTCAAAAATACAGTTTTATTATGGGTTTTATTGTTTTCCTCCTGTGGAAACCAGATAAAGACTCCCACTCGGGCCGAAGCCATTGTTGCTGTCAAAAAAGATAGTATTAAAACAATACCCTTGGTGGTAGGGGCCAACAGTACCGAAATTTACCTGCCCCTTTTAAAAGAAAAAAGAGTGGGCATAGTGGCCAATCAGACCAGCGTTATTTTTAAAACACCCGAACAGGGGACCCAAAATCCGAAACCTCATATCCATTTGGTAGATTCCTTACTGGCATTGGATATCGATTTAAAAAAAGTATTTGCCCCGGAACATGGTTTTCGCGGGGAAGCCGATGCCGGGGAAAAAGTTGTGGATGGAATAGATATAACAACGGGAATACCTTTGATATCCCTTTACGGAAAACATAAAAAACCTTCCCCGGAACAATTGGAAGGTTTGGACATTGTGGTTTTTGACATACAGGATGTCGGGGTGCGCTTTTATACCTATATCGCTACCTTACAATTGGTCATGGAAGCCTGTGCGGCACAACAAATTCCTGTGGTAGTCTTGGATCGTCCTAATCCGAACGGACATTATGTAGATGGCCCTAGCATGGAAAAGGCACATGTTGGTTTTTTAGGAATGAACACCATTCCATTAGTGTATGGAATGACCATAGGGGAATATGCCCAAATGATCAATGAAGAAGGATGGTTGGAAGGAAACGCAAAGGCCGATCTGACCGTTGTGCCACTTAAAAACTATACGCACAATACCTCGTACGGTCTACCCATACGCCCCTCGCCCAATCTGCCTAACGATGTATCCATAAACCTCTACCCTAGCCTTGGTTTTTTTGAAGGCACTTCTATAAATGCGGGCAGGGGCACTGAGTTTCAATTTCAACGGTATGGGGCACCATTTTTGGATAGTACCCAATATCATTTTACATATACGCCCAAACCTAATTTTGGGGCTAAATATCCCAAACATGAGGATAAATTATGCTATGGGAACGATCTTTCCACCGTTTCCGAACAAAATGGTGTTTCCTTAAAATGGCTTATAGATGCCTACTCGAATACGCGGGATAAGACCTTATTTTTTAATTCGGCCTCCTTTACCAAACACGCGGGAACAGAAAAACTTCAGCGGCAAATTGAAGCCGGACTTCCTGAGGAAGCCATCAAAAAATCATGGCAGGAAGATTTGGAAGCCTTTAAAAAAGTACGGGAAAAGTATTTGATCTATGATTGATATTTAGGATTCTTTGGCGATACTACTGGAAGGGCTTTTATATTTTGAAAAAGGAATCTTCAGCAATTTTCCTATTTTAGAGTTTTCAACAGCATCCGGATACGTATCCACCCCGTAAACGATCTCATCGTTCCTCATCTTGGCAAAGGTTCCGAACAACCGGTCCCAAACGGAAAATATATTTCCATAGTTGGTGTCGGTATAGGGCAACATATGATGATGGTGTACTTTGTGCATATCCGGAGAAACAATAATCCAGCTAATGATATCATCGATTCTTTTTGGCAATGCTATGTTGGCATGATTGAATTGGGAGAGCACTACCGAAAGGGATTGATATATCATTATAATGCCTATAGGTGCCCCAACGATAAAAACTCCGATACAGGTAAAGATAAAACGGATGACGCTTTCCCCGGGATGATGACGATTGGCCGTGGTAGTATCTACGTGATTATCCGTATGATGTATTAAGTGGAAGCCCCAAAGTACTTTGACCTTATGTTGTACCCAGTGGGCAAGCCATGCCCCTATAAGGTCTAACAAAACTACGCCAAGGACTATTTTTGCCCATAAGGGCATAACGAACCATTGTAACACCCCAAAATCATTGGCAACCGTCCAGTCACTGGTCATTAAAAGTAAAAAAGCAAGTGTAAAATTGACCACAATCGTAGTCAGGGTAAAAAAGATATTGATACCTGCATGTTTAAACTTTTTATAGTTGAACCTAAATAAGGGCGCCGCATATTCCAATAACCAAAAAAAAGTAATCCCAGAAATCAAAATCAGGCTCCTGTGCGAGGAAGGTATCGTTTCAAAATAGTTCAGTATTGTTTCCATGGTTACAAGATAGTAAACCCGTTTAAATTTTTTGGATTGTAGCGAAAATTAGTAATTTTTTGCCCAGTTGAAGGTTTTTTTGAGTTGCATCCGCCGGTTGGCGGACGGAAGGAAAAAAATACAAAAAATGGGTGAAAAAGGGTAATTTTTTAGCCCATTAAAAAAGTTTAAGCGAGTTCAGTCTATAGCACAGTTTTTTTCAAATTTAGCCCTATAATTTTATCCTGCTTTTCATGGCCTCTACAATGGCGTATGCAGCAGGGCATATCTGCACATTCTTTAAGGTTAGATCACTGATTTGTTGAAATTTTTTCCGGTCCGTATGTGGAAACTCACGACATGCCTTGGGTCTTACCTCATAGATGGAACAGTAATTTTCCGCATCCAAAAAGGCACAGGGAACTTGCTGTAATACATAGTCATTTTCTTCATCGATCCGCAAATACGTTTCAATAAATCGTTGAGGCTTAAGCTTTACATATTTTGAAATACGTCCAATATCGGCATTGGTAAATAAAGGACCTGTGGTCTTGCAACAATTGGCACATTGTAAACAGTCCGTTCTTTTAAACTCGGCATCATGAAGTTCCTGCATCACATAATCCAGGTTCTTGGGAGGCTTCTTTTTTAGTCTAGTAAAGAATTTTTTATTCTCCCTGTGCTTTTCCTTGGCCTTTTTCGGAAGCTCTTCCAATACTTTATCCATACTTTACCATTCTTGGCACCCTTTTGTGAAAACCAGATTCCAAATCGCCCTTACCCCATAACATGGGACATATTTATTTTGCAGCCATCTGCGGTATTCTGTTTTAGAATTCCCTTAAAAGTCCCACATTTGCATGGAAAATACAAATTTTGCCGTGGATGTTTTTGGAAAAGCAGTTTTAGATTATCAATGGGGTAATTATACGGAGGACATCCTTACGTTTTCCTCTTTGGATGAAAAAGATATAATTCCCCTGCCCTATCTATTCCGGGATTTTGATAACATGCCCCTTTTGGAACAGAAAGCACTGGACCTATGTAAGGGTAAAGTTCTGGATATTGGTTGTGGGGCAGGAAGTCATAGTCTGTATCTACAGGGGAAAGGATTATCCGTTACCGCACTTGATAGTTCCAAAGGTGCCATAGAAACGTGCGGGCTAAGGGGTATAAAGAATAGTATACATACCGATATTTATAGTTTTAAGGGGCCAAAATTCGATACGCTTCTTTTACTTATGAACGGTATAGGCCTTGCAGGAAGATTGAACCAATTGGGCAAGTTTTTAGAACATTTAAAATTACTTTTAAAACCAAACGGGCATATCTTGTTGGACTCCAGCGATATCATTTATATGTTCCAAGAAGACGATGATGGCGGGCATTGGATTCCCGATACCGATACATACTATGGAGAGGTCGAATTTACAATGACCTATAAAAATATAAAAAGCAAACCTTTTCCGTGGCTGTATCTGGATTACAATAGCTTAGAGCGAGCGGCTTTTTACCATAATTTAAACTGCAAGCTTGTAAGCCAAGGCGAACATTACGACTATTTAGCCAAGCTTTCGTTAAAACGACAACAAATAAGTACTTCTTTCGTTTAAATTTGGGTAGGGAAATTGGAGAGTATATTGTTATATTTATAAAAAAATTGTAATGAGAAAAGCTGGTATTGTATTCACCCTAATGTATTTTTTTGTCCTTGGTTGTTCAAATGACGACGACGGCACAACTGCACCCCCAGAGCAGAATATAGACCGATCCGCCAACCTGTTGGGTACCGGGGATTCTGCCAATGATATTCTATCCAACGATAATTTTACTAAGTTACAGCTTGAAATTGCATATGTAACCGACTTCAGACCAGACGATTCAGCCATAGGTGCATTTGTACAGTTTTTAAGGAGCAATACCTTTAAGACCGATATTTCGGTTACGTTTACCGAATTGCCTTCCCCCAATGAGGAAGACCTTACCCTACAGGAAATTGTTGATTTGGAAGAGAGTAATAGAACTGAATATAATAGCGGGGAAACCTTGGCCATTTATATTTATTTTGCCGATGCACCTGCCGAATCCGATGATGAGGATGAAGGTCTGGTAACCTTGGGCGCGGTCTATAGAAATACCTCTATGATCATTTATGAGGAAACCATTCGAAGATTAACCCAAAGAAGTATACTGGTTTCCACTGCAGATGTGGAAGAGGCCACTTTAAACCATGAATTCGGACATCTATTCGGGCTTGTAAATCTAGGCTCTCCTTCCGTAAATGATCATGAAGATGAAGATGCCGAAAGCCATTGCAATGTAGAAGGTTGTTTAATGCGTGCGGAATTGGAGTTCGGAGGAGGAATGATGAGCATGATGGAAAGCAGGGCATCTAGAGGATCTGCCCTTATTCCCGAGCTTGACCCCGAATGCATCTTGGACCTGCAGGCAAACGGAGGAAGGTAAAACTTAAAACTGTCTTCTTTACACCTATTTTAGAAGTTTTCGCTACAGATATTCCAGGATAACATACTAATTTTCTAATAATTCCGATTTATTTCCGGGAACGTTTGTAGGTGTATCCTTGTGGATGCTGGGTAAGGCCGCCAAGTAATCCTAAAAGCGTTACTTTAATACTTTTTCAGCACCTTCCGGATCCCTTTGTTCATTCTTACCAATCGGTGCAGTGAAAGCCTTAATGTTGCAATCAACATACAATTTGTAACCGGACAACATGCGGATAAAGGATATTTGCATAATTTTATAAAAAAAGATCAATGCACTTTTTATCCCAGACCATAGAAGATTATATCGCTGATCATTCCGAGGAGGAACCGGAGCTATTACAGGAGCTTACCAGGGAAACGCACTTAAAAGTGATCCGGCCAAGGATGATTACAGGTCATTTTCAAGGAAGAGTATTGAGTATGTTATCCAAAATAATTGCTCCGACAACTATTTTGGAGATAGGTACCTATACCGGATACTCCGCTATATGTTTGGCAGAAGGTCTACAGAAGAACGGAGAACTGCATACCATAGATATCAATGAAGAATTAGCGGAAATACAAAAACGCTACTTTGTTAAAAGCGGCTATGGGAACCAAATTGTTCAACATATGGGCGATGCCCTGGATATTGTTCCTAATTTAGATATGGTGTTCGACATTGTTTTTATAGATGCCGAAAAAACAAACTATATCGATTATTTTGACGCTGCCATAAGTAAAACGAAATCTGGAAGTATCATAATATCCGACAACGTGCTATGGTCCGGAAAAGTAGTAGAGCCCCTTGAGAAAAACGATAGTGCCACCACAGCCCTGTTGGACTATAACAAAAGACTAAAGGAAGATCCCAGAATAGAAACGGTCTTACTTCCCATTAGGGATGGCTTAACTTTAAGTAGGGTACGATAAGCCAAACGTAAAACTTATAAAAAATAAATGCCGAAGCAATACCTACCAGCGTACCTACAATAATATCTACCGGATAATGTACTCCAACATAAATCCTACTGAAAGCGAACAACAATGGCCATATATAAAATAACCAGCACCATTTAAAGCGTTTTCTGAGGAAAAGAACGATCAAGGTAGTGACCGCAAAGGAGCTGGCCGCATGTCCCGAGAAAAAACTATAGGTACCCGGACTTTTTAAGATACGGATCAAGGTGTTGATTTCTTCATCGTTATTGGGTCTTAATCTTGCTACGTACCCCTTGGTAATATTTGTTGCATTGACAATGAAAAAAACGAGTGCCAGAACGGTGAGACTTATGGGGAGTACTTCTCGTTTGTTGTATTTTAAGACAACGATTAGGAAGAAAAGTATAAATAAGGGAATCCAGGTACTTATATTGGTAACGGTAGACCAGAAAAGGTCGTAATCTTCTATACCCAGGTTATTCAGATAAATAAAGGTATCCCTGTCCCATTCCAGTAACCGTTTAAGCATCTTATTTTCTTTTGATGGACCCGGTTACCTTGTCTACATTTTCTTTTACCTTATCAATTTCATTTTTGATATCCTTGGTAAAATCGGTATCGATCCCTTGCTTCTCGGCACTTTTCTGTATTTCCTGCTTAATATCCTCGGTCGCATCCTTTAATTGACGCATACCCTTACCTAGGCCTTTGGCAATACCGGGAATCTTATCGGCACCAAAAACCATGACCACAATGAACATGATAAAGAATATTTCGGCACCACTAATGAATAAAAATACGGATGAAAACATATGACAAATATAGTGAAGTTTCACTCATAAGAAAGCCCTGACGGAATCGTCAGGGCTTAAATTTAAAAATTAAACTCCATTGGAGTTACTTATATAACCCACTATTTGCCCTTAATATTCTCCTTGAACTTATCAAAACCGGATTTTCCTTCCTTTTGGGGCCAAGAATTATTAGTGGCATCAATATCCGCGGTCTCCGCTTTTGGATCCACTACAATACCTACCAATTCCTTTTGGGAGGAGATGACCCTTTTTACTTCCGCATCGTTCTTTCTCCATATCTCAGGAGGGTATGTGATATTTTCGGTACTGCCATCGGCGTAGGTATATTCAACGATCAAGGGCATGGGTATACCTCCGGGCTTATCAAAAGTGACTTCATAGAAATATTTTGGTTCCTTAACCGAGGCCCTTTCCTCGGCAGTTAAATTGTCCATCATGTATTCTTTTAAGGTAGTAGAGGTATCCGAAGGGGACTTACCTTTTAGAGAAGCGTCAAAATCCTCACTGTCCTCCTCGGCCAAATATACCAAAGGTGGCAAATCGGCCTCCGAGATATTTCTGGCGGCCATATATTCCTGCATTTTTTTGGTAGGCTTATCACTAACATAATATTTTTTAACGCCTTTGACCCCTATATCCACATAATCCGTGGTATAGAACCAACCTCTCCAAAACCAGTCCAAATCTACTGCCGAGGCATCCTCCATGGTACGGAAGAAATCTTCCGGGGTAGGGTGCTTAAATTTCCAACGATTGGCATAGGTCTTAAAGGCATGATCGAACAATTCTTTCCCCATTACCGTTTCCCTTAGAATATTCAGGGCGGTAGCCGGTTTACCATATGCATTGGGACCTAACTGGTATACATTTTCCGGATTGGACATGATAGGCGATATGGTGCTTTGATCACCACTCATATACGGTACGATCTTGGCGGGCGCACCTCTACGTGAGGGATAGCTTGTATTAGGTGATACAACATCCGGAAATTCCGCTCCAAACTCCTGTTCCGTTATATATTGCATAAAGGTGTCGAGACCTTCATCCATCCAACCCCACTGACGTTCATCGGAATTAACGATCATGGGGAAAAAGTTGTGTCCCACCTCGTGTATGATTACACTGATCATCCCGTACTTTACCCGATCGGAATAGGTACCGTCCTCATTGGGCCTCCCATAGTTCCAACAAATCATAGGGTATTCCATTCCCTGATTTTTGGCATGTACGGAAATAGCTTTATGATACGGATAATCGAACGTATGCGCCGAATAGGATTTTAAGGTCTGTACAACAGCTTTGGTAGAAAGTTCTTCCCAAAGCGGATTCCCTTCCTTAGGATACATGGATACGGCCATAACTTCCGTAGTAGCCAATTTAACGGCCTGCATGTCCCATATAAACTTACGGGAGGTAGCAAAACCAAAATCCCTTACATTGGTTGCTTTTAGTTTCCATGTTTTCTTTTTCTTGGAAAAGTCTTTTTCAGCGGCTTCCGCCTCTGCCTGGGTTACGATCAAAACCGGCGTATCGTATGATTTTTTTGCCTGCTCGTAACGTTTCATCATTTCCTTGGAAAAGACTTCCTTTCTATTTTGAAGTACTCCGGTACCATCCAGTATATGATCCGCGGGAACAGTAATGTTCACCTCATAATCCCCAAAAGGAAGTGCAAATTCACCACTGCCCCAGAACTGATGGTTCTGCCATCCCTCTACATCGCTATACACTGCCATTCTTGGGAAGAACTGTGCAATTACATAAGCCCTATTCCCATCTTTGGGGAAATATTCGTAACCGGACCTTGCCCTGTTTACGGTATGATCGGGAATATTATAATTCCATTTGATAGAAAAAGAAATCTGTTCCTTGCTTCGCAAAGGCTTTGGAATATTGATACGCATCATGGTCTGATTGACCGTATAGGACAAGGATCTTCCATTGGCATCTTTTACAAATTCAATATTGAATCCACCATCAAAAGGTTCAGTGACATATTTTTGTACAAAACTGCCCGTTGGTTCCGCAAGGGGAACCCCTCCACCGTTTCTTAGCGGGGACTTGGAATCTTTAGCTCTTACATTCTGATCCAATTGCACCCAAAGAAACTCAAGATTATCCGGGGAATTATTGGTATAAGTTATCGTTTCCTCTCCGTAGAGTTTGGCATTGGCATCATCCAATTCAATATCCATTTTATAATCTGCCTGTTGCTGATAATAGTCGGGCCCAGGAGCACCGGAAGCAGATCTGTAGGTATTGGGCGTTGCAAATTCCTCGTACAATTGTTTAAACTTGCTCTGGTTATAATGTCCAAGGGCCCTCTCTTCTTTCTCCCCTTCCTGAGCAGAAACCGTAGCTGCGAACACGAACAGAAGGGAAGCAAAACAATACTTAATTTTATTCATTTTCTTCTTAATTTTTAGTCGATGAAAAAATAATCTTTTTTTAACGAATGGTTAGTAAATGTTATAAGTTTAACATTCCTTTATTATTCTCCCGAATCAGTACAAAACTCTTTTTCTTTCCCTTGAATTTAAAGTGTATAATATTTTGCTGTTCATCAAAAAGATCCGTCAAAACATCGCTCTGCACTTCTACGGATTTGATATTGGAGAACCCTATTTTTGGAATTTCCAGATAACATATGACCACATCATTATCGTACTCCTTTCCCAAAAAGTCGAAGTCCTTATGTTCACCGTCTATTTTCAAGGTGAACTTGGCCCTCATGTATTTTTCGATGTAATCATTGGCCATAGCGTTTTCCTCCTCACTGGCCAAATGGGCCTTTATACCATAACGCTCCTCCATAACCTGTTCCAGGTCATCCATGAAAACACGGGAGGTAATCTGGAACGAATCGTCCTTTTCGGAATAATTTATATTCGTGACACTTACATAAAACTTATGGGCCACGGTGAAAGCGACCAGAGGCAATACTAAAATTAAAAATCCTTTTTTGAGCAATTTCATGGGTCTATTTTTATATGCTCCCAACTATTGGGTGTAATCTGTAATAATTTTTTAATCCTGTCGGTACCGCTATTAACTATTTATCCATTCTTTAATTTGCCAACATCCGGAATCCAATCCAAAGGCATTAAATATCACAGCTATTTTTTTTAATTCTTGGCAGGCGGGTTACCATAAGCAATCCCCATGCCAAAAATAGGTTGTTTATTCCAACTTGTTATTCGCCCTGTAGACGATACTTTTCTTTTGTAGAAAACCCCATATCTTTAATTTATCCCTTGTATCCACCACGGTATCAAAACCGGAATCCACCTCACAGAAATACATGAAATCCGCGATTTTGGGTATGGGTATCTTTAATTCCGTTAGATAGAGCGAATCGGCATAAAATTCCCGGACCCTTGTGGTCCGTGCATATTTTTTGTCCCTCGCCAATCTCCTTTTTAACATTTTTGTACGTCCACTTATCCCATTGAGAATGGGATTCAATGGAACCAGACCACCGCCCGTAGTAGCTTCTATCAAATGTCTTTCCGCCTGCGTAAGAGGTTTTACATAGGCATTTGGAAGTCCCAGGGTAGCCGCCGTCACCACAGGTCCTGTCTTTAAGCTTTCGATATCCCCCTCGATATTTCCCGATAGATTATAGGGGGTTACCACCACCTCATCCAATTCGTTGAGTGCTTCTTCCAAAGAAACATATAGTATAGGGCTTTTAAGCACTGATCGGGTTACGATCACTTCTTTTTTCTTAAACTGTACGGCGGAGAATAAAAGGGTATCGTTGAGTTTTACGGGAATGGAAAAATAACCATAGGCATTGGTAATTGTAGCTTTCTTGGTCGTAATGTTCAATACATGTACGTCTGCAAGATCTTCGCTCACACTTTGGATCTTGCCCTGTAAATTATCGGTAAATAGGGATTGTGCCTTACTAGAAGAAATATAGGCCAGAAAAAAGCATATTACAAGAATATTACTTTTCCTCATTCAATTCCTTTAGGTATGTCTTGCTATTGGATACCAGAAAGTCTATCAACTGAAACTCATTGTCCCTTTTTAATAGGGACTGTGCGGGCATTTTGGCATCGCAATAGTACAGAAAGCTATCTATTTTGTCCTGTGGTATCCCTAGATCCAAAACAAAAAACTGGTCATCATATACTTGGCGCAGCACTTCGCTCATCTTTAACTGGATCTTTGAATCTTCATCTCCCTTTTTGGATTTTACCAAGGCCTTAAAAAGATTAACGAAGTTTAGGCCATCCCTCATTCCCCTGGTCTGTTGGGATTCCGCAACATTCACTACCTCCGAGGAACGATCGGTCTCATATTCGAACTGTTTAAAATCCTCATTCTTGACTTCCAGGAATTTTTGCTGGTTCTCAGGAGCTACCACCACTTCGTCCAATTCCGTAACCTTTTCGTTTACCTCCACTACAAGTCTGTTGTTCTTCAATATTTCGTTGGTAATCTTTACCAGTTGTATTTGATAATTCACTGCCGTAAAAGCCAGCTCGTCCCCTTCTTTTACGCGTATCGCAAACCTACCGTCCTCATTGGTAATCGTTGCGTTTTCAGAGGTCGTATTAATAACGTTCTCATTGACCACATTGCTATTACGGTAAAGTACCTGTCCTCTTAATAATTGGCGACCATCATCCTGGGAATAGGCAAAACCAAGGCATAAAAAGGCGAGAACGAATAATAATTGATTTTTCATTTGTTAGCGATTCAGGTTTTTCTAAGGAAAATCAATTTACGACAAATTCCGCACCTTTGTATAACTTATCTCTGGAATACAAAAAAACCTGTAATAAAGAAAATTCCTAAGGTTAAAGAAAATGTAAGTTAACGGTATAAAAAAATTTGCTACCATTAAACTTTTGTTAATTTGGTTAAAACTAACGATAGCTGTTTCTGAATCCCTAAGAACGTAGCAGTTAAAATTAAATACACTTCAACGACTACGATAGCGCTTTAGCCGATTAAAGCTGTATTTTAAGGTATAAAATTAGGTATATGGGGATATAATTTTACTTTTGTTTATCCCGATAACAAGAACTTAAAGCATTATCCATGAAACTGAAATTCCTGATTTTTATGATGGTCCAGTGCATTTTTGCTGCTGTACATGCACAGATAAAAATTGGCGATAATCCACAAAATATCAATGCGACCTCCGTATTGGAGTTGGAGAGCAATTCCAGGGTATTTGTCATAACCCGCATCAATACTACTCAAATGAACGCCATAGTCCCCTCACAGGGAGCCATGGTATACAATACCGACACCCAATGTATCCATTACTACAATGGAATACAATGGGTAAATATCTGTGAGAGCATTAGCAATGCGTTGACGTTTACCAACAACCCGATCATCAACAATGACAGCACTATAACTATTATCCGAAACGGCAATAATTACAATTTTGAGGTCAGCAGAATACGATCGGAGAATATTGTGGACTTTAGCATTGTTAGTGATGATATCGGGAATAATTCTATAAACATAGACAAGTTGGCCAATGCCTCGGTAGGTGAAAACGAACTGGCCGATGTTGCGGTTACTACGGAAAAAATTAAATCGGAAGGGAACGACCAGGTACTGACCACGAACGCTATAGGAGAAGTAGAATGGATCAATAAAGCGGCCCTCGTAGGTGCCACCGTGAGTACGGATCTGGATAATTCCATCATACCCGGAACAGATGGGGGCGCCTTCTACGATGACCCCGATGATGATGTGACCAATGAGATTCAGGACCTGTCCATTTCTGGAAATACACTCGCCTTAACAAGGGGAGCGGGTCCCGTAAGACTTGTCAACCTACCTGTGGTCGACGGTGCAACCTTGGATATTTCGGCACAGTTTAATCCCCTTTCCATTTCGGGCAATGGTACTCCGTTAAATTTATATGAAGTAGCGGATAATGCCATAAATTCGGCAAAAATAGAGGACGGAGAGGTACAAACCAACGATATTGCCGATGGCAATGTTACGCCTGTTAAAATCGAAAATGGTGCTGCTAACCAAGTACTTAGAACCAATGCCGCGGGAACGGGCGTGGAATGGAGTGCATTGGATGCCAACAACATTGTGGGAGAGGACCTTACCGCGGGGGACGGTTCCATAACCGTAAATACAGGTACCGGGGCGACCCTTGTGGACGCTAGCATTCTCGTGACCAACGGAGGCATCACAACAGCAAAACTGGCGAACGGTACGGCCGCAGGACAACTTTTTCAATGGGACGGTACCAATTGGGTGCTCGTGGACAATTCTACGGTCAATACAAATTTGGCTACAGAAGATATCACTCAAGATGCCGGAGAAGACAGAACATATAATTTAAATGGCCAAGATTTATCCTTTATCGGTGGCGGAAATGTTGGTATCGGAACCGCAACGCCTACTTCGACTCTGGAAACCGGCGGTTCATTTGCAACTACCATTCGCAATAATGTATCTGGCATTGTTACATTGACAAATGATGACCATACTGTAGTCTTTAGCGCAGATGGTTCCGTTACCTTACCAGCGGCAGGATCGTTTCCAGGAAGGTTATATATAATAAAAAACCCATCCTTTACTGTTACTATTGATTCCTTTATTGATACTTTCGGCAGTAATTCCACATCTATTCCTGCAGGCGTAGTTTGGCTTCAAAGTGATGGTACCAATTGGCAACAAATCAATTGAGATGAAAAACCAGCTCTACATCGGATTTCTACTTCTCGTTTGTACCCTACAGGCCCAAACCGCCCTCTACAATTCAGGGAACATACGAATTCATGAAGAGGGACAGATCGGCTTCCATACCGATCTGATCAATGATGCGGCCTTTGACGAGAATCTGGGATTGGCCGGATTCTACGGGAATGGACTGATTCGTGTTTCAGGGGCTTTTGCCCCCACTTTCTACGATACGGAAATTGCCAATGATGCCGGACTGGCACTTGATACCGGCATAAATACGGAAAATAATACCAATTTTGTAACAGCTAATGTGTTTACCCCCCGTGATGAACCGGATGTCTATTTTAATTTTTTGGAGAATGCCTTTTACGTGGGGGCATCCGATGCTTCCAAAATAGACGGTTATGCTACCGTTACCGATCAACAAAGTTTTAACTTTCCTATTGGGGATTCCCAACAACTGCGGCCACTGATATTAAATTCCAGTGCTGCAAACCCACAGGCCACATGTGCCTACTTTTTTGAAAATCCCGAAAATCCATCTACCTTCAGCACCATTTTTGATACCAGAAGAAAAGTTCGGGGTATAGGAACGATAAGCACAACGGAATTTTGGCGCTTGGAAGGCAGCATACCAGCTACCATATCCATTAGTTGGAACGAAAGGAGTAACATGGCCGCCATTGCGGACGATGTAAATACCATTACCGTGGTAGGATGGGAGATTGCCACCGGGCGTTGGCTAATTTTAGGAAGCGAAGCCCTGGCAGGAGACCTTAACAACGGTTTCGTGAGTTCGGAAAGCTTTATACCCAATGATTATGCTATCATCACCTTTGGCAGCCTTACCCTGCCCGAGGAAATCCTTACGCTGGACAATTACCTTGTTAGCCCTAATGGAGATGGTGCCAACGATATGCTAGTCATTCCCGAAATGGAGCTGTCACCCAATAACAGTATTAAAATCTTCGACCGTTTTGGACTAAAGGTTTTCGAAATGGCCAACTATACCAATGAGTTTAATGGTATTTCCAACATAGATAATTTTGTCATCAATAGAAATATCGGACTTCCTGAAGGGGTATATTTCTACTTGGTCTCCCTGGATGATCTTAATCTTAATTTTCAAGGATTTTTGTATCTGGACCGATGACCCCTCGGTGCCTAAGTGATTGCACTTCGACAGGCTCAGTGACCGCCGGCAATCGTATCGAAGGCATATGATCAAATATGAAATAGTTTCTTGGAAACTGAAAGTCTTACAACAGAGGTATACAGGTTTAGCATAGGGAACGGAATTCCTTTAACCCCTGGGAAGTCTTCAATAAACAATGGCAGTAAACAGTAGGTCTCTGCCTTTGGATAACTGAAAACCGGAAACTGAATACTGGAATGTCATTTCCTATACTTTTAAAAGCATAAAAATCCGAAAAAATGTACGAAAAACCCCTGTATTAGCTGCAAAAAGCCTGCACCCTATGGTCGTTAAATGGTACAGTTTATAGGTTGTGTTTTTATTGATAGTATTTTCACAACGCTTATAAGGCCATACACAACATTTCCGTTAAAGCTTCCAAGACATCCCCTACTTTTACCGTTGTTAAATGGATTCCCTCAAATCTAAAAAAGATATGGACTTAAAAAAAATAGGATTGCTATTGCTTCTTTGCTTAAATGGTTATTTGGGCATTGCACAGCTCAAAATTGGCGATAATCCGAGTAATATTGATGCCGCTTCCATTGTGGAACTGGAAAGTACATCCAAAACGCTAGTACTCACCCGTGTTTCCAACACACAAATGCAGAATATTAGCCCCTTGCGCGGGGCGTTGGTATATAATATAGATTCGCAATGCGTGCATTACTACAATGGTACGCAATGGACCAACTTATGTGATGGTTCCCAAAGTACATTTTCCTTTGCGGATAATGGGGACGGAACCTATACGCTTACGGACGGGAACGGCAATAACATCACATTAAATGGAGCTCCAGAAACCGTGACCAGTTTAGTGGACAATTTGGACGGTACCTATACCTATACCAATGAAGCCGGAATAGAGACTATAGTAGCATCGGACAACACGGACAATCAAAATATTACATCGGACGGTACTCCCGGAAACATAGGGATCGATAATGGAAATACCCTTGTGCTCAATGTAGACGATGGGGATGCGGACGATACCAACGAGATACAGGACCTACAGTTTAATGCAGGTATCATATCCCTTTCGGACGACCCCGACGCTACCAATATTGATCTTAGCAATTACGATACTGATGGTGGGGACGATTTTAGCGGAAGTTTCAACGACTTAACGGATATACCTGCCGACATCGCAGATGGGGATGATGTAATTGATGGGGATGCCGACGATACCAACGAGATACAGACCTTATCAAAAACGGGAACTACCATTGCATTGAGTAATGGGGGCGGTTCCATAAACGAAACGGTGACCACCTTGTCCCAAGATAACGGAACAGGAGTTATTACCTATACCGATGAGTCCAACACTCCTGAAACGGCCAATGTGGTCTCTACCGATGCGGATAATTCCATCTCCGTGGGTTCCGACGGTGGTGCTTATGTAGCGGTTTATGAAAAAATCGTAATCTGGGCCGAAGAAAATGCCGCTCTAGCCAATAACCAATTGGAGTGGTCCTTTGGAAACGGGGCTACGGGACGAATAGGTATTCCATTGCCGGAAGCCTGGGAAGCCTATGCCGTAAGTTTTAACGCGGACTCCAATGGTGCATCGGATTCCGTTTTAATGGCGGTAATAGATTCGAACACCAACACCAACCTATTTACGTTCACGGCTACTGGAAATGCCAATAATATGGTCTATACCGAAATGTTGACGACACCGGTAGCGATTCCTGTAGGAACCAGTATAGGGTTTAGGACCGTTACCGAAACCGGTAATGTTACGGATGCCCGAGTTGCCGTTTTTTTAAGACGAAGACCTTAATCCAATGATAGCCCCTAAGCCCATGAAGTCGATAACTCACCTTATATGTATATGTATTTTACTCGTCACCACCATTGGTGTGGCGCAGGATGCCATTCATAATTATGGGAATCTTCAGATGCATGAAACTGCTCTGATAGGTTTTCATACGGATCTGATCAATGATGGTACTTTTGATCAAAACCTGGGACTGACAGGTTTTTACGGTGATAACCGATCCATTACCGTCTCCGGTGCGTTTTCCTCTGTATTCTTTGATACCGAAATTGCCACCGATCAAGGTTTCTTTTTGGAAACTTCCATGGGGATTACCAACAACGGAAGCTTTATTTCCGGAAATGTGGTTACCCCTAAAGAACAAATGGATGTTGTTTTAAATTTTTGGGACGCCTCCTTTTATGTGGGTGAAGGAAACTTTTCCAAGATCAACGGATATGGGGCCATTAGTAACAAAGAGTCTTTTACATTTCCCGTAGGCGACGATGACAGATTGAGACCTTTGACCCTTGCATCCGATGCGATCAACGCCTCGGCCAAATGTGCCTATTTCTTTGAGGATCCCAATGCGCCTTCCACATTTGATATTAGATTCGATACGGAAATCAGGGATATAGAAGTTCTTAGGGTAAGTACGTTGGAGTTCTGGAAATTGGAAAGTGCGGTTCCATCCAAGGTAAGACTAACTTGGGATGCGTGGAGTAATATCAATAGCTTGGGCGAAGTGTTGAACGACTTAAAGGTAGTTGGATGGAGTAAAACGAGAAATCAATGGGAAAACCTGGGGAATACCGGTGTAGAAGGCGGACTTACGTCTGGTGCTATACTATCGGATACGTTTGTTCCGGACGAGTATGAAATTATTACCCTAGGTGGGAATAACGATATTTTAGAAACCTTAAACACTATTGAACTGGATAACTATTTTTTAACCCCCAATGGAGATGGTCAAAACGATTTTCTGATTATCGAAGGTTTGGAAAATTCCCCCAATAATACGCTACAGATATTTAATAGATATGGAGCGCTCGTCTACACGAAAAAAAATTATACCAATGAATTTGAAGGTTTGGCCAATGTAAGCGGTGTTGTTGACAGAAATTCAGGACTGCCCGCCGGAATATATTTCTATATCATCGCCTTAAATGACCTTCGGCAAAAGCATCAGGGATATATGTACGTGGCCCCCTAAGTTTCAGTTGAAGGTATGATGCGCACAGGTTGCTTTCCATATGCCGATCCTATGAACCATAAAACGATATACTTTTAACCCAAAAGGGAGCGTACTATCCATTTTTTCAAAAGTTTGATCGGGTTTCATAACCAAGCTATTCCTATTGCGACAGTACGAAAGGAATTGATCCTAGCGAGCACGTTTTCATTAGAATATCATAATATTTAAGTACTTTTAGGTACTACTTAAACTTAAATACTATAGAAAATCCACATCACTTTAGAAAAATTACAATACAATTACCCTTGATAACGTTTTTGAAATACCATAAG
Organism: Saonia sp.; assembly: GCA_049670505.1. Lineage (GTDB taxonomy): Bacteria > Bacteroidota > Bacteroidia > Flavobacteriales > Flavobacteriaceae > JBATTK01. The sequence goes on from JBATTK010000018.1 coordinate 51,649, forward strand.
GTGTGTTACCAACCAATTTGAGCTTATGAACAGACGATCATTTGTACAGAAAAGCAGTATTTCCGGAATAGCCCTTACCCTAATGCCCCATATGATATTCTCGCAAGAAAGGGAATATTCCGTTTTGGAGCTGATGGGGAAAGAAGATATCGAATTATTTGGAAAAGGTATCCAATTGGGAAAAGAGACCCACGATGCTTTTTTAGCCATGAAGAAAACGGCTTACAGTGACGGTATTGATCTAAAGCCGGTATCCGGTTATCGCGATTTTTATCGTCAAGAAGCTATTTGGGAAGGAAAATATATCAGATATACCGAAGATGACGGTATGGCCCCTCTTGATGCCATTGATAAGATCATAGAGTATTCTACCATTCCGGGGACAAGTAGGCACCACTGGGGAACCGATATCGATATTGTTGATGGCTATAGAAAAGTAGAGGGAGACGTTCTAGTGCCCGAAAAATTTGGCGAAGGCGGACCCTTCGAGGATTTTAAAAAGTGGATGGATGAAAATTCCAAAAAATTCGGTTTTTATTTGGTCTATACGGATGACTACAAGCGAAAAGGGTTTAAGTATGAGCCTTGGCATTATAGCTATGCACCCCTATCGATTCCTATGTTGACCTCGTTCAGAAAAAAGAATATTCCCCAGCTATTGCAGCAGGAGGAATTTTATGGTTGTGAACATTTTACTTCTGGATTTATAAAAACGTATATTCGAAACAATATTTTGGATATAAATCCTGAACTTCTATAAGTCTTTTTGTACCTTGGGATATCACCTGAAGACGATATACCATGCGAAGAGGTAGTTGGAAAATACGAATATTCATCGGGCTGGCCATAGTAGCATTCGCCCTTATACAACGTTGTAACAACAAAGAGGAAAATCCATACACGGGCAGAGTACAGAATATTAACATGTCCGCCGAGCAAGAAATTGCCATTGGCATTCAAAGTGCACCTGAGATTGCCCAACAGCATGGGGGCCTATACCCCGATGAACGCATGCAAGCCTTGGTAGATGCCGTGGGGGAAAAACTGGTCAACAATAGTATCGCCAGGGAAACCCCCTATACCTATGATTTTCACCTTCTCGCGGATGACAGTACCATAAATGCCTTTGCACTTCCTGGTGGACAAGTCTTTATTACCTATGCCTTGTTTTCCCAACTGAACGAGGCCCAGCTTGCCGGTGTGTTAGGACATGAAATAGGCCATGTAATAGGGCGCCACTCCGCAGAACGTATTGCGGATAGTAATTTTTGGAAAACCGTATCAATGGGTGCCTCCGTTGGTGCCGATGCCGGGGGTATTGTAGGCAGTATAGGTCAAAATACCCTTTTAAAAAACGGTAGGGGCGATGAGTTGGAAAGTGATGAGCTAGGCGTACTTTTCATGATTCAGTCCGGTTACGAACCTGCCGAAATGATCAAGGTAATGGAAATCCTAAAAACCGCGGCAGGACCCAACAGAGTGCCGGAATTTCAGAGTTCACATCCCGACCCGGAGAACCGGATCCAAAAAATAGAGGAAGCTATAGAAAAATACAAGGGACAGCTGTAATTGTTAATTTATACGATTCTGTGCGGTTTCTACCAGTATTTTACTATCTTTGGAAAGATTTCCAAATCTTTTTATCGCCTCAGATTTAACCCTTATAGCTTTGATTTATAATCATTTAAACGAAACTATATGGGAACGCTATTACATTTTAGAAATCTTTATTTAGAAGCATTTGAGAATTGCAAACCGGAAATTGTAGTAATATTCTTGAAAATTTACTCCTTTTTCTGTTTTTTAATGTTGTCCATGGCTATATATGCATTTATGTACAGAGCTGTAACAGGATTTAACTTCTATTGATCACCTTATTTACTCTTTTACTTGAACACTATCTGAAGTAAATATATTAAATTAAAAACCCCGACGGTACCGTCGGGGTTTTTGCTGACGAATAAACTCCTTCTAGCTTCTCATAGCAGTTTCAATAACGGCAAGTGCTTCTTTCGCGTTGGAAAGTTCAGCGTACTTTTTTGCCGTGTGGCCTTTTTCACTTTTTGCATTAAGTTTAGCACCATTTTGAATTAACAATTCTAAAATTTCCGCTTTATTATAGCGAGCCGCAAACATCGCCGGTGTCATCCCCAAAGATTTTCGGTTTACGTTTTCTCCCAACTCGATCATACGTTTTACCGTATCAATATCGCCTTGGATAATAGCTTTGCAAAAAGAGTTGATTTCAACATTTTCAAATGTTGTAGTTGTCGTTTTAACCTCATTAAGGTCAGTTGTGTTTTCAGCGGAAACGCTGGTAACCACTAGTAAAAAAGCAGCGATTACTGTTAGGATCGTTTTTCTCATGATGAATAATTTATATTAATAGGTTTTGATTATATATTAATAGACTGCGTTTATTCTATTTTGTTTCAGCCTTAACACTTAAATAACTTAAGTTTAACAACTTTTTGTGTTTTCTGTTAGGTCCGTTACAGCGAAAAAAAAGAAAAAAAGGAGGGTTAAATCGTAGTTATTGGTGCCAAATCGTTCTATTTTTGAAAGTGAACAAAAGAACCGCAAAATGAATAAAAAAGTGATATTGATGATTTTGGACGGATGGGGCAAATCCCCGGACCCCAAAGTCTCCGCTATAGACCAAGCGGATACCCCTTATATAGATTCCCTTTATACCAAATATCCGAACGCCAACCTTTTGACGGACGGTATGAACGTGGGTTTACCGGAAGGTCAGATGGGCAATAGTGAAGTGGGCCATATGAATTTAGGAGCCGGTAGAATCGTGTATCAGGATTTGGCAAAAATAAATCTTGCCGTAACGGAAAATACCCTTAAAGACGAAAATGTGTTGAAAAAAGCTTTTTTGCATGCAAAAAACAATAATAAGCCGGTACATTTTCTAGGCCTGTTAAGTGATGGTGGCGTACACAGCCATATCACCCATTTAAAAGGCCTGATAGCGGCAAGTGAAAATTATGATCTACAACAGGTATTTGTTCATGCCTTTACAGATGGTAGGGACGTAGATCCAAAGAGTGGAAAACATTTTTTGGAAGACCTCTCCGATTTCTGCTCCGACAAGAAAGCGAAACTAGCCTCTGTAGTTGGAAGATACTACGCTATGGATCGCGACAAAAGGTGGGAACGCGTTAAATTAGCCTATGATCTATTGGTAAATAATACGGGTACAAAATCGAACGATATTTCCCTTTCCATGCAAAATAGTTATGAAGAAGGTGTTACCGATGAATTTATAAAACCGATAGTCCTAACGGAAGCCGATGGCTCCCCGGTGGCAAAAATTGCCGAAGGCGATGTTGTGGTTTTCTTTAATTTCAGGACCGATCGTGGCAGGGAACTAACCCAAGTACTCAGTCAAGAAGACTTCCATGAACAGAACATGCACAAATTGAATCTATATTATGTCACTATGACCAATTATGACGACTCTTTTCAGAGAATCCATGTGGTCTATGACAAGGAAAATCTAAAAGAAACATTGGGCGAAGTGCTGGCCGGGGCGAACAAAAAACAGATCAGGATCGCCGAGACCGAAAAATATCCACATGTCACCTTTTTCTTTAACGGAGGCCGCGAAGTGCCTTTTGATGGGGAGCAGCGTATATTATGTCCGTCCCCAAAAGTGGCCACATATGATCTGAAACCGGAAATGAGCGCCTATGAAATTAGGGATGCCATTGTTCCGGAATTGAAAAAAGGCGAAGTGGATTTTGTTTGTTTAAACTTTGCCAATCCGGATATGGTAGGCCATACCGGTGATATGAATGCCGCAATCAAGGCCTGTGAAGTAGTAGATAGTTGTGCGGAAACCGTAATAACTACCGGATTGGAAAATGACTATACCACAATAGTCATTGCAGATCATGGTAATTGTGATACTATGGTGAACCCCGATGGCACCCCAAATACTGCGCATACTACCAATCCTGTTCCGTTAATACTTGTAGATGATGAACTTAAGGAAATCAATGATGGGGTGTTGGGGGATATTGCCCCTACCATTCTGAAATTGATGGGGATATCCCAACCGGATTTGATGACCCAAAAGCCATTGCTGTAAAACTGTCGGTCCAAATTTAAATGTACACCAGCCTTACATCAGGTTTTGTTCAGCATCTTTTAAATCCTGTATATTCTAATTTAAAAGTATTGTTTTATTTTTGCACCCTATGGTAAAAATTAAAACACCTGAAGAAATAGCATTGATGCGCGAAAGCGCTTTGATAGTTTCCAAGACTTTGGGAATGTTGGCTTCCGAGATAAAACCTGGGGCCAATGCATTGCAATTGGATAAATTGGCCGAGGAATTTATACGGGACCATAGTGCCGAACCGGGATTTTTAGGGATGTACGACTTTCCCAACACCTTAAATATGAGTCCCAACGCTCAGGTGGTCCATGGTATTCCCAACAAAGAACCCCTAAAGGATGGAGATATTATATCGGTAGATTGTGGGGTATTAAAAAATGGTTTTTATGGTGATCACGCCTACACTTTTGAAGTGGGCGAAGTAGCCCCGGAGACCAAAAAACTATTACGGATTACCAAAGAATCCCTTTACATAGGCATTAGGGAATTTAAGTTGGATAATCGTGTGGGAGACGTTGGTTACGCCATACAAAAATATTGCGAGGACCACGGGTATGGCGTTGTTCGTGAACTTGTGGGGCATGGATTGGGGAAAAAACTACACGAAAGTCCGGAGATGCCCAACTACGGGAAAAGAGGAAGAGGGAAAAAGTTCGTAGAGGGTATGGTAGTGGCCATAGAACCTATGATCAATATGGGAACCCGTCGGATAAAACAATTAAATGACGGATGGACGATATTGACCGCCGATAATAAACCTAGTGCCCATTTTGAGCATAATGTCGCCTTGGTGAACGGAAAGCCGGAACTGTTATCTACCTTTCAATATATTTACGATGCGCTGGGGATAGTAAGTGATGAAGAGGAAGAATTCAGGCAGAAGAAGTTTATTTCTTAAGCTATTCCACAGAGCTACACGGAGACTGGCACAAAGGAGCACAGAGTTAATGGAGGATAATGAAATTACAAATTTGATTATAGGAGCCGCTATCGAAGTTCATAAAGCTCTTGGACCAGGTCTATTGGAATCTGCATATTAAGAATGTTTACTATTTGAGTTAAAAAGCAAAAATCTAGCGGTAAAAAAAGAGGTGGCGCTTCCAGTGATATATAAAGAAGTTAGATTAGATGATGGATACCGAATAGATTTATTGGTGGAGAACAGAATTGTAATCGAATTAAAAACCGTAGAACAATTTACTGATGTACATTTTGCGCAGATTCTGACTTATTTGAAACTAGGTGGCTACGATTTAGGATTATTAATTAATTTTCATACATCACTTTTGAAGAATGGTATCAAACGTTTTATTAATAAACCTCTGTGAGGCTCTCATTTTCTCCGAGCAACTCTGTGAAATAGTTTTTTTATGAAACGTATTTTTCGATTCTTTCTTAATGTGGTTCCCCGTCCTATACTCATAAAGCTGAGTTATTTGGTCAGGCCTATATTGGCATTTTCTTTAAAAGGAAGTACCTATACCGATCCCATCGATGGAAAAAAATTCAAAAGTTTTCTTCCCTATGGTTATGAAAATCCCAGGGAAAACGTATTATCCCCCTCTACCTTGTCACTGGAACGGCATAGATTGCTTTGGTTGTATTTGAAAAATAAGACCGATTTTTTCAAAGCCCACCACAAAGTATTGCACTTTGCACCGGAGCAGGCATTCTACAAACGGTTTAGAAAGTTAAAAAATTTAAAAGCGTATACTACGACGGATTTAAATTCTCCCCTAGCGGATGTTAAAGCCGATATCTGTAATCTACCCTTTGAAGATAATTCTTTTGATGTTATCCTATGCAATCATGTATTGGAGCATATCCCCAATGATATTAAGGCCATGCAGGAGCTTTATCGGGTGCTAAAACCAAAAGGTTGGGGCATATTTCAAATTCCGCAAGACCTCGACCGGGAATTTACTTTTGAGGACAATTCCATAACGGACAAGAAGGAACGCGCTAAAATTTTTGGTCAGTACGATCATGTACGCATTTATGGTAGGGACTATTTTGACAAACTTAGAAGTGTGGGCTTTACGGTAAAAGAAGAAGATTATACGTTGCGTTTATCCACCGAAGATATTCACGAATACTGTTTGGCAAAAGGAGAAATCATCCCCTTGGCCATAAAATGATCACTTAAGGACCAAACTCTTAAACCCGTTGGTCATAAACTCCTGCGTCTCCCCATTTTGGTCCAGAAAAATGATATAGGCCTCCAGTTCATTCTGCTGTACCAAAAGTTTGATGGAATCATCTAGATCCATTGCCATAAAAGCAGTAGCATAAGCATCCGCTTTGGCACAGGTATTTGCAATAACGGTAGTTCCCAATACATTAGAATTTTTAGTAAACCCGGTTTTTGGGTTTATGGTATGTACGTATTTCTTTCCGGTAATGGTATCTATTCTGAACTTTCTGTAATTACCCGAAGATGCCAGGGCATTATCCTTTAAATAAAGGAGTAGCTTTGTTTTCCGTCCTTCCACAATTTGCGGGTCGTCTATACCTACCACCCATGGTTTTTTACTAATGGTATTCTCCCCTTTGGCCACTATTTCCCCTCCTACTTCGATCAGATAATTATGAATGCCCTTTTGATCTAGTAATACGGCCAAACGATCTATAGCATATCCTTTGGCCACTGCATTAAAATCAAAATATACGTTCGGATCCGATTTCTTGATCGTATTGCTTTCCGTTATCGCTACCTTTTCAAAGCCCACATAGTCCAAAAGGCTGTCTACCTTGGCACTGTCCAATTGTATTTGTTTTTCGGGTCCAAACCCCCAAGCATTGACCAAAGTACCCACTGTAGGATCAAAATAACCCATGGTGGCGTTATGCACCGCACTGGAAAGTTCAAATACCTCCCTGAACATCCGATCGATCACCACTGTTGAATCCCCTTTGTTGATTCTTGAGATATCCGAATTGGGTATATACGTAGAAAGTGATTGATTTATTACCCGGAATACGGAATCGATTTCCTGTTGATAATCCAGCTTCATGTCGGACAAATAGGTGATATTGTATGTTGTTCCCAAGGCTCCGCCCCTATGTATGTTCTTTTCAATTTCAGGCTTCGTTTGCTTACATGAAACCAAACCTACTAGGAATATCAAAAAAATTAACCGGATTACATTTTTTTTTATGCTATTTGGAGCAAAGCGAAAATGTCCAACAGTTTTTCGTGCTGAACATAATACAGTATTGGAATGGATTCCTGCCTTCGCAGGAATGACAATAAAATTAAATTTCAATAAGTCCATCATAATCTACTATATAATCTTCATTTAAGTAGACCGGTAATTTAGAATCCGAGGCATTTGCCAACCCTACCCCGGCATAATAAGTTCTTGCCTCAAATTTTAAAGCCTGCACCCTTACTTTTTCCATCAAAACCTGGTCATACTCCTTGGGGTCTTTTGGATATGCTATGTTGCGTACAACTATAAAATGCAGACTCTTATTTTTAAGGCATACGAACTGGGGGTTCTTTTTGAGTTTGCTATTGACCCCCATAAACTCATAGCCTTCGGCTTCTAATTGCCTACCTACAATATTCATGGCCAAATTATGGAGTTCCTGTGGTGTTAGCGCTTGCATCATCCATATTCAATAAAAAAGCCATTTAAAAAGCTTCAGATTTATCGTTTCGCGCTGCTTGGAGAAATCCGTATTTACATACAAAATCTCTCTTATCGGCTCGATGTGACATTTTTTAAAACTTTCTAAACAGCTTGTATTATAATTCACGTGGTGTGTCTATCCACCAAAATCGTCAAATCGTATACTTTCATCCGGTATACCGAAGTCTTCTCCCATTTTCTGTACGGCCTTGTTCATCAATGGAGGACCACAGAAATACAATTCAATATCCTCGGGCGAGTCATGATGGTTCAAATAATGATCGATCACACAGTTGTGAATGAATCCGATAAAACCATCTCCAGGTGCATCCAAGTTTTCCTTTACCTTCCAATTGTCCTCTTCCATAGGTTCGGAAAGTGCCATATAGAATTTAAAATTTGGGAATTCCTTTTCCAACTGTTTGAAATGATCAATGTAAAAAAGTTCCCTTTTGGAACGCCCCCCATACCAATAGGTAACTTTTCTGTTGGTCTTCAATGTTTTAAAAAGATGATACAGGTGTGACCGCATAGGAGCCATTCCGGCACCACCGCCCACATAGAGCATTTCCGATTCAGATTCATTGATAAAGAACTCGCCATAAGGACCAGAGATGACCACTTTATCACCTTCTTTCAAAGAAAAAATATAAGACGATGCCACTCCGGGATTAACATCCATCCAACCGTTTTTAGATCGATCCCATGGTGGGGTAGCAATACGCACGTTCAACATAATTTCCCTACCCTCTGCCGGAAAAGAGGCCATAGAATAAGCTCTCTCAACAATCTCGGGGTTTTTCATTGTCAATGGCCAAAGGTTGAACCTATCCCACTCCGCCTGAAATTTGTCAGGAGTTTCATGTTCTTCGGGATGTGCGGTAATATCTATATCGGCGTATTTTATTTCGCAGGGAGGAATTTCTATTTGTATATACCCGCCGGCCTTATACCCCATGTCCTCGGGAATTTCCACTACAAATTCCTTAATAAAGGATGCTACGTTATAATTACGGACAACTGTACCATCCCATTTTTTAATGCCGAAAACTTCTTCCGGAATGGTGATTTCCATATCCTGTTTTACCTTGACCTGACAGGCCAGGCGTGCTCCATGATTCAATTCTTTTTTGGAAAAATGTGGCGTTTCGGTAGGAAGTGCTTCTCCACCTCCGGAAAGCACATGACACTCACATTGAATACAGGTTCCGCCACCTCCACATGCAGAAGGAAGAAAGACTTTCTGGTTCCCCAATGTGGAAAGCAAGGTGTTTCCCGAGGCTACTTCTATCTTTTTCTCCCCATTAATGGTAATGGTTACCGGTCCTGATGGAGCTAATTTTTCCTTGGTAAAAAGTAAAAGGGCGACCAATAACAGCAATAGTATCATAAAAGCGATTACTGTGATAAGAATTGTTCCTCCTGTACTTGCAGCTAAAAACATAGTTACTCGTTTATAATAGTGTTATAGGAAACCGTTTTTTCATCAACCTCCTTTTTAATTTCCTTTTCTTCCTTATCGGTTTTTTGAGCTGTCGTATTTTCAACGGCTTCCGGAGCCTCGTCCCCCCCGGTAAGCATACCACCAAAGCTCTGGAAACCTATACCCATTAACCCGGTAATGATAAATGTAATTCCCAGACCTCGTAAAGGGGCAGGAACATTGGAATATCTGATTTTTTCGCGAATCGCCGCAATAGCTAAAATGGCCAAAAACCAACCGATACCCGAACTTACCCCATAATTCAGAGCCAATCCAAGTGTTTGGATATCCCTTGCCTGCATAAACAAAGACCCTCCTAGAATAGCACAGTTAACGGCTATCAAGGGTAAAAATATTCCCAAAGAATTATATAAGGAAGGAGAGAATTTTTCAACCACTATCTCTACTAACTGTACCATAGTTGCTATGGTAGCTATAAATAGGATAAAAGATAGAAACCCAAGGTTATAATCGGCATATTCCGGCCCTAACCATGCCAACGCCCCATCACGCAACAAATATTGATCCAATAACCAGTTCAAAGGCACCGTAACCGCCAATACAAAGATAACCGCTGCTCCCAGTCCTACAGCTGTGGCTACTTTTTTGGATACCGCCAAATAAGAACACATTCCCAAGAATACGGCAAACACCATATTGTCGATAAATATGGATTTAAAAAACAATTCAATATGTTCTAACATAATAATATCTTTAAAAACTATTTAATTTTCTTCTATCAAAGCCGGGTTTTTGGAACGCTGTATCCAAATAAGAATACCTACCACGATCAAAGCGGCAGGAGGAATAATCATAAACCCGTTGTTTTCGTATCCTGTGGCATACAAGCCTGTTTTGGTTATTGGGTTTCCAAAGACAGGAAAGCCCAATAAGGTTCCCGAACCTAAGAGCTCCCTAAAGAATCCTACAATGATGAGAATTACACCGTAGCCCAATGCATTACCGATACCATCCAAAAAGGATTTCCCCGGGCCATTTCCCAAGGCAAAGGCTTCAAACCGCCCCATGATAATGCAGTTGGTAATAATGAGGCCCACAAAAGCACCTAAAGTTTTACTCAGTTCATAGGCAAATGCCTTTAGTACTTGATCTACTATAATTACGAGCGTTGCCACTACGACCAATTGAACGATGATCCTAATTTTTGAAGGAATAACATTCCGCATTAAGGAGATGACAACATTCCCCACACCCATTACAAATATTACGGAAATTGCCATTACTATAGAAGCTTCGAGCTCTGCGGTAATAGCCAGTGCGGAACAAATTCCCAATACCTGAATGGTAATAGGGTTGTTATCCGTCAAGGGATCTAATATAAGACTAGCGTCTTTTTTTGTAAGTAGTGCCATGTTTTAATTTTTAGCTCTGATAGTTTCCAAATAGGGTTTGTATAATGTAAGGCTTTCCTTGATCATGGCAGAAACACCGTTTCCGGTAATTGTTGCCCCGGCCAATGCATCCACTTCGTTATCATCCTTAATATTGTTCAATGGGTCATTATTACCCTTGGCCACCCTAATACCGGCATATTGCGTTTCGTCAAGAATTGACTCCCCTGCAAAATCGTCCATAAAGTACCGTTGCTTAATATTGGCCCCCAATCCAGGAGTTTCCGCCTTATGATCAAAATAAACGCCTTGCACCGTTAAATTATCATCCAAGGCTACATAGCCCCATATGGCATCCCATAGCCCTTTCCCGTGCATGGGGAGTATGTATGATTTTTCCCCGTCCTTTTCTCCAATGAACAAAGGCAATCTACGGGTAGCTCCTTTTTTTGAAAGAGTTTCCTCTTTTTTTACATCAACCAGATACGCCTCATCATCTTGTGAAATCTTTTCTCCCTCAATAATGATCTGTTCTTTGATGTATTTAGAAAACTCCTCCGATACCCTGTCCGTAGATACAAAGTTCACGCTTCCCTCACCTTCATTTTCATTTACGCCCATGGCATAAAGAATGTTCTGCTGTTTCTCCAAACGTATGTTCTGATCTATTTTTTCCTTTAAGCCGGAGGCAAAAAATGCCAGAAGTGATCCAACTACGACTACCATAATGGCAGCGAAAATAACCGTGTATGTATTTTTATCCGTATTCATTGCCATAACTATACCGTTTCAGCTTTTAGTTCTTCTGCTTTACCATCCGTAGTTTTAGGATAGATAGTTGCATTTTTTAGACGTTTCATTCGCCTCTTTATATTTCCTCTCATTACGTAATGATCTATGGTGGGAGCAAATACATTCATCAGAAGGATGGCCAAGAAAACGCCTTCCGGATAAGCCGGATTAAAGACGCGGATCATTACGGATATAAATCCGATTAAAAAGCCATAGATCCATTTTCCCCTATTGGTCTGTGATCCGGTAACGGGATCTGTTGCCATATAGACAATACCGAAGGCAAGACCACCCACGATAAGATGCTGCCAAAATTCAAAACTCATCAAGCCGTAAAACTTACTGCTTTCCGTAATCCAACCGGCATCTACTACACCGTTAAATATAAGACCCATGACCAATGAACCTGCAACGGCACTGACCATAATACGCCAACTGGCAATCTTACTGAAGATTAGAAAAAGTCCGCCCAATAAAATTAGGAATGCCGAAGTTTCGCCTACCGATCCAGGAACAAACCCAAAAAACATATCGGAAACGCTATAGGAGAATTCAGCTCCTTTGTTTTGTGCCAGATACCCTAAAATAGTCTCTCCGGAAATAGCATCTGCAGTACCGGCCCTTTCTACGGCTCCATGCACCCAAACCTTATCACCGCTCATCCATGTGGGATAGGCAAAGAATAAAAACGCCCTAATGGTCAGTGCGGGATTCAGGATATTCATTCCTGTACCGCCAAAAACCTCTTTTCCAATAACTACACCGAATACAACCGATACCGCCAACATCCAAAGGGGAGTATCAATGGGAACGATCAATGGTACCAACATTCCGGTCACCAAATACCCTTCCTCAACTTCGTGCCCTTTGATTACGGCAAATATAAATTCGACAAGCAGACCCACACCATAGGAGACTATCACTAAAGGCAAAACCTTTATAATACCTATCCAAAAGTTATCCCAAGTGAGAAAATGTTCCAAAACGGAAAAATTCTCGGGAAAACCATTAATGGCAGAATAATGTTGGTACCCTGCATTGAACATGGAAAACAACAAAACGGGAATCAACGCCATGATGACCGTGTTCATGGTACGCTTTAGATCGTCTGCAGCTCTAATGTGCGAACCAGAATGCGTGGTTTCATCCGGGGAAAAGAGAAAAGTATGGATCGCATTGAATGCGGGTGCCATCTTTTTACCCCGATAGTGGTGCTTTATAATATGCAATCTTTTCTTAAAAGTCAGTCTTTTATCGCTCATCTTTTATCCTATTTCCTTATATAATAAATCCAATCCCTCCCTAATGATCTGCTGATGGGGCTGTTTGGATATACAAATAAACTCGGTCAACGAAAAATCCTCCGGGGCCACTTCGTACAATCCCAATTGTTCCATTTCATCCAAATCCTTCACCATACATGCTTTCAACAGCTGCATCGGATAAATATCCATTGGAAAAACCTCCTCATATTGCCCGGTAACTACAAATGCCCTATGTTCCCCATTGGTATTGGTAGTTAAATCGTACTTCTTTTTGGGTTGCAGCCAAGAAAAGGTTAAGGCCCTGGTTGTTGAGATTTTGTTAAATACCGGCTTGTTCCATCCAAAGAATTCATAATCATCACCCTCTGGAATGACCGAAACCGTATTGTTATAAAAGCCCAAATAACCATCCGGACTACTTTTGGACCCCGTTAGCACATCCCCATTAATAACCCTGAAATTATCATCGTTTACACCACTTCCATAAAGGAATGTAGAGATTTCAGTCCCTATTTTGGTTTTGTAATATTTAGGAGACTTTACGGAAGAACCTGCCAAAGCAACGGTACGTTCCGCGTTGAACTTTCCGGTCAACAATAATTCCCCTAGAATAATCAAATCCTGAGGTGCTATGGTCCAAACCGTTTCACCTTTGCTTATAGGGTCTATCTTGTTTATCTGTGTACCGACCAAGCCAGCAGGATGGGGGCCTGACACTTTGTGCAATGTTATTCCGTTTAAACCGGAAAGTGGGGAAGTGGATGATTTTCCTACCGATACATGTACTTTGCCGGGCGTAAGTTTTGCCAAGGCCGTTATGGCCGCCTGAAGCTCCGCTTCCTTGCCGTGTAGCACATAATCCAAATCCGCGGCCAAAGGTGCCGTTACATAACCGGAGATGAATATAGC
>JBATTK010000019.1:0-43349 GCA_049670505.1 Saonia sp.
CACGGGTACAATAAGCTTTGTATGATTGCCTTCCAAATCGGTAATAATGATTTCTACCGAATAGGAAAGACCTTCCCTTACTACTATTTTCCCATTGTTGTGCAGCGTATTGTAAATGCCCAATCTATTACCTGGAGTCTTAAAACATAGTTGGATGCGCCGCCTGTATTTTCCAAAGTGGGCATAATCTATAAGGGTATTTATATATCTGGTTTCAGTAAATGAAAAAGTTTCGAAATCATAGTCCGTATAGACTTTTCCGTTCACCAGTTGTTGTACTGTGTAAAGACCATTTTGATTGGCGGCCAGATCCTGTCTATCAAATGCCTCAAAACCAAAACCTATGGTTCCTGCCGCAAAGACCTTGTCCGCTAAAAAAGTGCCGTCCGGTTGTTTGCTGAAATTGAGCTGTATTTTATCATTACTTTGATTCATTTGGGCATCTTCGGAAAGCGGATAACCATATAAACTTAAGAAAGTAGGATTGGTGGCATCTCTTACCTCCAGACCGTATAATAACGGGTTTGTAGGTTTTTCCGATATGCTGTTCCGGATTTCAAAATGTAAATGTGGTCCCGATGAACCCCCTGTATTGCCCCCATAGGCTATTAGGTTTCCCTTTTGCACCTTTAGTTCCCCAAAATCGGGGAAAACCTCTACTGTGTAAGATCTTTTTTGGTATTGTACTTTTTTAATGTATTCCTCTATTTCAGGTGAAAATTTTTGAAGATGTGCATACACGGAAGTATATCCATTGGGATGGGCAACATACATGGCCTTACCATATCCCCAAAGCGATATTTTAATCCGGGTAACCGTGCCATCGCCGATGGCATAGATCGGTAATCCCTGTCTCTGTTGGGTCTTAATGTCTATACCTGAATGAAAGTGATTGGACCGCAGTTCGCCAAAAGTCCCGGCCAAAATCAATGGAATGTCCAGTGGGGACCTAAAAGCGTCCTTTGGATAATTTTCCTGACCCTTGATTTGAATTGAAAAAAATAATAGTAGCGCAAAAAAAGCTATTCTCATAATATAGATAAGTTGGTACGAAAGTAATTAATACGGTTGAATCCATGAAAACTCTTATGATCAAAAATTGCAACCACCAACATACGAACCGTTTAAAAAGAATTAAAGTGTTACTTCAAGAATAAATGGGAAAAGTATTGCGAAGTCGGAAGATGTATGTTAACTTTGTGTAAAATGCATTGATGTTTGCATATGAGCGAATTGGTTGAAATTGTTGATTCTTTAGAAAACAAAATTAGTAAGCTATTGCACAAGTTAGAGTTGCTTGGCCAAACTAATTCAAGATTGGAAGAAGAATTGGTCTCTCTGAGAAAGGACAATGAAACTACCCTTACTTCTATTACGGAATGGGAAGAAAAATACGAATCGCTTAAAATGGCAAGTTCAATGCTAGGCAGTAATACAAATAAAACAGAAGCTAAGCTTAAAATAAATACCTTGATCAGGGAGTTGGACCATTGCATAGCCCAACTTGCTGAGTAAGTGTTCCACAACATATGGCGGAAAAGCTCAAAATAAAGCTTTCTATTGCAGATAGAGTATATCCTTTGACCATAGACCCAAGTCAGGAAGAAGGATTGCGTAAAGCGGCTAAGAATATAGAACAGCTTGCCAAAAAGTTTGAGCAGAATTATGCGGTAAGGGATAAACAGGATGTATTGGCCATGTGCGCCTTGCAATTTGCGTCCAAAATAGAACAGAAGGGTATAGATACTATGGAAGATACCCAAGAGGTCACAGAACGTTTAAAGGCGTTAGATCAATTGGTGAATTCTAAGCTTAGCATAAAATAATAAGTTCTTTTAAATAGATTAACTTACTGCCCACATTGGTAATTAATTTTTGACAAACTCAACACTAATTTGTTTAAAAAGGGTGAGTTTAGGTTGTAAAAGCATGCCTTACTTGTATAAGGATCCTTGATCAATCTGGTAGCCCTAAACCTGTTTATTGGAGTTTGTACAAAACTTCCATCAATGTGGGCTTTTTTTATTTTTTAAGTGCTGTATTGAAAAGTTATTTTCAATGCGACATTACAACCGAGCCCGCCATGGAGCGGGGTCTTTAAACGTAGATTATAATTTTGACATTATGGATATTACATCAATTATAATTGCCGGTATTGTTGGAATCGCTATCGGATTTATCATTGCAAAGTTTTTGGAGAAAGGAAAAGCCTCAAAAACTATCGGAAACGCTAAAAGGGAAGCGGCCACCTTACTCAAGAGTGCTAAAATAGAGGGGGAGAGCATGAAGAAGGACAAGATTTTTCAAGCAAAAGAAAAGTTCCTGGAATTAAAGGCAGAGCATGAAAAAGTCATTATCAGTAAGGATAAAAAGATAGCTGAGTCGGAAAAACGAACTAGGGATAAGGAATCGCAAGTGAGTAACGAGTTGGCAAAGAACAAAAGATTGAACGAGCAGTTGGAGACCAAGCTTAAGAGCGTGGATCATAAAAATGAATACTTGGATAAAAAGCAATCGGAACTAGAGAAACTGCACAAAAGCCAAGTACAACAATTAGAGGTGATTTCGGGATTAGCTGCGGAAGACGCCAAAAGCCAGTTATTGGAATCGTTAAAAGAGACGGCAAAGTCCGATGCTATGTCCTATATGCAGACGACCCTGGAAGAGGCCAAGCTTACCGCCCAACAGGAAGCCCGCAAAATAGTCATCAATACCATACAACGTATTGGCACGGAGGAGGCAGTGGAAAACTGTGTTTCCGTATTCAATTTGGAATCGGACGATGTCAAAGGAAGAATTATAGGTAGGGAAGGAAGAAATATACGTGCTTTGGAGGCCGCAACCGGAGTAGAAATAATTGTAGACGATACCCCGGAGGCCATCATTCTTTCTTGTTTTGATTCTGTCCGTAGGGAAGTTGCCCGTTTGTCGCTTCACAAATTAGTGACCGATGGTAGAATACATCCTGCACGAATCGAAGAAATTGTTCGTAAGACCGAGAAACAGATCGAAGAAGAAATCATTGAGGTAGGTAAACGAACGGTAATCGATTTGGGAATCCATGGATTGCATCCCGAGCTAATAAAAGCAGTAGGGCGTATGAAATACCGATCTTCTTATGGACAGAACTTGTTACAGCATTCCAGGGAAGTTGCCAAACTCTGTGGGGTGATGTCCGCCGAACTCGGTCTGAATCCGAAGCTTGCAAAGCGGGCAGGTCTGCTACATGATATTGGAAAAGTACCTAATACCGAGACGGAAGTAGAAACCCCACATGCCATACTAGGAATGCAATGGGCGGAAAAATATGGGGAGAAACCAGATGTTTGTAATGCCATCGGTGCCCACCATGACGAGATTGAAATGAAGACTTTAATTTCCCCCATTGTACAGGTCTGCGATGCCATTAGCGGCGCAAGACCAGGTGCAAGGAGACAGGTACTGGATTCCTATATTCAACGTTTAAAGGATTTGGAAGATATTGCCTTCGGTTTCGGGGGAGTGCAAAAAGCGTACGCTATACAAGCGGGTAGGGAACTTAGAGTGATTGTCGAAAGTGAAAAAGTAAGTGATGATAAGGCCGCGGAACTCTCTTTTGAAATCTCCCAAAAAATACAAACGGATATGACCTATCCGGGGCAAGTGAAGGTTACCGTCATTCGGGAAACAAGGGCGGTGAACGTAGCGAAATAGAATACTTGCAAATACACCTTGTCATTTTATACAAACAAGATCCTGTTTTAATATATCAATTGTTTTTTTGTGCCCCTTCTTGCGGCCAACGCGCCAGCTGGCTCCTCTTTCAAAGGCCAAATCGTTGGCCTTTTCTTTCGGCCCTGTTAAAATTTTCAGCCGTAGCTCCGCTATGCTATAAAAATTTGCCTTGTTCTGCATCAAAAATGGCCGATAATAAATTCCAATCACATATTTCAAAACAGGCTCTAAAGGGGATTTGAATACGGCATACGGCTTTTTAGAACGATTGTAGCGAAGCATAACCTATGTGTGTAAGGGCAACACGGTTGAGTAGATGCCATGGGACGGTATAGCGACCGCCATGAAAAATAAAACACTCTCTAAATACTTTCATAAGAAATTCCTATTTTTGTATTTCAAAAGTGTTGGTCACCTAACCTATGAGTCAAAAAGTACTGCTTTCCTCAAAAGAGATTCACATTATACTACATCGTCTGGCTTGTCAACTTTTGGAAAACCATTTGGATTTTAAGGACACCGTACTTATCGGTTTACAGCCCCGGGGTATTTTCTTGGCGGAACGCTTGACCAAAATCCTTAAAGAAGACTATGGGGTAAAAAAAATTAATCTGGGTTTTTTGGACATTACGTTCTACAGGGACGACTTTAGAAGGGGGGACAAGACTTTAGAGGCCAATACCACCAAAATAGATTTTTTGGTAGATGATAAAAAAGTGGTTTTTATTGACGATGTGCTGTATACCGGCAGAAGCATCCGGTCCGCACTTACCGCCATACAATCTTTTGGTAGACCTTCCGAAATAGAATTGCTTACGCTCATAGATCGTCGTTTCAGTAGGCATTTACCCATAATGCCCAATTATAGGGGAAGACAGGTAGATGCGATCAACGAGGAGCAAGTAAAGGTAATGTGGGAAGAAAATGATGGAAAGGATGTTATATATTTAGTAAATAAATAGGGAAGAATGAGCGAGTTAAGTGTAAGACACTTATTGGGAATTAAATATCTAAAAGAAAAAGATATTCAGCTCATTTTTGAAACCGCTGATCATTTCAAGGAAGTTATTAATCGTTCCATAAAGAAGGTACCTTCCTTAAGGGATATTACGATCGCCAATATTTTTTTTGAAAACAGTACACGTACCAAACTTTCCTTTGAACTGGCGGAAAAACGTTTGTCCGCCGATATTATTAATTTTTCGGCCTCGCAATCTTCTGTAAAGAAGGGCGAGTCCTTAATAGATACCGTAAACAATATTCTTTCCATGAAAGTGGATATGGTGGTCATGAGACATCCCAACGCCGGATCGGGAATCTTTTTATCCAAACATGTAAATGCTGCTATCATCAATGCAGGAGATGGGGCGCACGAACATCCTACGCAAGCCTTACTGGACTCTTATTCCATTCGTGAAAAATTGGGTGATGTAAGTGGTAAGAATATTGTTATCGTAGGAGATATATTGCACTCAAGGGTAGCTTTGTCCAATATTTTTGCGCTAAAATTGCAAGGGGCCAACGTAAAAGTATGTGGTCCAAGAACATTGATTCCGAAACATATCGAATCTTTGGGAATACAAGTGGAAACAGATTTACGAAAGGCCTTAAATTGGTGCGATGTTGCCAATATGCTTCGCATACAGAACGAACGGATGGATATCAGTTATTTCCCCACTACCCGGGAATACACCCAACAGTTTGGTATTAACAAAAAAATACTGGACAGTCTGGATAAGGAAATAACGATAATGCATCCCGGACCCATTAACCGTGGGGTAGAGATAACAAGCGATGTAGCGGACTCCAAGCAATCCATCATACTGAACCAAGTAGAAAATGGGGTGGCCGTTCGCATGGCGGTGATATATTTATTAGCTTCAAAAATAAAATAGAATGTCATGATTTTCGATAAGGAGGGTATTACCACCATTGTTTCCCAAGAAAACATTTCGCTAAAAAAATTCTTGGAAAATTTAAACCGGGCCTACCCTAAAATAAAGAATGATCATATTATTGTTAACCTTTTTTCTTTTTCAAAACTGACCTCGGGAGATGTATTGGAATTTTTACAGTTATCCAATATGCACAGGGAGTCGAAAAAATCTTTTGTGGTCGTAACCCATAAGGTTTCCTATGACGACGCCCCCAATGAAATTTGTCTGGTACCCACGATCCAGGAAGCAAAGGATGTTATTGAGATGGAGGAAATTGAAAGAGATCTGGATTTATAATTTGGAATTCCGGATTCACAATTCTGAATTATGAAATTGAATATACTAGGCTGCTACGCCGCTACTCCTAGGACCTTGACCAACCCAACGTCACAGGTTTTGGAAATAAAGAACCATCTTTTTTTAATAGACTGTGGAGAAGGTTCCCAGGTTCAGCTACGAAAAAACAAAATAAAATTCTCCAAAATAAATCACATATTCATTTCCCACTTGCACGGGGATCATTTTTTTGGGTTACCCGGACTAGTCTCCACGTTTCGATTACTGGGAAGAGAAAAAGAACTACATATCTATGGACCTAAAGGTATTAAGGAAGCCATTACCTTGCTTTTAAAATTGGGGAATTCATGGACCGGTTATCCCATTTTATTCCATGAATTGACCTCAAAACAATCAGAATTGATTTTTGAAGATGATAAAGTCACCGTTGAAACCATTCCCCTAAATCATAGAATATATACCAACGGTTTTTTGTTTCGGGAAAAATCAGGGGAAAGAAAATTAAACGTAGAGGCTGTGCACCAATATAAACTGGACACGTCCTATTTTCATAATATAAAGAATGGAAAGGACGTGGTTTTGGACGATGGGACCCTCGTTTCCAATAAAGTACTTACATTGGACCCGCCCAAGCCAAAAAGCTATGCCTTTTGTAGCGATACCGGTTACCTACCGGAGATTATTACGATGATCAAAAATGTGGATGTACTGTATCATGAATCTACTTTTTTGGATTCCGAAGCCCATTTGTCTACAAAAACAAAGCATTCTACGGCAAAGGAAGCGGCAACAATTGCCAAGAATGCGGGAGTAGGACAATTGATTTTGGGACACTACTCCACACGTTATAAATCCATTGAGTTATTTAGGGAGGAAGCGCAAGAAATTTTTCCTCGTGTGGAATTGTCGGACGATGGAAAAGTGTTCAAGTTTTGAGCCTTGTATTTTGCGGTCTTTTGCAGAACTTTGTTTATATTGTTTTTTAATTGAAGTTACATGCAAAAAGACTTGGGCAACTACAGAAAAACCTATAAAAAGAGTGCTCTTTTAGAGGATTCCATTTCGGATAATCCTATGGAACTTTTTCAAAAATGGTTTTATGAAGTAGAAGACTCGGAAGGGATAGACGAACCTAATGCGATGACCGTCTCCACGATAGGTTTCGACGGTTTTCCAAAAAACAGGGTAGTACTCTTAAAGAAATATACGTATGAAGGCTTCATTTTCTATACCAATTATGAAAGTGAGAAGGGCAAGGCTATTGCCAAAAACCCTAATGTGTGCCTTTCTTTTTTTTGGGCCCATATGGAGCGTCAAATCATTATAAAGGGCTGTGCTGAAAAAATTGCGGCCAATCTATCCGATGGTTATTTTGAATCTAGGCCGGAGGGTAGTAAATTGGGGGCCATAGTATCCGATCAAAGTAAGGTCATACCTTCCCGGGAGCAATTGGAGGAAAAATTGAAACAATTGGAAAAAGTATATCAAAATAAAGAAATAGAAAGACCGGAATATTGGGGAGGTTATCTAGTGAAACCTGTTTCCATAGAATTCTGGCAAGGTAGGCCAAATAGATTGCACGATAGGATACGGTATAGTTTACAAAAGGATTATAATTGGAAAATTGAACGATTGGCCCCCTAGTTTTTTTGTTCGAAAAATACATCGGTCGTAGTGCAAAATGAAGTGTCCTATGGCTAGTTTTGAAAATTGGACTTCATTGGATTTATCGTTTTAATGAAAATGCCCCCCCTATGGTCTTACCAACCATTGGTGGGGATTAAGGGAATAGAACGAATGCTTTTAATAGAATAGGATAAAATGAAAACAGTAATACTTGTTCGCCATGGCAAATCCTCTTGGGACTATCAAGTTCATGATAAGGATAGACCTTTAAAGGAAAGGGGGGTTATGGACGGGCATTTGGTAGCTTCGGAATTTAAATCCCGTAATGTTGAAATCGATGCGGTTTTTTCTAGTCCTGCCAACAGGGCGTTACATACCTGTATGATATTTTTAAGAGTGCTTAATTTTCCGTTTTCGGCATTTCAGATTACAGATGCATTGTATGATTTTTCCGGAGAAAGTATTTTTCAGTTTTTGAGGAATCTGGATAATGGTTTGAACACCGTGTTAATTTTTGGCCATAACTACGCATTTACAAACGTTGCCAACAGTTATGGTAATATTAGTATTGATAATGTCCCTACTTCAGGGTTAGTATACTTGAGTTTCAATGTAGATGATTGGAGTTCCCTTAGAAAAGGTATTACAAAACTGACCCTGTTTCCAAAACAACTTAGATAATGATGAAGGTTAAGAACCAATATGTTAATAGAGAAATAAGCTGGTTACGATTTAACGAAAGAGTGTTACAGGAAAGTGCCGATAAAAACGTGCCTTTGATCGAACGTCTCCGGTTTTTGGGAATATTCTCCAATAACTTGGACGAATTTTTTAAAGTGCGCTATGCTACCGTAAAAAGAATCGTCGATGCCGGAAAAACCGGAAAAAGTGTTTTGGGAGGAGAGAAAGCCAAGGATCTGTTGGAAGAAATTACGGAAATAGTAATCAAACAACAGGCCGAAAGTCTTGAAATACTAACGGATATAGAAAGTGAACTGGAATCGGAAAATATTTTTTTAATCAATGAGACAGAGATTTCCGAAGCACAGCAAGAATTCATTAAAGAGTACTTTGCACAAAAGGTAAGTCCGGTGCTAATGACTATAATTCTCAATGACCTCACTGAATTTCCTACCTTAAACGATACTGCGGCCTATTTGGCCGTGAAAATCGTACTCAAAAGCAATGATGACCCACAAACCAAGGCACCTGGTGAAATACGTTATGCCCTTATTGAGATTCCGAAAGGGATAGATCGTTTTGTAGAGTTTCCTAAAGAAGGGGATAAAAACTACATTATTATGTTAGATGATCTAATCCGCCATTGTCTCACCAGTATTTTTAATATGTTCGATTACACATCCATATCGGCACATATGATAAAGATAACCCGGGATGCCGAATTGGATATAGACAATGATCTAAGTAAAAGCTTTATAGAGAAGATATCATCTAGTGTGGAGCATCGCAAAATAAGTGACACCGTTCGCTTCGTTTATGATAAAAGTATAGCAAAGGATACCTTACAGTTTTTAAAGGAAAAGATGCATATAGAGGATACCGATAGTGTTATTCCCGGTGGACGATATCACAATAGAAGGGACTATATGGGTTTTCCAAGTTTGGGCAGAAAGGATTTGTTGTATGATAAAATAAAGGCTTTGCCCGTGAAAGGGTTTAGTATGGAAGGGAGCTTGCTAGAGCAGATTTCGCAAAAAGACTATTTACAATATACACCGTACCATACATTTTCATATATCATCAAATTTCTAAGGGAGTCCGCTTTGGATCCCAAGGTAAAAAGTATCAAAATTACCGTATATCGTTTGGCCAATAATTCCCAAGTGGCGGCATCACTTATAAACGCCGTAAAAAACGGGAAGCAGGTGACTGTTCAGATAGAGTTGCAGGCAAGATTTGATGAACAGGCGAATATTCAATATGCGGAACAATTGCAGGCCGAGGGGGTACGATTGATTTTTGGCGTCCCCGGGCTAAAAGTGCATAGTAAAATCTGTTTGATCGAACGAGAGGAAGATGGAAACTTAAAACGTTTTGGTTTTGTCAGCACGGGTAACTTTAATGAATCAACGGCAAGAATTTATACGGATTATACATTGTTCACCTCAAATGATGGGATATTGAAGGAATTGAACAAGGTCTTTGATTTCTTTGAGACGACGTATAAAATCAAAAAGTACAAACACCTTATCGTTTCCCCCCATTATACCATCAATGCTTTTCAAAAATTGATCGATAACGAAATAGCCAATGCCATTGTTGGTAAAGAAGCCTATATAAAAATAAAAATGAACAGTTTAACTTCCTATAAAATGGTAGACAAGCTTTATGAGGCAAGTAGGGCAGGGGTTAAGATACAGTTGATTATTAGAGGCGTGTGCTGTTTAGTTCCGGGGGTAGCCGGTATGAGCGAGAATATTGAGGCCATGAGTGTCGTAGACAAGTTTTTGGAACACCCCAGATTATTCATTTTTGGTAATGAAGGTAACCCAAAAATATATATTTCTTCGGCCGACTGGATGACAAGGAACTTAGATTATCGCGTAGAGGTAGGTTGTCCTATTTACGATAAGGACATAAAGCAGGAGTTAATAGATACGTTTGAGATTTCTTGGAACGATAATGTGAAAGCAAGGATTTTTTCTGAAAGACAGGACAATGCGTATAGAAAAAATGATCGATTTAAAATAAGGTCGCAATTTGCGACATATGACTATTATCTACAAAAACTGGATTCTAAATAGCAATCTCTTGAGGATACGAAAATTTGCGGCAATAGATATCGGTTCCAATGCTATACGACTTTTAATCCATAATGTAATAGAAGAAAAGGATAAGGAAACCAAGTTTCGTAAAAGCGCCTTGGTGCGTATTCCCGTGCGTTTGGGGGAAGATTCTTTTACCATAGGGGAGATATCCGATCATAACGCCGAAAGAATGATCAAAACAATGTGTGCCTTTAAGCTTTTAATGGAAGTGCATGGAGTGGAAAAGTACATGGCATGTGCCACATCTGCAATGCGAGAAGCCAATAACGGCAACGAGATTATTGATAGGATATATCAGGAATCCAATATTAAGATAGCGGTAATAGATGGTAAGGAGGAAGCTGCTATTATTGCATCTACCGATTTAAAACAGCTGATACGGCAAGATCAGTCCTATTTGTATATAGATGTTGGCGGTGGTAGTACGGAATTCACCCTTTTTTCCCAAGGCAAAATAATCGCATCCAAATCCTTTAAGATAGGAACCGTACGCTTTTTGCATCATATGGTAGACAATACCATATGGAAACATATAGAGGCTTGGATAAAAGAAAAAACTAAGGAGCTATCCGAGGTATCTATTATAGGTTCTGGCGGTAATATCAATAAACTACACAAAATGTCAGGCAGAAAGGAAGGGGAACCTTTATCCTATATTTGGTTGAACGCACAATATCGATTTTTGGAAAGCATGAGTTATGAAGACAGACTTTCGGAGTTAGGACTTAATCCCGATAGGGCGGATGTTATTATTCCGGCAACGAGAATCTATTTGTATGCCGCCAAATGGTGTGGGGCAAAGAAAATCCACGTTCCCAAAATTGGGCTTTCAGATGGTATAATCAAGACCTTGTACTATACTGAAAAAAAGGATGGGGTATAACAATAGGGCCATAATCTCTGTGCCGTACACAGAATAGATCAAGCGTCATTAACCGTGTATACTCTCTTTCTTGCCCAAATCGCTCATTATGGTAGCTTCATAGTCCAGTAGGCCCTGCCATTTTTTATCCACTTCTTCCCTCTTTCCATATTTCCGCGCAAATGTCAGGAACATGGTATAGTGTCCTGCTTCACTGACCATTAATTTATGATAGAAATCCGCCAATTCCTTATCCTCCAGTTGTTCGGATAACAATCTGAAACGCTCACAACTTCTGGCCTCTATAAGCGCGGCGTACAATAAACGATGGACGAGCTGGGTCGTGCGACTCCCTCCTTTGGGAAAGAATTTCAGCAACGCCAATACATAATTATCCTTTCGATCTCTCCCCAAGGTATTTCCTCGAGCGATAATCCGGTCATGTACCATTTTAAAGTGCCCCATTTCTTCCCGTGACAAGGCGATCATCTCATGGACAAGATCTGTATATTCCGGAAATGAAACAATTAAAGAAATGGCGGTGCTGGCAGCTTTCTGCTCACAATAGGCATGATCCGTAAGGATTTCTTCAATGTTCTTTTCAGCGATGCCCACCCAACGGGGGTCGGTCGGCAATTTTAAACCTAGCATAATCTTCCGTTTTGGATGTAAAAATAGGAAGAATACCGCTATGGACCAATCTACGATTTATACATTAACAACTCAAGATGAGTTCTAAAACTATTTTATAGAGAGGTATATCGAAGTTTTATGCTTTTCAAGATGAATTAGTTTTATTTTTGCTTATCCTTTTATCGATCACGTGCCTAAAACACCATAAGGGATGCTGTAGAAGTAATTTCTGAAACAACGAACGGTACTATGCGAATAGAAAATGTAGGTCATCACTTGGAAACTATTGTGAAAAGTAATGTTGACCGGGAAACAATGGATTGGTTGCAGGAAAAAATAAAGACTGTTATTACCGAGGAATCAACTAAAGATCTTTATCTCACCTACAGTTTAATTGCGGCTAAGACTAGTAAAGAAAGGAATTTGAATATATCCTTGGACAATGCCGATTTGGAACTTTATTTAAAAGACCAAGATGCTACCGTTCAAGAACTGTCAAGGATTTATTTGTTGATCCAAGTTTTGGAGGCCAACCATAGCTTTTTCACCTCCAAAGTGGCCAACATCATTCAGGTAGCCGATACGGGCGAGCTGGAAACATTTCTGAAGTTTCTTGTACTATTGCCCAATGCCCAAGATTACAAAAGTACCGCGGTGGAGGCATTACGTACCAATATAGCTACTATTTTTGATGCCATAGCGCTCAAAAACCCTTATCCAGCGCTGTTTTTTAATGATCAGCAGTGGAATCAGATGTATCTTAAGGCAGCATTTATGCAACGGGATTTAAATGAAATTGTGGATGTGGACAAACGGGCCAATTCGGATTTGGCCAGAATTATATCGGACTATGCCCATGAACGTTG
This sequence comes from Saonia sp., assembly GCA_049670505.1. Classification (GTDB taxonomy): domain Bacteria; phylum Bacteroidota; class Bacteroidia; order Flavobacteriales; family Flavobacteriaceae; genus JBATTK01. The sequence continues at coordinate 12,725 of JBATTK010000019.1, forward strand.
GGCGGCATCCAGGGATATTGATCCTTTTTTTTGGCGTCCGGTCTCCCAATTTTTGGATACAACACTTTTAAAGGATATGGAACGTTTATTAAAAAGTAGTGATTTAAGGGAAAACAAAGCCGCCGCCCTTTGTTGTTATCATTCGGACAAGGAGGAGGCCAAAGCATTGATAATAGCATATCCTAAATTATTAGAACAGATTGAAAACAAACAGCTAAGCTGGAATACATTAAAAAAATAAGTATGGAAGATAAAATGATGTTCATAGATCCACATGTGCATATGACATCCCGGACAACCGATGATTATGAGGCCATGTCCGCGGCAGGAGTAGTAGCAATCATAGAACCTTCATTTTGGTTGGGCCAACCCCGTACCCAAGTAGGTTCTTTTCAAGACTATTACAGTAGTCTGGTAGGTTGGGAACCTTTTAGGGCGAGTCAATTTGGAATACAGCATTATTGTACTATTGGTCTGAACTCAAAAGAAGCCAATAACGAGGCATTGGCAGAACAGGTCATTGATCTATTGCCGTTGTACATGCATAAAGAAAATGTGGTGGCCATAGGGGAAATAGGGTATGATGATCAAACCCCGGCCGAGGATAAGTACTTTAGGATTCAGTTGGAAATGGCCAAGGAGTTGAATATGGTAGTACAGGTGCACACCCCACATCGCGATAAAAAGTCGGGAACGATCAAAAGTATGGAAGTTTGTATGGAACATGGCCTAGATCCTTCAATGGTGGTTATAGACCATAACAATGAAGAAACCGTTAAAGAAGTCTTGGATAGGGGCTTCATAGCTGCATTTACCATTTATCCTAAAACCAAGATGGGAAATGAGCGTATGGTAGAAGTGGTGAAAAAATATGGCAGCGATAATATTATTGTAGATAGCTCTGCGGATTGGGGCGTTAGTGATCCATTGGCCGTTCCAAAAACAGCGGGTTTAATGTTAAGAAGAGGTATCGCCAAAATAGATGTAGTTAAAACATGTTATCAAAATGCATTGGATATTTTTGGTAAAAATGGAAAAATGAAGGAATCACATTGGTTACATACCGAAGGAATCGATCAGACCAAGTTGTTTAATGACAATAGTGTTTTAAGAGGTCAGCAACCTCAAATAGATTCCGATAAAATTGTTTAATGAATCCCATCTTAAAAGGATATTTAAGGCTTACACGTCCCGCCAATCTACCAACCGCGGCGGCGGATATTATGGCAGGTACGGCCATCGCGGGGATATTTCCCCTCATTTACAGTCCATCTTTTTGGAGTTCGGGTATGGTATTAGATCTGTTGTATCTGATTTTGTCATCGGTCTGTCTGTATGCGGCCGGAGTAGTTTTAAATGATGTTTTTGATGTAGGGATAGATCGGGTAGAACGCCCGGAAAGACCAATTCCCAGCGGGTTGATTTCGGTAAAAGCGGCATCGGTTTTTGGTAGCTTCTTGTTGCTATTGGGTATCATATCGGCTTTTTTTGTAAACAGTTTATGTGGCGGTATAGCAATGATACTGGCTTTATCCATTGTACTCTATGATTCATTTTCCAAAAAACATACCCTTTTAGGACCTCTTAATATGGGGATTTGTAGGGCTTTAAACCTTCTTTTGGGTATGGCTATCGTAGGTGGGTTGGGACAGTGGTGGTATGTGTTCATACCCTTGATCTATATATTCGCCATAACGCTAATAAGTAGGGGAGAAGTACACGGAAATAACAAGAAACATATTATTTTTGCTGGTATTTTATACGCTATCGTTATTTTAACTGTTATAACATTACTATTTTTCAATAGTTCAAATATGCTTAATGTTATTCCCTTTTTAACTTTTTTTGCCATTTTGGTCTACAGGCCCTTGTATCGGGCATATAACACCAATTCTCCTGAAAACATTAAAAGGGCGGTAATAGCGGGAGTGTTGTCTTTGATTGTTTTGGATGCTTCCATAGCTGTAGGTTTTTCTCATTTTTCAATAGGATTACTTATCGTCCTATTGTTGCCCTTATCAATTTTATTATCTAAACTGTTCGCAGTTACATAAGCTGATCTTTAAATGAAACCACTTGCACCGATAACACAATCGTTTGAAATAAAATACGAGCACAAATTGTATTTTACCGAGAATATATTTGCGGTAAGTAACACTCTGTTTAAGGATATTATAAAGGGTTACAATGCGAAAGATCGGGTGAAAATCATATTTGTAATAGATGATGGGGTCTATAATCGGCATCCCGGGCTATTGAAGCATATTAAAGCCTATTGTTCAGCGTATACGGATCATATACAATTTACGGAACACGTATTGGTACCCGGAGGAGAGGTCTGCAAAAATGATCATGGACAGGTGGAACGGGTTTTGGACGCTATACACCAAAATAGTATATGCAGACATTCCTTTGTGGCGGTAATAGGTGGTGGGGCGGTAATAGACATGGCAGGATATGCAGCCACAATAGCACATAGGGGCGTAAAGTTAATTAGGATTCCCACTACTACGTTGTCGCAAAATGATGCTGCTGTGGGGGTAAAGAATGGAATAAATGCATTTGATAAAAAAAACTTTCTAGGTACATTTGCCCCTCCATATGCCATTGTGAACGATAGTAGCTTTTTGACCACTTTGGAACAGCGTGACTGGATTTCCGGAATTGCGGAGGCCATTAAGGTTGCATTGATAAAAGATGCCAACTTTTTTGACTACATTGATACCAATGCCGATAGTCTTCGTGATCGGGAAATGGAACCCATGCGCTATCTAATATATAAATGCGCCCAAATGCACATGGAACATATAGCCCATGGGGGAGATCCCTTTGAAAGCGGTTCATCAAGGCCATTGGATTTTGGACATTGGGCGGCACATAAATTGGAATACATGACCGACTATACAATACGTCATGGAGAAGCAGTTGCTATAGGGATGGCCTTGGATCTGACCTATGCGCATAGTATCGGTTTAATAGACGAGAATACGCTAAAGCGTATTATACAGGTTTTGGAAAAAATAGGATTTACATTGCGTGTACCTCTTGTGGGAAATCAAGCAATTGACCAATTGATAGCAGGTATTGAAGAATTTAGGGAGCACTTGGGGGGAGAACTTACCATTACCCTGATTTCAAAAATTGGTGCAAAGCATGATGTACATGAGATTGATAGGAATAAAATGAGGGATGCTATTTCAATGCTCAATAGGTACGGTAAACTAGAATCATCCCATTAAAATGCTTATAAACGGAACGTACCACCTAACTTATTGTACCAATATCCATCCGGGAGCGGATTGGAAGCTTACCTTTGAAAACTTAAAAAAGTATATCCCCCAGATTAGGGATGCAGTCTCTGAAAAGAAACCTTTTGGTGTAGGTTTACGATTATCCAATACCGCAAGCGAAGAACTGAATCAAGGAAAAAACTTGGAAGAGTTTAAAACTTGGTTGAACGATCATCAACTGTATGTATTCACCATGAACGGCTTTCCCTATGGCAATTTCCATAATGAAATTGTTAAGGATAAGGTGCATGCACCGGATTGGACCACCAAAGAACGATTAGTATATACCAAGCGGTTATTTGAACAGTTGGCATTTTTAATTCCGGAAGGTATCTCTGGTGGAATTTCTACGTCGCCCATAAGTTACAGGCATTGGCACAACTCGCCTGAGATGATAGATAAAGCTTTTAAAACAGGGGCGCTGAACCTTTCTGAAATTGTTTTGCAGCTATATCAAATAGAAAAAGATACCGGTATTTATTTACATTTGGATATTGAACCGGAACCCGATGGCCTCTTGGAGAATAGTGATGAGATGGTAGATTTTTTTGGAAACTACCTTGTGCCCATAGCGAAGAACCAGATAAAAGAACGCATTGGAATAGCAGAAGATATCGCGGAAGGTCTTGTATATAGATACATTAACGTTTGCTATGATATATGTCATTTCTCATTGGCCTATGAGGAACCGGAAGATACCTTAAAGAAGTTTGAAGCTGCTGGAATCCAAGTTGGGAAGATACAGGTGAGCTCCGCTTTAAAAATTATTTTTAATGATAAGGATAAGGACGAAATCTGGGAATCGCTATCGCTCTTTGATGAATCCACATACCTGCATCAGGTAACGGAAAAGGTAGGGGATACTGTTACCACCTATAACGATTTGCCTATTGTTTTAAAGCGGAAGAATAACTTTTCCGAATTAAGGGCACACTTTCATGTCCCCATTTTTTTAGAAAAGTTCGATAAGCTCTATGCTACCCAAGATCAAATTTTAAAAGTGATAGCTTATTTGAAAAACCATTCCGTCTCTGAGCAATTGGAGATAGAGACTTATACCTGGGAAGTACTTCCCAATGCCTTGAAGACCAATTTATCGGAATGTATCATAAGGGAAATAGAATGGCTGAAGCCTAAACTGTAGCTACACTATGAAAAAAACCGTGGTGCTTAATATAGTGGGGTTGACCCATCGCCTTATCGGGGAACATACTCCTTTTATAGCATCCTTTTTAGAAAAGGGAAAATCGGCCGTAATTAAACCCGTATTGCCTGCGGTTACCTGTACGGCCCAGACCACCTATGTAACCGGAAAACCCCCTGCTGAACATGGTATTGTTGGTAATGGGTGGTATTTTAAGGAGGAATGTGAAGTAAAGTTTTGGCGCCAATCCAACCTACTGGTCCAAAGTGAAAAGCTGTGGGACAAATTAAAGAAAATGGATACTGATTTTACCTGTGCCAATCTTTTTTGGTGGTACAATATGTATTCAGACGTTGATTACAGTGTAACACCAAGACCTAATTATTTGGCAGATGGAAGAAAAATACCTGACGTGTATTCACACCCTTCGGACTTACGCGATACACTCCAAAAAGAACTGGGGACCTTTCCTTTGTTTCATTTTTGGGGCCCTAAAACTTCAATTAAATCCAGTAAATGGATTGCAGATGCTACCTTAAAAACAGATGAGTTGTACGATCCTACACTTACCTTGGTATATCTGCCGCACTTAGATTACAATATACAGCGGTATGGTCTTAATTTTAAGCTGATCGCAAAAGATTTGCGTGAAATTGACAATGAGGTAAAGAAATTGGTAGCATACTATGAGAAGCAAAATGCCCATATCGTCTTACTTTCAGAATATGGAATAACAGATGTTGATCAACCCGTTCATTTAAATAGAATTTTAAGGGCCGAAGGTTACCTACAGATTAGGCAAGAACGGGGATTGGAGTTATTGGATATGGGGGCAAGTAAGGCCTTCGCCGTCGCAGACCATCAAATTGCCCATATTTATTTGAACGATCGATCGCTAAAATCAGAGATTAAGACCCTACTAAAAAATGTAAAGGGAGTTCAGGATGTATGGACAGATGGGGAGATTATAGATGCTGAACTGAATCATGATAGATGTGGGGATTTAGTGGTCATAGCCGATGCGGTTTCGTGGTTTACGTATTATTACTGGTTAGAAGATAAAAAAGCTCCCGATTTTGCAAGAATGGTGGACATCCATAAAAAACCGGGCTATGATCCTGTAGAAATGCTTACGGATCCCAAGGATAAAATGGTCATACCCAAAGTGGTCTGGAAGTTATTGAAAAAGAAATTGGGTTTTAGAACACTAATGAACATTATTCCATTGGATGCTTCCCTGGTGAAAGGATCACATGGCCGCGTTCCGGAGGACAAAGATGATTATCCTATACTCATAAGTAATAACCAAGAACTAATTACCAGATCTGCTATTGAAGCTACGGACGTTTTTACTATCTTGGAGCATCATATCTTAAATAATTAGCCATGCAAACTTTCTTTAAAACACTGTCCATCGTCTTTGCACTTCTCTTTATATGGGCGGCCTATGTGCAATACAATGACCCGGATGCTTTACAATGGTATATGATATATGGATTGGCAGCTTTGGCTTCCATTCTGGTCTTTATGAAAAAATTGAACTTCATAACCGCCCTGGTCCTTTTTATTGGATACATCATTGGTGCTTTTATGATGTGGCCACAAAAATTTGAAGGTGTGACCATTGGTGAGGGCGACATTGTAAACATAGAACGTGGTAGGGAAGCATTGGGATTGCTGATCGTTGCCGGAGTAATGCTGATGTATGCGTTTTGGATCAGATATACGAAAAAATCGAAATCATAGGTCTAGATCGAATTCTTTTCTAAGAATATCTATTGCAGGATTCTTGTCCCTTAGCTTTTCGTATTTCTCTTCTGGAGTAAAGGCGAATTTTTTGGCAGTTTCTTCGTTCACCGTAATCTTCAGTTCAATAAAATGATTACTTAGTTTTTGTTTTAAATACGCCATTAAATCATACTGTTCGCGCTCTATTTCCTTTTTCATGGTACCATTGGGCATTTCTATCCAAATGGTATGCTCGTTGCGTAATTTCGGGATGTCGGTACTCAAATTGGAAGCTAAAATTTTTCGCCCGTTCCCATCTATTTTTTTTACAAAATCCGTCCAATGTTGTTGCATTTCGGCTTCGGTAAAGGGTTCTTTAGGTAATTGACTTTCATCTATGGAATCCTCTTTTCTGTTCAATTCATGTTTTTTCTTCGCTTTTAAGCTAGACAATGACAGGGCCGAAACTCTTTTGGAGTGTATATCGAGCTTTATTTTTTCAACAGGGGTGGTCGTGGTCGGGGGTTTTGCAACGATCGGTAGCGTAGTAGTCTCTACAGGAGATTCAGGAACTATAGGTTCCGTTTCATGCGTATTGATTTCTTCTTCTCCGGAACCGTGATCTTTTTCCGGGACGGGGGATGTCCGTGCTACGGTAACGGAGGGAGACACTTGGAGTGTATTGATTTCTTCCTTGGAACCGTGATTTTTTTCCGGGGTAGAGGATAGCTGCGGTACGGTTTCGATTACCTCCGGCTTCGGTTTTATTTTCGTAGGAGCAGGGGTGTTACGCCTATAAAAAGAAGCTGGGGCTATAAAGTTGTCATTTTGCCCATCAAAAGCTAGGGATTCAGAATTTTTTTTTTCACCATCAAAGTCGATGGAAGCTAATTTCATTAGGGCCAACTCTACTAAAAGCCGCTGATTTTTACTCGTCTTATACTTTAGATCACTATCGTTTGCAATATCGATAGCTTGAAGTAAAAAATCATTGGAAGTCTTTTTGGATTGCTCTAGATAGTTGCTTTTGGCTTCTTCACCCACCTCTAAAAGTGTAATGGTATCCTGATGTTGACACACCATTAAGTCTCTGAAGTGCGATGCTAAACCGGAAATAAAATGATGCCCGTCAAAGCCTCTGGACAAGGTTTCGTTCAATAGCATCAATAGTGATGGGATATCATGATCTAAAATGAGATCGGTAGCCGAAAAATAGGTGTCATAATCCAGTACGTTCAAATTTTCCGTAACCGCTTTACGGGTCAATTTTTTACCGGAAAAGCTTACGACCCTATCAAAAATAGAAAGGGCGTCTCGCATGGCACCATCCGCTTTTTGAGCAATAATATGCAAAGCATCGTCATCCGCATCTATTTCTTGATTCTCTGCAATATATTTTAAATAATTGGCGGCATCCCTTACCGTTATCCGCTTAAAATCAAAAATCTGACATCTGGAAAGTATCGTGGGTATAATTTTATGCTTTTCAGTAGTGGCCAGGATAAAAATGGCATGTTTGGGCGGTTCTTCCAAGGTCTTCAAGAAAGCATTGAAGGCAGATTGGGAAAGCATATGCACCTCGTCTATGATATAAACCTTATATTTCCCGACCTGTGGAGGAATACGGACTTGATCGATCAAGTTCCTAATATCATCCACGGAATTATTGGAAGCTGCATCGAGTTCAAAAATATTAAAGGCGAAATCCTCATCTGAATGCTCGGTACCGTCCTCGTTTATTTTTTTTGCCAGAATTCGGGCGCAGGTAGTTTTACCAACCCCTCTGGGCCCACAGAACAACAGTGCTTGGGCCAAGTGGTTATTTTCAATAGCATTTAACAAGGTATTGGTAATGGCCTGTTGTCCCACAACATCTTTAAACGTTTGGGGCCTATATTTCCGTGCCGATACTACGAAGGGTTCCACCTATTTTTCTTTATTTACGAACACAGATCATGTTCCGTACAAATATAAAAATAGCAATGTACTCTGAGGTTTGTTTCAGAGGGATTAACTATTTTTTTATCAACAATTATTAGGTTTTGGCATACCTTTGCAATGAGCAGGTCACCTTATCGCCCCGATGTTTACCATCGGGGAGGAAAGTCCGGACACTATAGTGCGGCATAGCGGGTAACGCCCGTCATCCCGCCCATAGCGGGAGAGGACCAGTGCAACAGAAAGCAAGTACAGGTAATGCTGTAGTGAAATCAGGTAAACTCTATGCGGTGAAACGCCATGTAAATCAGCGTTCGAGGGTAGCACGCCCGAGTTGAAGGGTAGGCGGTTAGAGCTTTTGGGTAACCAAAAGTCGAGATAAATGATAAGGATTCGTCTTTGACGGAAACAGAATCCGGCTTATGACCTGCTTTTTAATGAAACAGCAATTTCAGGGAAATTGCGTAGTTGAATTAACCCTGACAGCATCGTCAGGGTCCTTGAGTCCAGTTCCCGAATACTCGAAACAGCAATTTCAGGGAAATTGCGTAGTTGAAGCCGATAGTCGGCACTGGCTAACCTTCGAAAAAACTAAAAACACTCCCTCCATATTTTCTTTGGCGGGAAAAGTTTTTCAAATGGGATAGATCCATATGTTTGGAATGTTCAACAATTAAAGTCCCATTTTCTTGCAGGAGGTCATGTTCGAATACCAATTCCGGAATTTTGTAAAAATCGGTTTCGGACATTGCATAGGGAGGATCGGCAAAAATAACATCGGCACTGACCAGCGTTTTCTCCAAATATTTAAAAACGTCGCTTTTTACCAACGTAATGGTAAAATGTAGTTCTTTAGCGGTTTTATCCATGAATTTGATACAACCAAGGTCCATATCCACAGCAACAATTTGTTTGGCACCCCGTGATGCAAATTCATAGCTTATATTGCCAGTTCCGGCAAAAAGGTCCAGTACCGAAATTTCATTGAAATAGTAATCATTGTTTAAAATGTTAAAAAGTCCTTCCTTGGCCATATCGGTGGTAGGCCTTACAGGCAATCGCTTGGGAGCGCTTATTCGCCTACCTTTGTATTTCCCTGAAATTATCCGCATCAAAGGGCATTTAAAAGGGTGAAATCTACACTTTCTTCCTCAATTCCATCAAAATGATAGGTAGTACCGGAAGGTATAAAAATAGATATGTTCTTTACGTATTCATAACAGATATTATAGATATCGTCCCCTTCTTCAATGCGTCCAAAAAGCCTAAGCTTTATAGTTTCGGTATCTAATTTTAACTGTTCAAGTGCAAAGAGCAAATAGTAGATAAAGTCTTCCTTTGTATGATAGGTATAATTATTATGAAGAAGTAGTTTTTTTTGCGAGAGGATGGTAATATCCATTTGTTGTTTGGATATGTGTACATAACAGACGGGCTCGTTTCCATTGTTATGGGTATTTAATAAGGTTTGTACGAGCACGGTTCCACTATGTTTAAACTCAAATTGTCCAAAAAGATCGTAGACATAGTTGTTGATATTCACAAATGGTATATATACGTTCACCATATCATAGCTCTCTATGGTATCGTAGGCAATAAGATCATTGGCTAAGATTTTAGCATTGAACTTCAAATAGTTGGCCAGTTCATTTTCATCAAAAAGAGCCTTGGGAACCAAAGAGAACAGGCTGTTTCTATGAATGACGACTACCTCGGAAAAAATGGTATCCGTTATCCCGTGTGCTTCAAAAAGCGATGCTAATTTTTTTTGAACATCGTATGGTGTAAGCTCCTTGTCGGATACCAAGCTTTCAGCTGCTAGGATTTTATTGCCTATGGTATCCAGAACGCAAAAAGAAAGTCCATTCAAGCTAACTTGAATGGACAATTTGTGATATTCTTTTGTTGGATTTTCTAAAATGCTAGTTGTCGCTTTTGGCATCATATATAGGTGGCCAGTTACCATTGGTGCTCACTTCCGTTAGCGAACCAACTTTAATTTCCTTGCCATTTACTTCTTCAACACTCGCATGTGCGTTTTCTGCGGCCAAAAGATCCTTAGGTTGGTCGTAAAGCACTACGTTCTTCTTCACTTTTGCCTCAAAAACGGCTGCCTTATAACCGCTTTTATCAATAATGTCCGCCTTCATTTCAAACTTCTCTCCACCTTGGGCCCCGGGCACGTTCATCATGGTCTTGTACCGATCGTCGTTTTTGAACAAGGAATCCTTTACAGAAACAAATCCCAAAGTGTCTATGAGTACGGTATCCACTTGGGTATCTATGGAATATAATTTGTTGAATCTTAAAAAGGAGGAATCCCTTTGTTGGGTAATAATATATTTGCCCGTATCCACAAATGCTATTAACTTATTGAAGTCATTGGCAAATTTTCCGTTGACCGTTTTATATGCTTCTTGGGAATTACCTATATCCTTTAGTGACGCAATTACTTTAGAATATCGTTCTTGCTTTACTTTTTTAAACTCAATGGGGGCGTTTACGGATTTGTATATTAGAAATCCTAACCCGATACATACTACCCAAAGTACTATTTGTATTATGGTCTTCATTTTATATGTGTTAATTAAATTTAGTGGTTATCACAAATCTACAATTTTTTTTTAATCGTAAAAGGTTTTCGCCTAAAAATCATGTTTATCTTTGAGGACCAATGGATACACTTACGGCCTCTTCATTTTATAAAATATTACAGGAGAAATTTCCGCATCAACCTACTTTAAAACAGGAGGTGGCTTTACAAAAGCTTACCCACTTTGTTTTATCCAAGGAAAAAGATAGTGTTTTTTTATTAAAAGGATTTGCCGGTACCGGTAAAACTACGATTGTTGGTACCATAGTGACCAATTTATGGAAAACCACAATGAAGGCCGTACTGATGGCCCCAACGGGAAGAGCGGCCAAGGTAATGTCCAACTATTCCAGTACCCAGGCTTTTACCATCCATCGAAAAATATACTTTCCTAAAAAAGAGCGTGGGGGCGGGGTACAATTTGTATTAGCGCCCAACAAACACAGAAATACCATTTTCATAGTCGATGAGGCTTCCATGATACCGGATACGCCGGCAGATTCCAAATTGTTCGAGAATGGGTCCTTATTGGATGATCTATTGATGTTCGTGTATTCCGGTCATAATTGTAAATTGATTCTAATAGGTGATACTGCGCAATTACCGCCGGTACACTTGAATCTAAGTCCCGCCTTGGACGAGGATAAATTAGCACTTAACTATAATAAGGAAGTCATAAGATTGGAGTTGGACGAAGTAGTTCGGCAAGCGGAAGATTCGGGTATTCTGATCAATGCCACTAATCTAAGGGAACAATTACAGAGTGATTATTTTGATGGTTTTAAGTTTGATGTAGGCCCCTACAAGGACATTGTTCGTTTGATCGATGGGCACGATATCCAAGAAGCCATTGATAATTCTTACCGTCAAAATGGAAAAGAGGAGACTTCGTTGATCGTACGTTCCAATAAAAGGGCAAATCTTTACAATGAAAATATCCGAAGTAGAATTCTTTATTTGGAGAATGAATTGTCGGTCGGGGACTACATGATGGTAGTAAAAAACAATTATTTTTGGTTAAAACCCAATTCAGAGGCAGGTTTTATAGCCAATGGGGATATTATAGAGGTTTTGGAAATTTTTTCCATTAAGGAACTTTATACGTTTAAGTTTGCGGAGGTAAAGGTGAAAATGGTAGATTATCCCAACCAAACACCCTTTGAAACTGTTTTGCTTTTAGATACGATAAAGGCGCAAACGCCTTCACTTCCCTATGAAGATGGCAACAGGTTGTATCAGGAAGTACTTAAGGACTATGCGGGTGAAAAATCCAAATACAAAAAGTTTTTAGGTGTTAAAAACAACAAATATTTTAATGCATTGCAGGTAAAGTTCTCATACGCCATTACCTGCCATAAATCCCAGGGGGGACAATGGGATACTGTTTTTGTGGAACAACCCTATTTGCCCAACGGAGTGGATAAGGAGTATTTACGTTGGTTATATACTGCAGTGACCAGGGCCAAAAACCAATTGTACTTAATAGGTTTTAAGGACGATTTTTTTGTTGATTAGGAATAGTCTAATTTAGTGTTAAAGATTTATGAATGACTTCTGAGACGATCATCAGCATATTTTTGGGTGTAGGACTGGCGGCTTCTGTAGGTTTCAGGGTATTTTTACCACTGTTCGCGTTAAGTTTGGCTTCCTATTTTAATGTATGGGAGCTCAATGAAAGTTGGCAATGGATAGGCAGTACTGCCGCCTTGATTGCACTTGGAGTTGCTAGTTTGGTAGAAATATTCGCTTATTTCATCCCATGGGTAGATAACCTTTTAGATAGTATTGCCATTCCTTTGGCCGCAATTGCCGGCACTGCGGTTATGGTATCCACGGTTGCCGATCTAGATCCGGTAATTACATGGTCCTTGGCTATTATTGCGGGAGGGGGTACGGCTACGGCTATAAAAGGTGCGGGCGCTACAAGTAGATTGGCCTCCACGACAACAACCGGTGGACTGGCAAATCCTTTGGTTTCTGCCGTAGAAACGGGAACGGCCGTTGTAGTGACTACCGCCTCTATTTTTGCCCCTGTACTAGCGGCTATTATGGTAATCATAATTTTGGGGATTATCTTTAGCATATACCGAAAGCTAAGACCCAAAAAAACATAATTTTAATTATTGATATTCAATGAAGGTCATTGCTATGATACCTGCGCGTTATGCCGCATCGAGATTTCCAGCAAAATTAATGCAGGATTTGGCCGGGAAACCTGTTATCCTCCGAACATATGAGGCCGCAATAGGCACCGATTTGTTCGATAAGGTATATGTAGTCACTGACAGTGATATCATCTATAATACCATCAAGGATGCAGGTGGTGATGCAATTATGAGCATAAAGGAACACGAATGTGGAAGTGATCGAATTGCGGAAGCGGTTACCCATATGGATGTAGATATTATAGTAAATGTACAAGGTGATGAGCCATTTACGGATAAGGAAAGTTTGGCAAGCGTTTTGGAAGTTTTTAAAAATGACCCCAAAATGGAAATTGACCTGGCTTCCTTAATGACCCGTATTACGGAAAAGGATGAGATCAATGATCCCAATACCGTAAAAGTGATTGTGGACCATAGAAATTTCGCACTTTATTTTTCCCGATCACCCATTCCCTACCCAAGATCAAAAGAAATAAAAGCTGCATATTATAAGCATAAGGGAATCTATGCATTTCGAAAAAGTGCGTTGATGGATTTTCAACTTCTACCCATGCTACCCTTGGAAGCAACGGAGAAGATAGAGGCTATTCGTTATTTAGAGTATGGAAAGAAAATAAAAATGGTGGAAACCCAAGTAGCAGGAATAGAAATTGATACCCCTGAAGATTTAGAAAGGGCAAAAAAAGTATGGAAATAGATTTTAGTACTATAAAAGTTATCGGTTTTGATGCCGATGATACCCTATGGGTGAACGAAACATATTTTAGGGAGGCGGAAGAAAAGTTTGCCAATCTTTTGGAGGGTTATGAGACCAAGAATCAGATCGATCAGGAGCTCTTTAAAACCGAAATGAAGAATTTGCAGCTTTACGGATATGGTATCAAAGGATTTATGCTATCTATGGTAGAAGCCGCATTGGATATTTCAAATAATCGTATTTCTCAAGCAACGGTTACGGATATATTGAATCTTGGTAAAAACATGATAACCCATCCCGTTGAACTTTTGGACGGGGTAAGGGAAGTCTTGGAGAAATTAGGGTCTGGGTACCGCTTAATTGTTCTAACAAAGGGAGACCTTTTGGACCAGGAGCGGAAGCTGGAAAAATCGAGCCTATCCAGGTATTTTCATCATGTAGAAGTATTGAGTGATAAGAAAGAGGAAAATTATCAGCAACTCCTAGATCATTTGGAAATAAATGTGAATGAGTTTTTAATGATCGGGAATTCGCTAAAATCAGATGTATTGCCTATTATAAACATTGGTGCACAGGCAGTTCATATTCCTTTTCACACCACTTGGAAGCACGAAGAAGTAAAGATAGAAGAGCAGACCAATAACCATCTTACGCTAAACAGGATAACCGATATTTTAAAATATTTGGATTAGACTATGGAAATAAAACAATTTAATCATACGCAATATACGAAGGTAGAACATACGGAAAAGTATAAAAATTTCCCCATGGTCCCCCATGTAGTATTCGGTACTGGCAGTTTTGACCAATTGGGAGAAATTTTAATGCCAAAGCGAGTACATTCGGATGCACCTTTCATTTTTTTGGTCGATGATGTTTTTGAGGGTAAGGAACTAGCTGCAAGAATTCCTTCCATTTTCAATGACCAGATTATTTTTGTATCCGCAGAAGAAGAACCCAAGACCTATCAAGTAGACCTATTGGTGAAAAAAATCAAGGATGACTATTCGGAATTGCCCTCCGGTATAGTGGGTATTGGTGGGGGAACATTACTGGATCTGGCGAAGGCGGTTTCCATTTTATTGACCAATAAGGGCGGTGCTGCCGATTATCAGGGGTGGGACTTGGTACAAAAGCCCGCTATCTATCATGTTGGAATCCCAACGATTAGCGGAACAGGTGCAGAAGTTTCCAGAACTACCGTATTGCTGGGGCCGGAAAAAAAACTTGGAATCAATTCCGACTATACAACATTTAATCAGGTGTTGTTGGACCCCGATTTAATTAAGGACGTTCCCTTGGACCAATGGTTCTACACCGGTATGGATTGTTATATCCATTGTATAGAATCGCTTAACGGCACTTATTTAAATGCCTTTAGTCAAAGTTATGGCGAAAAGGCACTGGAGCTTTGTAAAGAGGTTTATTTAGGTAAATTGCAAGCTTCCGAATCCAGGGACAAATTAATGATGGCTTCATGGCATGGAGGAATGAGCATAGCATATTCTCAGGTTGGGGTGGCCCATGCCATGAGTTATGGTCTTTCTTATCTTTTGGGCGTAAAACATGGGATTGGAAATTGTTTGGTTTTTCAGCATTTGGAAGAGTTTTACCCGGATGGTGTCCGTCTTTTCCATGAAATTAGGGAAAAGCATGGTGTAGAACTTCCTAAAGGTATATGCGAAAATTTGACCGATCAAGATTTTGATATTATGATTTCCGTTGCGATGGATCTAGTACCGCTTTGGGAAAATGCTTTGGGCAAGGAATGGCGCAATAGGATTACTCCGGAAAGATTAAAATCGATTTATCGAAAAATATGATTTTATATAAACAAATTCCCCTTGTCCCTTTAATAAGGAATGGTATCTTGGCCTATGGGAAACGGTGAGATCAAAAAACCGTTTCTTTTTCCAGTTATTCACATTGGTTTATGCGGTTACTTGCCAAATTCATCTATTTCAAAATACTGGGGTGGAAACTCATCGGTACATTTCCCAAGTTGGATAAGTGCGTTGTTATCGTAGTCCCCCATACCAGTTGGGTAGATTTCTTTATAGGGCTATTGGTGCGAAAGATATGGAACGAAGAAATAAATTATGTCGGAAAAAAGGGACTGTTCAGACCGCCATTTGGATGGTATTTTAGATGGATGGGCGGAGCACCCATAGATCGCAGTAAAAGCAGTGATACCGTTAGTGCTACGGCGAAAATTTTTAGAGAACGGAAAAAGTTCAGATTAACGATAGCTCCGGAAGGTACACGAAAAAAGGTAACTGAATGGAAAACAGGATTCTATTATATTGCCAAAGCGGCCGAGGTTCCCATTGTAATGGTCGCCTTTGACTATGGTAAGAAACAGGTAAAGGTCTCGGAACCGTATTTTCCAACAAAAGATAAAGAAGCGGATTTTAAGGAATATGAGGCTTTTTTTAAGGGAGTGATCGGTAAAGTACCCGCATATAGTTTCTAGGTCTTATTAATAATTTTTTTAGGTTTTTCCTTTTCTTCTTTTTTGGAGTTTCCAGGAAAAACGAGGTTGGTACTAGAATAGGTGCTTCCAAAGGTTGCCGCTGCGGTATATACCTGTTTTATGGCATCCAGCACCTGATGCTCCGATAGTTCATGTAGTGGATGGGTAAATACGGACCAAATAATTTCATCACTTAATGCATACTTTACATCCAGCGCCGAATGGAAATTGGCGACTAGGGCGTTTAAGAGTTCTTCTTCCTCTAATTTCTTACGTTCAATGATCGGTGAAATAATACGCATTCTATTCGCATTTTCATCATATACACAGATCAATAACCGATCCTTGTACATCAATTGATAGGCATTGCCGTTATTCTGGAGTGTATCGGAAACCTGTGTCATGATTTCCCTTAACCTTTCCGGGTTCATCCCCTGGGCCATACCGGATTGAATACTGATAAAAACGAACAAGATACCTAAGAGCAATGGTTTACACATCCCATGTTTTTTTAGTAAGTCGCAATTTTATCGACTTATTTACAGGAACCTTAAAACCGAGGTAAATTACCGGGGCCACTATTCTTTCATGGTATGATATACGTTCTGTACGTCATCGTCCTCTTCAATTTTTTCCAATAGCTTTTCTACATCGGCAATCTCCTCATTGGTAAGTTCTTTGGTCACTTGGGGAATCCGTTCAAAACCAGAAGACAAAATCTCAATTTCCTTGGATTCTAATTCTTTTTGTATGGCCCCAAAAGACTCAAAGGGAGCATAGATCAGTATGCCATCCTCATCAACAAAAACTTCTTCGGCTCCGTAATCTATCATTTCCAATTCCAGTTCTTCCGGGTCTATACTATCAGCATTAATTCGAAAATTACAAGTGTGGTCAAACATAAACTCTACCGATCCGGAGGTGCCTAAACTACCGTTGCACTTATTAAAATAACTGCGGATGTTGGCTACTGTTCTTGTATTATTATCGGTAGCGGTCTCTATAAGAATGGCGATGCCATGCGGTGCATAGCCTTCGAACAATACCTCCTTAAAATCGCCCAAACTCTTGTCGCTAGCTCTTTTAATGGCGCGTTCTACATTATCTTTGGGCATATTCACCGATTTGGCGTTCTGTATTACCGCCCGGAGCTTTGCATTGGAGTTGGGATCGGGACCACCTTCCTTTACAGCCATTACAATGTCTTTTCCAATACGCGTAAATGCCTTGGACATAGCCGACCATCGTTTCATTTTACGTGCTTTCCGAAACTCAAAAGCTCTTCCCATTTTTAAAAGTGTTTAGTTGAACCAGCCACAAATTTAACAAAATTTAGTAGCGTTGCAAGCAGGTGTTTTTTGCTGGGATACTACGATTTATTCACAATTTCCTCGATGATTTTTGCCAGGTCAAAATCGTTCTGCGTTATTCCGTCGGCATCATGGGTGTTCAGACGTATGGTTAGGGAATTATATACATTGCTCCATTCGGGGTGATGGTTCTGCGCCTCGCATTCAAACGCAATACGCGTCATTATTGCAAAGGTATCCCTGAAGTTATTGAACTTGAACGACTTTTGAATGGCGTCATCCGTATATTCCCAACCATTAATGGCTTCCAGATGTTTTTTAATTTCAATTTCGGTGAATTTTTTCATTGGTTTCATTCGTTAGCTGTAACTATGCATTTTCAGTGCAAGGCTTTTGGTTTCTAAAAATATTTTAACTGTTATGGTTATTAGGTTATTATAGCGTTCCTACTAAATAACGAATAACTCAATAACTGTTGGCAATTTCATCATTTTTCAAAACCTATGGATTTGCAATCTATAGGAGTGGTTTATATCTTATTTTCTTAAAGTTAAGAAAATTACCGCGCTTCTTTTGTACTATGGAGAATTTGGATCAAAATTAATGGCAAGGATCAACCTAATATATGATGATCAATGATTTCCTGATATTTTATCCGTAAATTTTTTGGTAATTTGTTTGCCTTGGGCAATACGGCCAAATAACGATCTTCATTGGTAGTAAAAACCCGTTTGTACACAGGCTCATAATTGCTTAATCGTTTCACAATTTCTTTGATGAAATCTTCATGGTGTACCAAATCCGTGCTTCCTAAATGGAAAATACCATTTTTGTTATGGTTTATCAAATAATGGATTTGTTGCGTTAACTTATCGTCATTGGTTACGTTGATGATCAGATTAGGGAATACTTCAATAGGCTCCGTGTGGGTCAGGGCATTTTTTATTTCTTTAATTCTGGGAGAATTATTGCCAAAAACCATGGGCACCCTTAAAATCCCCATTTTTTCTTTAGGGAGCCTTAATAGCATATTCTCTATTTTAATTTTTAATCTACCATAGATACTTTCGGACAGCGTTTTATCGTATTCATAGGAAGGGTATTTACTGTAAGCGTCAAAAACGTTACCCGAGGAGATAAAATACAACATACAGTCATGCTTCATCAAATATTCCATGATGTGCCAGTGAGCCTGTACCTGTGAGGCAAAATTACCTCGTAACGAAGAGATGATGAGCTGTGGCCTAACGTTTTCCAGTAACTCAAAAATATCATCTTCCTCCATATCATATCTGAAAAACTGTTGATTGTCCCCAAAGGACTTTCCGGAATGGCAATAGGTCCCGTAGGTGTCAAAATAGGAGCGAAGTTCTTTATAGATGGCATTTCCAATAAAACCACTAGCGCCGAGTATAAGGATTTTTCTTTTGTCCAATAGCTAAAAAATTGATAACCCTGTTTTCGTGGTCAATTGTTCCAATGCCAGCATCCCTAATTTGGAGTTTCCTTTTTTATTGAGTCCGGGAGACCAGGTGGTGACGCAAAACTTATTGGGTAATAAGGCCACGATTCCTCCTCCAACACCGCTTTTCCCCGGAAGGCCTACTTCAAAAGCGAATTCTCCCGCTTCATCATAAAAACCACAGGTGAGCATAATGGCATTAATTCTTTTTACATGGTCAAGATTTAGGTATTTGTTATTTTGTAAGCATTCCCCCCTGTTCATGAACATATAAAATACATTGGCCAATTGCTTACAGGACATACGCAAGGAACATTGGTGAAAATAGAAATCCAAAACAGTGTCTACCTTATGCTCCAAATTCCCATAGGATTTTAACAAGTATGCCGCGGCATAATTTCTAAAACCGGTTTCCTTCTCCGACCGTGCTACTTTTAAATCATAATCTATAGTAGCATCATTTGCAATAGCTCTTATATAGGAAAGGAAGTTTTCTTTTGGATCTTTTAAATGGGTCACCAAGATATCGGCAACAATAAGGGCGCCAGCATTTATTAACGGATTTCGGGGAATCCCGTTCTCCATTTCCAATAGGGACAGATGGTTAAAAGGATCTCCAGAGGGTTCAACACCTACCCGTTTCCACAAGTCGTCCCCCACAATGGAAAAAGCCTGTGCCAATGAAAGTACCTTGGAGATACTTTGTATGGAAAAGGCCTCCCCAGAATCCCCTGAAGCGTATTCATTTCCTTGGTTATCAATAAGATGGATTCCAAATTTATGTTGTTCAATTTGAGCCAGTTCAGGGATATACGTGGCAACGGTTCCTTTGTCCGACACCAAGGAAAGGTTGGACGAAATCTCATCTATGATATGCTGAAAATTGACCATTAGCCTTTATAAAAAGGAAGTTTTACTACGGTGGCGGGAACTTTATTTTTTCGGATTTGAATATGTATTTTACTGCCTACTTCGGAAAAAACTTTTGGAACGTAACCTAGACCTATTCCCTTGCCCAAAGAAGGGGACATGGTCCCAGAGGTAACAATTCCTATAGTAACACCGTTTGTATCTACGATATCGTAATCATGTCTTGGGATTCCCCTTTCATCTATTTGAAAAGCAATTAGTTTTCGTTTAGGACCGTGTTCCTTTTCCTTGGCCAAGGCTTCACTGTTTACAAAATCCTTGGAGAATTTGGTAATCCATCCCAGGCCCGCTTCGAATGGGGAAGTAGTATCGTTGATATCGTTTCCATATAAACAATAGCCCATTTCCAATCGCAAGGTATCCCTTGCTGCAAGACCCACCGGTTTTATGCCAAAATCGGTTCCCGCTTCAAAAACCTTGTCCCAGACTTGTTGCACTTCCTCATTTTTGCAATAGATTTCGAACCCACCGGAACCTGTATAACCGGTAGCCGAAATAATCACATTTGGTATTCCTGCAAAATCGGCTACCTCGAAAGTGTAAAACTTAATACCGGATAAATCTACCGAAGTCAGGGATTGCATAGCTTCCATTGCTTTTGGACCTTGGATGGCCAAAAGGGAATACGCATCGGATATATTACGCATACTAGCCCCGAATTCTTCATTGTATTTAGAAATATGCGCCCAATCCTTATCAATATTCGAGGCATTTACTACCAAAAGATATACTTCTTCCTTTACCCTATACACTATGAGATCGTCTACAATTCCTCCAGTTTCATTGGGCAGGCAACTATACTGGGCCTTGCCTATTGATAATTTGGAAGCATCATTGGAAGTCACTTTCTGGATAAGATCTAACGCATTTGGTCCTTCAATGAGGAATTCTCCCATATGCGAAACATCAAAAACACCCACTCCCTTACGGACGGTTTCATGTTCTATGTTAACGCCCTCGTAGGAAACTGGCATTTTATAGCCTGCAAAGGGAACCATTTTGGCCCCTAGGGCCTCATGGGTTTTGGTCAAAGCAGTATTCTTCATATTCTTGGAATTTGAAGGGCAAATTTATTGAATAATTTAGCGATAGCCTAGGTAAGGTTTTCAAATCTTATCAAGGTTCTTGAAACAATCCTCCGGAAAGGAATAACCTATTTATCCAATAGAAATGATTTTAATTCCTCGTAAGTGGAAATCTTCATCGCTTTTTTTTCCTTTCCCATTACCTTTTGGATTTGTGAAGGAATTTCCAAGGATGCTTTTATAACGGTTTCCACGATATCCAGGAATTTTACGGGATGTGCCGTTTCCAAAAAAACACCATAGGTATCGGGATGCGATTCTTGGTATTTTTTTAACCCCAAATAACCTACGGCCCCATGGGGGTCTGGAACATATCCGGAATTAGCATAGATATTTAGAATAGCCGCTTTGGTTTCATCATCGGTAAAGGAATAGGAGGAAAGGTTTTGGGATAATTTTGAAAAATCATCCTGATATAAATGTCGTATGCGGATAAAATTACTGGGGTCGCCAACATCCATGGCATTGGAAATGGTTGCTACGGATGGTTTAGGCAGGTACGTTGCATTTGTCATGAAATTGGGAACAATATCATTTGCATTGGTGGCCGCTACAAAATGAGTCACAGGCATTCCCAAACGTTGGGCGACCATACCTGCGCAAATATTTCCGAAGTTCCCACTGGGAATGGAGAACACCATTTCTCCCCGCCTGGATTTTAATTGTTTGTATGCAAATAGAAAGTAAAATAGCTGGGGAAGCCAACGTGCCACATTTATAGAATTGGCAGAGGTCAATTGCATCTTCCGAAGTAGCCCATTATCCAAAAAGGCGGTTTTTACCATATGCTGGCAATCATCAAAAGTGCCATCTACCTCTAATGCCGTAATATTCTGCCCTAGGGTAGTCAATTGTTTTTCCTGGATATCGCTCACCTTTCCGCTAGGATAAAGGATGACTACTTGTACGCCCTTTACCCCTAAAAAACCGTTTGCTACGGCACCTCCGGTATCTCCCGATGTTGCGACCAATACGGTGACCTTGCTATCTTTTCCTTCAAAGAAATACCCTAGACATTGGGCCATAAAACGTGCACCAACATCCTTGAAGGCCATGGTGGGTCCATGAAAAAGTTCTAAAGTGGCCACATTTTCCTCAATTTCCACTATGGGAAAATCAAAATCCAATACGTTAGTTACAATTTCCTTGAGTTTTTCTTCAGGAATGTCATCGCTCACAAATTGTTGAATGGACCGGTAAGCTATTTCATGATTGGAAAGCGTATCGATTTCTTCAAAAAAAGAACTGGGCAGAGGATTTATCATCTCTGGGAAATAAAGACCTCTATCTGGTGCTATTCCTTTAATTACCGCATCTTTAAAGGATACGTCCGGTGCTTTTTTGTTCAAGCTGTAAAAGTTCATTGTTTATTAGGTATTTTAAGCATACACTTCTAATTCCTTCCAAAAGCCGTTAGGGCCGCAAGAAGGGTAATTATTTATTTGATTCCACGGTATATTGCCAGTAGTAACATAATGAAGCGTTTTAGAAATTACACACCCCTTGATCCCCTCTTTTTAGAGGGGAAACCTTACTTCCCTCCTAAAAAGGAGGGATTGAGGGAGGTGTTTTCCCCTATTTTCACATTTACTGGTACAATAGCGTACAATCACTTATTTATTATACTATTTTCCGTGTTCCTTCCGAATTGATTTTGGAGACATGGATGTCATGGTCTATTCCAATACTTTGATACACCTCTTGCATGGCCCGTGCCACTTTTTCCGCTGTTTCCTTGCCCTTGCTCAAGGCAAAAATAGAAGGTCCCGAACCTGAAATACCGCAACCTAGGGCACCAGCTTTAAGGGATTTTGATTTTACTTCATCAAACCCGGGAATGAGCATGGAACGTATAGGTTCTACAATATGATCTACTAGGGACCGCCCGATTAAATCGTAATCTTCCGTGAAAAGTCCGGCAATGAGCCCACCCACATTGCCCCACTGTTTTATACCGTCTTCCAAAGAAATCTTCGTTTTAAGAATTTTTCGGGAATCCGATGTTTTAACTTCTATCTGTGGATGTATTACCGTGGCAAATAAGGCTTCGGGCGAATTGATTTTTACAACATCCAAAGGACTGTAACTACGCACCAAGGTGAATCCCCCAAATAGGGCGGGGGCCACATTATCGGCATGTGCAACACCACTTGCCAACCGTTCTCCCTCCATGGCAAATTTGACCAAGTCTAAAGTTGCAAAGGGTTTTCCCAATAATTTGTTCATACCCCAAACGGCCCCCGCAGAACTGGCGGCACTACTTCCTATTCCGCTACCTGCCTTTATTTTTTTATAAATGTCTATTTCAAACCCTCCCTGATAATCACTTTTTTCCAATAAGGCCAAACCCGCGACCCCCGCAACATTTTGCAAGGTTTCCATAGGTAGATCTTGTCCTTCCAGCTTGGTAATCCTTATACCTTGCTGTTTTGTTTTGCGAATGGCCATTTCATCACCAACAGCATCCAACGCCAAGCCAAGAACATCAAATCCACAAGAGATGTTGGCAATGGTGGCCGGACAGAATATTTTTATTTCGTTAGTGTCCATTGTACATAGTTTATTGTTGTTTTAAGTTTCTGTTGTTTCAGGTTTAGAATTTAAAATCAAAATTGGGCAATATGAAATCAGAAACTGTTTAAACGGGAAACTCTTAAAAGTTGCCAATTCGTATAATATCGGCGAATATGCCGGAAGCCGTAACCGCCGCACCGGCCCCTGCTCCTTTTATGATCATAGGCTGATCAGGATATCTTTCCGTATAAAATAGCACAATATTATCGCTTCCCTCTAAATTATAAAAATCATGGGTTTTAGGAATATGCTGTAGGCCTACGCTTGCTTTTCCATTTTCAAACTGGGCTACATATTTAAGCTTACTATCTGCCGTGATCGCCTTCTGAAATATTTCTTGAAATACGGACTCATGCTTTTCTAAAGAAGCGAAGAAGTCTTGGTTATTTTTAGTTTCCAAACTCTCTTTAGGCAGGAAAGGCTTATTTTCTATATCTTCTATATTAAGTTTATAATTACTCTCGCGGGCCAAAATCAAGATCTTGCGCATGACGTCTATACCACTTAGGTCAATTTTAGGATCAGGTTCGGTATAACCCTCTTCTTGGGCCTGTTTTACAATATCGTGGAACGTATTTTCGCCATTGAAATGATTAAAGACAAAATTTAGGCTACCTGATAAAACAGCTTGGATTTTTAATACCTTATCACCGGAGGCGATCAAATTTTTTAAAGTATCTATGATGGGCAAACCGGCCCCTACGTTGGTTTCAAATAGAAATGGGGCGTTGTATTCCCTGGCCAGATCTTTCAGTCTGCTATAATTGTCATACTCCGAAGAACATGCAATTTTATTACAGGTAACTACGGAAATACTTTGCTCTAAATAGGAAGCATAGGTTTCGGAAATGGTATCACTGGCCGTATTGTCAACAAAAATACTGTTACGGTAATTCAATTTTTTGATAGTATCGAAAAACAATGCCGGATCTGCTTTCTCCCCCTCGGTCAAAAGGGATTCCCAGTGCTTTAGGGAAATACCGTTTTCATCAAAAATCATGGTTCTGGAATTGGATATTCCGATAACCCTGATATTCAATTTTAAATTTTCTTTCAGGTATTTTTTTTGTTGCTGTATCTGGGTCAAGAATTTAGAGCCCACGTTTCCAACACCCATGACAAACAGATTCAATTGTTTTATATGCTCTTCAAAGAATTCTTCATGCAGTGTATTCAAGGCTTTTTTTACATCGGCTTTGGCAATGACCGATGAAATGTTGCGTTCAGAGGCTCCTTGCGCAATAGCTCTAATATTAACGTTGTTCTTTCCAAGTGTACTGAACATTTTTCCGCTAAGTCCTTGATGACTTTTCATATTGTCGCCTACCAATGCAATAATGGCCAAGTCTTTTTCCGCTATGACCGGATTTATTTTTCCTAGGGAGATTTCGTATTCAAAGGCCTTGTTGACCACATCTGCCGCCACATCTGCATCTTTTGCAGAAATACCTACGCAAATGGAGTGTTCCGAAGATGCCTGGGTGATTAAAACCACGCTTATTTCGGTTTGGGAAAGTATTTCGAAAAATCGCTTTGAAATTCCGGGGATTCCTACCATTCCCGGTCCCTCCAAGGATAATAGGGCAATATCTTCCACGTGACTGATACCTCTCACGGTCTTGCCTTCCTCATTTTGGTTTTTAGTAATCAAAGTTCCCACATCATTGGGATGAAAGGTGTTTTTGATCACTATTGAAATGCCTTTGGAAAGTATGGGCTGTATGGTAGGAGGGTATAATACCTTGGCACCAAAATGTGATAGTTCCATAGCCTCTTCATAAGAGATGTGCCCTATGGCCATGGCTTGTTTTACAATTTTGGGATTAGCGGTAAACATACCACTTACATCGGTCCATATTTCCAGTGCTTCGGCAGTTATGGAACCTGCGATAATGGCTGCGGTATAATCTGATCCCCCTCTTCCTAAAGTGGTGGAATTTCCATTAATGGAGGAAGCAATAAAACCTCCCAGAACCGTAATTTTATTGGATACTTTGGAAAAAAAGTTTTTACAATTGGCGTTTGTAGTATCAAGATCTACTGCGGCATTTCCGTAGATTTCGTTGGTTTTAATGAGCGTTCTACTATCTGTATAGACGGCATCCATTTGTTCGGAAAGAAAGAATTCACTTATGATATAGGATGATAGCAATTCTCCGTAGCTGACGATCTTATCTGACAGTTTCGGGGTAATTTCACCAATGAGATAAGCGCCTTCCAATAATGTTTCCAGCGTATTTAGTTCACTTTTCACCTTACTCAACACCTGGCTTTGGGAATCAACCGGAATAAGCTTTTTGATCGTATGTAAATGACTATCCTCTATTTCTTGTAAACCATGCGTATAGCTATTGTCCTGTTCCGAAGCTTGCCTCGCCGTTTTTAGCAATAAATCGGTAATACCACCAAAAGCGGAGACCACAACGATGGTTTTATCACTATCCGAGTTGGCGACTATATTTTTAACTAATGTTATGTTTTCTGCATTGGCTACCGAAGTACCACCGAATTTTAGAACTTTCATGCTGTTGAATTAAAATGTAATTGTTGATTGAATATAAAAAATGCGAAAAAAGGACGAGAATATATAGTTGTTTACCCCAAAGGGGTAGTAGTGGTAGTGGCAGTACAGGTAACACCGCCATTGCTCAATGGAGAAAAGAATTTTTTTATGTCCGTATTAAAATAAAGCATACTTCTTTGAAAGCTTCAAAAGTAGTATTTTTGGGTTCTTTATCAAATATTATGAAGAATTTTTACCAAATAATCAACGTTTGCCAAATTTTTTTATTGAATGAAGGTTTTTACTGCTAAACAGATATACGAAGCTGATAAATTCACGATCAAGAAACAGCAGATTGCAAGCGATGAACTTATGGAGCGGGCCGCTGTACAGATTTTTAATTGGCTGCACCTCAGAATGCAAGGTGCACAGGTTAAAATTCATCTTTTTTGTGGAATAGGAAATAATGGGGGGGACGGAATTGCCTTGGCAAGGCATTTGCAGGAGCACGGTTATCATATGGAAGTGAACGTAGTCAATTATAGCGAGAAACGTTCCAAGGATTTCTTGATCAATCTGAAAAGGCTTAAAGATCGAAAAATCTGGCCTAATTTTATTGATTCGGATGGTGAATTCCCGGCTATCGGCAAGGATGATATCATTGTTGATGCCATCTTCGGAATAGGATTGAACAGGGCTCCCGATCCGTGGGTCGTAAAGCTGATACAACACCTGAACGATTCGGAAGCTTTTATACTGTCCGTTGACCTGCCATCGGGGCTATTTATGGATAAGGTGCCCTTGGATCCGAAAGGTGTGATAAACGCTAATTTTGTATTGAGTTTTCAGGCACCTAAATTAATTTTTTTCCTGCCACAGACGGGTATTCATAGTAACCAATGGGAGGTTCTTGATATTGGATTGGATACCGAATATATGAGGGACACGGTGGCGGATTACGAACTGGTAGGAAAAAATGAGGTATTGCCGTGGTACCTGCCGCGGGAAAAATTTTCACATAAGGGCAGCTATGGACATGCACTGATCATTGGGGGCAGTTATGGAAAAATAGGGGCGGTCATTTTGACTTCAAGAGCATGTTTGTATTCCGGTAGTGGCTTGGTGACTGCATATACTCCTATTTGCGGATATGTTCCTTTACAGACGGCCCTGCCCGAAGCAATGGTGGTAACCGATGCGGATGAAAAGAATATCTCAAAAATCGATTTTGCTATTTCACCAACCGTTATAGGTATAGGTATTGGTTTGGGAACGGAGGCCATAACAAAAAAGGCATTTGCCGATTTTTTAGAAAAAAACGGGAAACCTTTGGTGATTGACGCTGACGGATTAAATATTTTAGCGGAGAACAACAGCTTATTGGAAAAGTTGCCGGTACAGTCCATTCTGACCCCTCACCCAAAGGAACTACAACGCCTGATCGGGAATTGGAAAGACGACTTTGACAAGTTGAAGAAGGCAAAGGCATTTTCAAAAAAATATAATTGTATCCTGGTCATTAAAGGAAGTAATACCATTACTATAACCAAAGATAAAGGATACGTAAATACCACGGGCAATCCGGGAATGGCAACTGCGGGTAGCGGCGATGTGCTCACCGGAATTATAACCGGATTAATTGCACAAGCCTATGAACCGACAAAAGCTGCAGTTTTTGGCGTATACCTTCATGGAAGGGCCGCTGACATAGCTGTGGAAAAGTTGGGCTATCAAGCGCTGACCGCATCTGGAATAATCGATCATATAGGGGAAGCTTATATGGATCTGTTCCGCATACCTGATGCACCGCAAGCCGAAAAAAATGAACAGGGGAAATAAACGTATTCCTTATTTATTCTTTATGCGCCTTTTTACCCATGCCAGGGCATTGCTATATTCTATGAAGAATTTCATTGGTTTCTTATAGAATAATTTTTCGATCTTAAAATTATGCATATCCATTTCCTTAATGGAAACTATTGCAAATGCCTTAAGATTTTCCAATTCCCTTAAATAGCTGTATATGGTAGGATCTATCGCATATGAATTTTTACGAAGACTAATAATGCCAAAGTTTTTTCCCCTGAAGTGAATTTCAGAAATTCCTATGATTTGATATGCTCTTTCCAGTGTTAGGGTGGAACCTTCTTCAAAAATAGAGACCATATGGTCTTCGTATACTTGAACCTTCCCAATTTCTAATTGGTACTCCCTAACGATAATCGTTTTCTTCACGGGTCCGACTTTCATTTTCTATATTTTACAGTGTCTGTGACGAAAGTAGCGGTCTGCCTAAATATTGTGAAAAATATTAGACTAAAAGCCTAAATATCGTTTATATGGTTTCCTAGTGTGCAGGCTTGTATTTTATTTCCTACCCTTTAGTGTATGGTAAAAAAAAAGGGAGTCGATTTGTTCGACTCCCTTCTATTCAATTCTTTAGCGCTTAAGCCTCGGAAGACTTCTTTGCTTTCTCTATCTTAATGGTAAGCTCTTCTTTCTTTTCGTCCAGGTCCATAAAAATACTGTCACCTTCCTGTAGTTTGGAATTAACTATTTCCTCTGCCAAGGCGTCTTCTATGTACTTTTGAATAGCCCTCTTTAACGGTCTGGCACCATATTGTTTATCAAAACCTTTTTCGGCGATATAATCCTTGGCTTTTTCCGTTAAATTAAGATGATATCCTATGTCCTTTATTCTTAGGAACAGTTTACTCAGCTCAATATCGATGATTTTATGGATATGTTCCCTTTCCAATGGATTGAATACCATAACATCATCTATTCTATTTAAAAATTCGGGCGCGAATGCCTTTTTGAGTGCATTCTCGATAACACTTTTTTGATGTGTGTCCGCTTGCAGTTTTTTTGCAGCCGTACCAAAACCGACACCTTGTCCAAAATCTTTCAACTGACGTGCCCCAATATTGGATGTCATGATGATTATGGTATTTCTAAAATCGATTTTTCGTCCAAGGCTATCCGTTAGATATCCATCATCCAAAACTTGTAAAAGCATGTTGAATACATCCGGATGCGCTTTTTCCACTTCATCCAACAGTATTACGGAATATGGTTTTCTTCGCACTTTTTCGGTCAATTGCCCGCCTTCTTCGTAACCCACGTAGCCTGGAGGTGCTCCCACTAATCGGGAAATAGCGAATTTTTCCATATACTCGCTCATATCAATACGGATAAGGGCATCCTCCGAATCGAACAACTCTTTGGCCAAGACCTTAGCGAGCTGCGTTTTGCCTACTCCGGTCTGTCCCAGGAAGATAAACGATCCGATCGGTTTATTGGGATCCTTCAATCCGGCCCGGTTTCTCTGAATAGCTTTAGCAACCTTGCCTACGGCTTCATCCTGACCAATGACATTTCCTTTGATCAGTTCTGGCAATTCCGCCAGCTTATTGCTCTCTGTCTGCGCTATTCGGTTTACGGGAATACCGCTCATCATAGAGACGACATCTGCCACATTGTCCTCCGATACCGTTTCCCTATGAAGTTTGCTATCGTCTTCCCACTTTTCTTGGGCGACGGATAATTCTTTTTCCAGTCGTTTCTCATCATCCCTTAACTTGGCCGCTTCCTCGTAACGTTGTTTTTTTACGACATTGTTTTTAAGTTCGCGAACATCTTCCAACTGTTTTTCGAGTTCCAAAATTTGTTTGGGAACGTCCATATTTACGATATGGACCCTGGAACCTGCCTCGTCGAGCGCATCGATCGCCTTGTCCGGCAGAAATCTATCGGTCATATATCTATTGGTCAATTTTACACAGGCCTTAATGGCTTCGTCCGTATAATTGACATTGTGGTGATCCTCGTATTTGCCCTTAATGTTCATTAAGATTTCAACGGTTTCTTCCACAGTGGTAGGCTCTACCATCACTTTTTGGAAACGTCGTTCAAGGGCACCGTCCTTCTCTATATATTGTCTATACTCGTCCAAAGTGGTGGCGCCGATACATTGTATCTCGCCCCTTGCCAGCGCAGGTTTGAACATATTGGAGGCATCCAAACTTCCGGTGGCACCGCCTGCCCCTACTATGGTATGTATTTCATCAATAAAAAGAATAACATCGTCATTCTTTTCCAATTCGTTCATTACCGCTTTCATTCGCTCTTCAAACTGTCCACGATATTTGGTGCCGGCTACCAATGAAGCCAGATCTAAAGTAACAACACGTTTGTTATATAGGATCCTGGAAACTTTTTTATTGATAATCCGCAGCGCTAGTCCTTCGGCAATGGCACTTTTACCAACACCGGGTTCACCTATGAGCAATGGATTGTTCTTTTTCCTTCTACTCAAGATCTGCGATACCCTTTCAATCTCTTTTTCCCTACCGACAACAGGGTCCAGTTTATTCTCCTCTGCCATTTGGGTAAGGTCCCTGCCAAAATTATCAAGAACGGGTGTCTTGGATTTTTTGTTCCCTTTTTGACTGGAGGTAGTTCCAAAAGTCCCTTCTTTTCCTTCGTTGCTCTCGTCCGAGTCGCTTGGAAAAGATTCCGAAGTAGGAGAATCTATAAAATCGTCATCACTGGTAATCATGGATTTGAACTGTTCCTTTACACCATCATAATCTACTTTTAGTTTATGGAGCAGTTTGGTAGTAGGGTCGTTTTCGTTTCGTAAAATGCACAATAAAAGATGTGCGGTATTTATGGAGGAGCTTTGAAACAATTTAGCCTCTAAAAAAGTAGTTTTTAAGGCACGCTCCGCC
>JBATTK010000020.1:0-1748 GCA_049670505.1 Saonia sp.
GTCGCGACGACGAGCTGCCAGAGAATGTAAAGAATGACCAAGGCCAAGCCAGGCAGCAGGGCCCCTGCAAAAAGATCACCAACGGAGACCGTATCAGGCGAGAAAATGCCCATGCCGAGTTGGGCCTGTTGATAGGAATTCTGTAATTGGTCGCCCAATATGACAAGGACGATCGATGGCGGGATGATCTGACCGAGCGTTCCCGATGCAGCAATGGTTCCGCACGCCAGTTTTGGGCTGTAGCCGTTGCGCAACATGGTCGGCAGAGAAAGCAAGCCCATGGTAACGACGGTCGCGCCAACGATGCCGGTCGAGGCCGCCAACAATGCGCCGACAATCGCAACAGAAATGCCTAGCCCACCACGGATGGAGCCAAACAGGCGGCCCATGGTTTCCAGCAGTTCTTCGGCAACCTTGGAGCGTTCCAGCATGACGCCCATGAAGATGAAGAGCGGGACGGCAATCAGCACTTCATTGGTCATCGTGCCAAAAATGCGGGACGGCATGGCACCAAGGGATGCTGAGGCACCAAGCATGGTTCCGAGCACCGAAAAGACGAGTGCGACACCAGCCAATGTAAACGCTACGGGAAATCCTGACATGAGGAGCAAGCAGGCCGTCGCGAACATCAAGATATCAAGAGTGTGAATGACGCTATCCATATCGCTCACTCCTGCTCGTGGGTGAGTTTGGCGATCGCGTCTTTATCACCGCGCAAAGCCAGGATAGAGCGCAGAGCCAGCGATATCCCTTGCAATCCGAGAAGAACAGCAAAGGCCAAGATCGCTGTCTTGAGCAGGAAGACACCCTGAATTCCGGACGATTCGCGCGATCCCTCAAAAATGATCCAGGATCGGTAGACATAGCTCCACGAGACCATCCACACCGTCACGCACATGGGCAGCAAAAGACAAATTGACCCGAGCAGATTAACCCACGCCTTCGTGCGCGGCGGCGCGGTTCGATAAAAAACATCGACCCGTACATGCCCGTCAACAGCCAAGGTGTAACCGGCTGCCAGCATAAACAAAAAGCCGTGCATATAGGTGATGAGTTCCTGTGCCGCGATGTCACCTATGCCGAAGACATAACGCATCAAGACAACCATGAACTGCACCAGAACAATGCCAAGCGTAAGCCACGAGAGGGTGCGCCCCAATCGCGTATTCAGTGCATCTATGGTGTCGGCAAGTGACCGCATTCGGCACCTCCCAATCGTCAAAGTCTGCGATCAGGAGAAGGGATGCGGCGATGATCAAACCGCCACATCCTTATCCGATTCAATCAGCTGGCGTCGACCTTGTCGCGGGCCTGCGTATACGACTGCTCGGAAATTCGTGTCCAGCCGGCGGTTGCTTCTCTGTTCTGCAGATAGCTTTCCAGGATGCGTTGACCGATTTCGCCATCTGCAGCGCTCACCGTGACGTCTTTCGACAGGCGTCCAAATTCTGCAAAAACCTCATCGGGGAAGCGCTTCAGTTCAACGCCATGCTCGTTGATCAACGTCAGAAGAGCGCTACCGTTATTGGCCATGAATTCAGAGTACATGGCATTGTTTTCGGCGTTACAAGCCGCCTGGAAAATGGCCTTGTCGCCATCGGAAAGGCTTTCCCAGAGTTCCAGATTGATGCCAGCGGAAAGTCCGGAGCCGGGCTCATGGAAGCCAGGATAATAATAGAACTTCGTGATCTGGTAGAAGCCGAAAGCGAGATCATTCCATGGCCCGACCCATTCGGTACCGTCAATGG